>CAZMWG010000131.1:0-8398 GCA_964569925.1 uncultured Halobacteriales archaeon | reverse complement strand
CTACTTCCCCCAGAACGGGTCGCGCTTGCGCTGTTTCTCCAGGTACATCGACAGCGCCTCCCGCTCGTTGCCGGGCAACTCGTCGGTCAGTTCCTGTTCGAGGATCTTGGCGTGTTTCTCGGGCAGTTCCGTCCACAGTTCGTCGCCCTCCTCGATCTGACGGCCGACGGTCGGGCCGTCGATGGACACCGCGGCCCGCTCGCCGGTCAGCAGTTCCTCGACGTCCTCGCCCTCGTCCTGGATCGACTTCAGCAGTCCCACCCGCTCGGGTTCGTCGCCGTCGAACCGGACCACGTTGACGTTGCGGTGGAGCGTGCCCGACCCCACCTCGACGCCGACCACCGCCGGGTCAGACTGCCGGAAGGTGTGGTCCTGCAGGATCCGGAACCGGGCCGGCCGGGTGATGTTGTCCAGGATCTCGGTCTGCTGGGCCTCCTCGATGGCCTGGACGTGGTCCTCGTAGTCCTCGATCAGCCGGTAGATCACTTCGTGCTCGAACAGTCTGACGTCCTCCTGGTCGGCGAGTCGGCGGGCGCCGTCGAGCACGTCGACCCCGAACGCGAGGATCACGCGGTGGGTGGGCTCGTTTGCGGTCTCGGCCACCCGGACGTCGCGGGGCGCCACGTCGCCGACCTCGGCGCGCATCACGGGGATCTCGGCCTCCTCCAGGGTGTTCGACAGCGCCTCCAGCGACCCCAGGGTGTCGGCCTTCACGACGATCCCCTCCTCCCCGGTGGTCACCTCGATGCCGGCCAGTTCCTCCTCGACCTCGCCGATGACCGTCGTCTCGTCGCGGTCCCGGACCACCCGGACGGGGGCGCCCGCCATCGCGTCGTCCAGGTCGGGGGCGGCGATCTTCACGCCGTCGGCGGCCGCGACGGAGTCGACCCGCTCGAACTGGCCCTCGGTGCGGATCTCCTCCAGCGCCCGGGGCTTCAACAGCGCCCGGACGTCCGTGACGATCGGGCCGTCGAGCCCCCCGACGACGATCCGGTCGTCGTCCCGGATCGTGCCGTCGTAGATCACGGCGTCGATGGTCGTGCCGAACCCGCGGGCGTCCGTGACCTCCAGCACGGTGCCGACGGCGGGTCCGCCGACGTCGATCGCCATCTCCGACTTCATGTACCGCTGGGAGAGCCCCATCATCACCGTCAGCAGGTCCGGGATCCCCTCGGAGGTCTCCGCCGAGACCGGGACGACGCCGATGTTGTTCTGGAAGTTCTGGACCCGCCAGTACATGTCCGCGGAGAAGCCGTTGTCCGACAGTTCGCCGATGATCTCGTAGAGCATCTCGTTGAGGTCCGACTGGACCCGGTCGGACTGTGCCTCGATGGCCACCCGGGAGGGGCGTCCCTCCACCGGGTTCCACCCCGGGACGGTGTCGATCTTGTTCGCGGCGACGACGAAGGGCGTCTGGGTGCGCTTGAGGATCTCCACGGCCTCGAGGGTCTGGGGCTGGAAGCCGTCGTTGACGTCCACCACCAGGATGGCGATGTCGGCGAGGGCGCCGCCCCGCGAGCGCAGCGTGGAGAAGGAGTGGTGACCCGGCGTGTCGATGAACAGCAGGCCCGGCAGGTCGAAGTCCGTCGGATCGACGAGTTCGCCGGCGAGCGTCGAGATGACGTCCAGGGGCACCGCCGTCGCGCCGATGTGCTGGGTGATCGCTCCGGACTCGCCCGCGGCCACCGCCGAGCCACGGATCTCGTCCAGCAGGCTCGTCTTCCCGTGGTCGACGTGGCCGAGCACCGCGACGATCGGCGTCCGCAGCGCCCCCGGCCCGTCCTCCGCGTCGGTATCGGCGTCGGCGTGTGTGTCGGCCATACGGGTCACCAGAAGTTGTCAGGAAGGAGTCGTCGGCACCAGTTAAGTGCATCGTCACGGCCGCGTGCCGGCGGCCGGGTCGGGTCCCGCGGAGTCACGCCGGCGGCTCCGGGACGCCGTCGCCCCGGACCCGGACGGCGACTCACCCCTCGACGGTGAACGAGCCGACCATCCCTCCGCCCCCGTGGACGCTACAGCGGTAGGCGTAGTCGCCGACCGTCTCGAAGGTCGCCTCGTGGACGTGGCCGCGGTCGTAGAGGTCGCCGCCGCCCCCCTCGGTGCCGCCCCAGTCGCTCCCCTCGGGCGTCGACTCCGGGACCACGTTGTGGTTGTTGCTCCGCCACACCCAGCGGACCGTGTCGCCGACCGCCACCTCGAAGCGCTCCGGGGAGAAGTTGAACCCCCCGGCCCCCACCTCGACGACCTGCGCGACGGTGTCGGTTGGCGTCTCCGTCGCCGTCGGCGTGGCGGTGGCCGTCGGAGCCCGGGTCGGCGTCTCCGTCTCCGTGCCCGCGGCCGTCGGAGTCCGAGCCGGCGTCTCCGTCTCCGGCTCCGTCGCGGTGGGGGTGTCGGTCGTCGCCTCCGTCGCCGTGGCGCCGCCGTCGCCGCCGTCGCTCGAACAGCCGGCGAGACCGGCGGCCGCGCCGGCCAGCGCCAGGTACTGTCTCCGGTACACACCCCATCGTCGGGCGCGACCGTCGTAAGCGTCGTGATACCCCCGGCCCGTGGCGTTTATGTGAGCGGACACGGAAAGGGGGGCCATGGCAGAGATCCTCGCGGAGAACCTCTCCGGGAAGGACGTGACGGGGACCGACGGCGCCGAACTGGGCAGCCTCTACAACATCACCATGGACATCAAGTCCGGGGCGCTGGGCGACCTGGTGATCGACCCGCGGGAGGCGCTCGGCGAGACGGGCTTCGACCGCGACGACGCCGGCCGGCTGCTGGTGCCGGTCGGCCGCGTGCGGGCGGTGAAAGACCACGTGATCGTCGAACGCTGAGATGCACGTTCTCGACGCCTCCGCCTTCATCCGCGAGTACCACACCGACGAGCCGGTCGCCTCGGTCCCCGCCGTCCGCGAGGAACTGGAGGACGAGAGCGCCTACCGCTTCGAGGCGATGGAGGGCGCGGGGATGCACGTCCACGTCCCCGAGCCCGGGACCGTCGAGCGCGTCGAGCGGGCCGCCGGCGAGACGGGCGACCTCGCCGAGCTCTCGGGCACCGACGTCCGCCTGATCGCCGCCGCCTTCGAGCTCGACGGCCGGCTGGTCACCGACGACTACGCGATGCAGAACGTCGCCGAGAAGCTGTCGGTCGGCGTCGAGGTGATCGCCCGCGACGGGATCGACGAGCGCCGCGACTGGCGCTTCCAGTGTGGCGGGTGTGGCCGCGAGTTCGACGAGAACCACGACCGCTGCCCGATCTGTGGCAGCGGCCTCTCCCGGAAGAACCCGGCCTAACGCCGCTCGTCGACCCCTTCGACCCGCTCCAGACCCAGGTCCACGAGCTGTGCGAGCACCTCCGCCTGGGTCACCCCGTACTCCCTGGCGAGTCGTTCGACCTCCCGGGCCCGGTCGTCGTCGCAGACGACCGTGTACCGGGTGGGCATGATACGGTAACACACGCCCGGGCAGTTAACTCCCCGTCGGACGTCCGTCGGACTCACCGGGGGACGACACGAACCAGGGAGTCCGGCGGCGAGTCACCCCGGCATCGGCACCGCGCCGGTCGCCACGAGGTACTGGACGCCGAACAGGAACGTGTTCCAGAGGCCGTGGACGACGACCGGTACCGCGATGTTCTCCGTGTGCTCGTAGAGCACGCCCAGGACGAGTCCGAGAAGCGCCGCGGCGGCGATGTAGACGAGCTTGCCGCCGCCGACGAGCGCGCCGGCGTGGACGACCCCGAACAGGAGGCTCGCGCCGACCAGGGCGGGGACGACGCCGAACGCGCGCCGGAACCACCCCTGGACGATCCCACGGAAGAGCAGTTCCTCGCCGGGACCGACAAGCAGGATCGTGATCGGGATCATGTAAAGGAACAGCTCCGGGTTGTTCTGTCCGGCCTCGACGACGGCGTTCTGGGCGCTCTGGACGCCCAACGCCGTGCTGACGAGACCGACGGCGAGGTTGACCGCGTAGAGGGCGACGATACCCAGCACCACCCAGCCGAGGTCACGCAGGCGCGGGCGGCGCCAGTGGACGAGCGAGAAGTCCGCCCGGTACCACAGGTAGCCCACGGCGGCGACGATGAACGCGACGAACTGGAGGGCGGCCGAGACGACGTAGCCGCTCGTCGAGTCGGAGTCGAGCGGGAACCCCGCCAGGCTGGCGACCTGCCCGACCGTCACGACCGTGACGACCGCCAGCAGGAACGCGCCGAGGATGATTCCCAGCCCGTGGCCGACGGCCCGCAGCCGCACGTCCAGGTCCGCCGGGCGGTAGAGATCCGTTGCCATCGATCTACGGTAGGGGACCCACCCCTTTCGACCTGTCGGTGACCGCCGGATGGAGCGGTCGCCGGGGTCGCCCTCAGTCCACGAGCAGCGTCGTCTTGTCCTCGATCGCGCGGGTCTCGGCGGTCTCCTCGCCGCGCAACAGCGCCCGGGCGGCCCGCTTGCCCCACTCGACGGCCGGCTGGGTGAACGTCTCGGCGTCCGCCAGTTCGCCGGCCAGCACACAGGCGGCCTCACAGCCGTACAGCAGGGCACCCAGCCCCTCGGCGTCGAGCCGGTCGACCTCGATCCGGACGTTGGGTCGGCCGGCCGCCGCCAGGCTCGCCTCCGTCGCCGCGAACTCGGCGTCCAGCAGCCCGCCCAGCTCCACCCCCTCCAGGTAGGACAGCGACGCCGCGTCGGGCTCGGGGACCGGCGCCGTCTCGGTCCGTTCGGCCGGCCGGACCAGCGTCACTAACTTGTCCCGCGGGCCGGCGCGGTACAGCTGGAGCTGGGAGTGCTGGTCGGTCGCGCCCAGCGCCCGCGCCGGAGTCTGGCCCCGTCCCCCCTTCCCGAGGCTCTCGGCCCACAGCTGGGCGAACCACTCCGCGAACGGCTCCAGCCGCTCGGCGTAGGGCATGATCGCGTTCACCGCCGCGCCCCGCTCCTCCAGGGCGTGGGCGACCGCGCCGTAGGCGTAGGCCGGACAGTCCAGGGGGTCGGGCCCCAGCCCGTCGGCCACCGTCGCGGCGCCGGCGAGCAGCCCCTCCAAGTCGACGTCCGGGCCCGTCGAGCCGCCGTCGAGGATCGCCGCCGGGACGAGCCCGACGGCCGACAGCGCCCCGAACCGGCCCGGGACGCCGTCCGGGACCGACAGCGTCGGGAGGTCGTGCTCCGTGGCAGCCTCGCGCAGCGGCCCGTCCTCGCCGGTGGTGACGACCGTCCGCTCGGTCCAGTCGACGCCGGCCTCGGCCATCGCCTCCCGGACGACCAGGAAGTTCGACAGCGTCTCGGCGGTCGTGCCCGACCGCGAGACGACGTTGATCGCCGTGTCGGCGAGCGGTAGCTCCGCGAGCGTCCGGCGGACGTGCTCCGGGTCGACGTTGTCCAGACAGCGGTGGTCGGCCCCCGGCGCCAGCGCCGCCGTGATCGTCCGCGCGCCCAGCGCGGAGCCGCCGATGCCGACCGTCAGCACCGCCTCGCTGTCGACCACCGGCTCGACGGCCGCCCGGATCGCGTCCGGGTCGGTCCGCGAGGGAAGGTTCAGCGCCGCGTAGCCGAAGTCGTCGTCCGCCCGGCCGCGGGCGATCCGGTCGTGAGCGGCCGCCACTCCCAGTTCCGCGAGCGTCTCGCGGGTGACCCCCGGGTCGGCCGTCGCCGCCAGCGCGTTGCCGATGTCCACCTGCATGTCCGCCGGGTCACGGCCACGCCGGAAAAAGCCCGGAGTCGTCCCGTCGTGTCCCATGGTCCGGGCGGAGCCGTGTCCGCTCGGACCGTCCGGCTGCCGCGGTCGTCGCGCTCACAGCGTCGGCCCCGTCCACGAACATCCGTCGCGCTTAACCGCCGGCCGCGTCTAGGGCGGCCGATGGCAGACACGAGCGCCGCCGGCGACGCGGGAGCCGACGCCGCGACGGGGGACGTCGACGACGACGCCTACGGCGGAGTGTTGGGGGCGATCCCCTACGCCTTCCGGCGCAGCGAGTCCCGTCTCCTGCGCTCGTACGTCGTGGTCGGCGGGCTGCTCTCCTCGCTGGTGGCGCTGGGCTTCGTCATCGGCGTGGTGGTGCTGATGAGTTCACAGAACACCGGCGGCGTCGGCGGCGGCACGTTCACCTTCTCGCGGGCCTTCTTCATCCTGGTCGGCTCGCTCGTCGTGGCGCCGCTCCTGGGCCCTATCCTCCTTTCGGCTCGCCGGCACCGCCGGACCGGGAGCTCCGCCGGTCACGACCGGGCGCTGGCCGCGACGGGCTACCTGTTCGCGCTGTCGATCTACCTGACGCTCGTCATCTCGGCGCCCGCGGGCTTCCGCGAGGAGCCCGCCGGCCTCCTCGCACCCGTCGTCTCCGCCCTCTACGGGTTGCCGGCCTGGGCCGCCGTCGTCCCGCCGCTTGCCGCCTGTGGGCTGATGGTGCTCGTCCACCGCCGGCTCTGACCCCCTCCCGGGGGACCCGCGGCGACTCCCCGCGACCGGCCGCAGGTTTCTCCGACGAACCCGCTCGGCGACGGCGGACGTCTCGGACGAACCCGTTCAGCGAAGAGCGTCTCCGACGGACCTGTTCAGCGGCGAGCGTCCTCGACGGCCTCGACGAACGCGGCCGCCGACTCCCGGACGCCGTCCCAGTCCCCGTCGGCGATCGCGTCGTAGTCGACCAGCGCGGAGCCGGCGCCGACCGCGACCGCGCCGGCCTCGAAGTAGTCGGCCACGTTGTCCGTGTCGACGCCGCCGGTGGGCATGACGTCGATGTCGCCCAGCGGCCCCCGGAGCGCGCCGATGTGGCCCGGCCCGACGGTCGAGGCGGGGAACATCTTCAGCATGTCCGCGCCGGCGGCCATCGCCCGGTCGGCCTCGGTCGGCGTCATCACGCCCGGCACCGACACCACGCCCGCACGGTTACACACCTCGATCACGCTCTCGTCGAGATTGGGCGCCAGCACGAACTCCGCCCCGGCCTCGATGACGTTGCGGGCCGCCGCGGCGTCCATCACGGTCCCCGCGCCGATCACGGCGTCCGTGTCGGACAGTTCGCGGTCGACGGCCGCGATCATCTCGCTGCAGCGCGTGGCGTCGGCGGTCACTTCGATGGCCCGCACCCCGCCCTCGTGGATCGCCCGGGCGACCGGCACGATGTCGTCCTCGTCGATCCCCCGCAGGACCGCCGTCACACCGCTGTCGACGATCGCCTCCCGCGTCGCTGTCGTCATGACGTCGGCTGCTCGCGGCGCCGAGAAAAGACTGCCGCTGTCCGCCGCCCGCCGGCGACGACCTCGCCGGTCCGAGCCCGCCGCTCGACGGCGTCACAAGGCCCTTACCGCGTCGTGACCGTCGACCCGACGTGACCGATCGAACGAGCGAGCCCATGGTCCCCGACATGTCGGTCTTCCCGCGATGGATGGGCACCGCCCTCCTGGTGATCGGTGCCGTCCTGCTGGCCCTGCCGGTGATCGCCCTGCTGTTCGGGTAGGACCCGCTCGCCGGCACGATTCAGCCCTCCCCGGCCGCCGGGTCGTAGGGGCGCGCGATGTCGGACTTGGGCGCGCCGGCGGCGAACACCCGGACCGGCCCGTCGGCGTCCGCGGGGTTGTAGGCCCGGTGGGGGCTGTCCGGTTCCGCGACGAACGTCTCGCCGGCCGGCACGGCGAACTCGCCGTCGGGCGTCTCCACGTGGAGGGTCCCCGAGAGCACGTGGAAGGCCTCCTCGCGGCGCTCGTGGTAGTGGTAGCTCCGGGCCAGCGTCTCGCCGGGCGCCATCTCGTAGGTCGCGAGGTGGAGCGCGGCGAGTTCGGCGGCGTCCGAGACCCCGCGCCGGTCACAGGGGTAGTCCTCGGTCGACGGCAGGTCCGTGGGGTCGATCCGGTGATAGCCCATGTCCGCCGGTCGGCCGCCGGCGTGTTGTAGGTTGGCGCCGCGGCCTCGACGGTCGACGGTGGTACTCGTTCACCGACAACGACCGAGGCCGGAAGGAAGAGCGTCCGGAGCTTTCGAGGCCGTCTCACTGGCTCCGACGGCACTATTCACGTAGCCGAACACGACCCGGTCGACCGACGACAAGCCTTTAGCGGGCCGGTGGCGTACCGGGGACAAATGGTGCTCGACGATCTCGGGAATTCGCTCAGGGGGACGCTCGACGACCTCCGGGGGAAGTCCCGCATCTCCGAGGAGGACGTCGACGACGTCGTCAAGGAGATCCAGCGGTCGCTGTTGCAGGCCGACGTGGACGTCTCGCTGGTCCAGGAGCTGTCGGACAGCATCAAGTCCCGCGCCCTGGACGAGGAGCCCCCCGGCGGGACCACCCCGCGGGACTGGGTGTTGCGGATCGTCTACGAGGAACTGGTCGACCTGGTCGGGGAGTCCACGGAGCTCCCGCTGGAGGGGCAGACGATCATGCTCGCCGGCCTCCAGGGGTCGGGGAAGACCACCACGG
>CAZMWG010000130.1:0-8579 GCA_964569925.1 uncultured Halobacteriales archaeon | reverse complement strand
GGGGTACGGCTACAACTTCGTCTGGTCGCGTGACCTCTACCAGGTGTTCACCGTCCTCGACGCCGTCGCCGACGTCGACGAGGCGGCCGACCAGTTGGCCTACGTCTACCGCTACCAGCAGGACGACTCCGGGTTCATCCCGCAGAACACCTACGTCAACGGGATCACCCGCTGGGGGGGCGAGCAGATGGACAACATCTCCTACCCGCAGGTGATGGCCTACCACCTCCACGAGCGGGGCCTGCGCTTCGAGGACGTCGACTACGGCTACGAGAACCTCCGCCGGTCGGCCGACTACGTCGCCCGCCACGGCCCGGAGACCGCCCAGGAGCGCTGGGAGGAGGAGGCGGGCTACTCGCCGTCGTCGATCGCCGCCGAGATAGCCGGCCTGGCGTGTGCGGCGAAGGTGGCCGGAGACACCGGCCACGACGCCGATGCGCTGGTGTGGCTCGCCCTGGCCGACCACTGGGCCGACCACGTCGAGGACTGGACCGCCACGACCACCGGCACCGAGCGGCGCGACCGGACGCCGTACTACACCCGGATCACCCGGGACGGCGACCCGGACGCCGGCCACCTGCGGACGCTCGCCAACGACGGCCCCACGCTCGACGAACGGGACATCGTCGACGCGGGCTTCCTGGACCTGGTCCGTCTGGGGATCAAACCCGCCGACGACGAGACGGTGCGCAACTCCGTCGCGACCGTCGACGAGACGATCCGGGTCGACGCCGGCTCCGCGGCCGGCTTCTACCGCTACAACGGTGACGGCTACGGAGAGCGCGCCCGCGGGGACGCCGGCGCCCCCTGGTCGGTCGAGGACAAGGGGAAGGGGCGGCTCTGGCCGCTCCTGACCGGCGAGCGCGGCGAGTACGAACTCCGCCGGGAGGACCCCGACCTGGACCCCGAGGACTGTCTGCACGCGATGCAGGAGTTCGCGAACTCCGGCCGGATGATCGCCGAACAGGTGTGGGACCGCCAGCACGCCACCGACTACGACTGGCAGTTCGGCGAGGGGACCGGGTCCGCGACGCCGCTGGCCTGGTCGATGGCGCAGTTCGTCCGTCTGGCCCACGGCATCGACGCCGGCCGGCCGGTCGAGACCCCGGGCTTCGTCGCCGAGCGCTACCTGGAGCGGGGGCTCCACCGGCCCGACAGGAGTCCCGCGCTGCGCGTGGACACGGAGTTCCGGGGCGACAGCCTGGTGGTCTCGGGCGAGACCACCGGCGAGCGGGTCGCCGTCACCTCGCCCGTCGACAGGACCGTCGTCGACGTCGAGGACACCGACTTCGAGACGACCGTCGACATCGAGCGGGGCGGCAACCGGATCGTCGTCGCCGCCGGCGCCGAGGACCCCGAGTCCGCCGGCACCACCGTCCGACGGCTCGACCTGTAACGCGCCGGCCCGTCGGCTGGCGGGCTCGCCGGTCTACCGACGCTCCCGCCCGTCGGACGACTGACGCGTCGATCGCCCTCCGAACCGCTTTTCGTCCGGATCGTCCGACGATCGGCGGGACGGATCCCTCCGCCCGGACCGATCACTCGTCGGAGCCCCGCCGTCGGCGGCCACGGAGACGGAGTAGCAGGCGGACGGCGGCGGCGACGACGGACGACCGGACGAACAGGAAGCTGTACGACAGCAGCCGGAAGCCGGCGCCGGTGTGGAACAGGAGCTCGTTGTACAGGTAGGTCTCCACGAGCAGCGCGGCGACGACGGCCGGCGCGCCGACGACGAGGGCGGCCCGCGGGACCACGCCGTGTTCCGCGCGCGCCACCGCGAGGCCGGCGATTGCGAACAGCGCGAGCGTCAGCCCCGCGAACGACCCGCCGGCCCGTCTCGCCCCGGAGAGCAGGGTCGGGAACGCCACGTCGGACCGTCCCCCGGCGGCGCTCAGCGGTCGAACCGCTCCCGCACGTCGGTGACGAGGAGGAAGGCGGTCACGGAGAGCACGGCGACCGAGAAGACCGTCCAGAGGGCGACGTTGATCCCGCCCTCGCCGGCCCAGTGTGGGACGACCGGCCTGTCGACCGGCCGGACGAGCGGCCACAGCAGGTCCGACCGGATCCGCGGCGGCCGTTCCAACAGCGGCCGGTAGTTGTCGGCCAGCAGGTGCGAGAGGTGAGCGAAGACGAAGGCGCCGGCCACCCTGGGACGGTCGGTCCGCCGGCCGTACAGCGCCACCGCGATCATCACGGGGAGGGCGGTCGGCAGCGAGTGCATGAACACCCGGCCCGACGGGAGCACGCCGAACTGGTGGGCCAGGGGTTTGTCGACCAGGTCCGGGAACTGGCTCCCGAGGAAGACCACCGCCCCGAAGCGCAGCGTCGGGAGCCGCCGGTCTCTGACCACCACGTACGCCGCGGCGGGCAACAGCGCGACGGCGAAGTGAGCCGAGGGGAGCACGGTCGTACCTGTCGACTATGGGTGAAGAGTCCGGGGAAACTACTCCTCGTCGAGCAGTTCCAGCGTTCTCGGGTCCCGCTCGCCGTCGTAGTACCGCTCCAGGGCCGTGGCGAACGGCCTCGGGTCGTCGGCGACCGCGTCGAACAGCGTCATCGAGGAGCGGAACTTCATGTCGTCGGGCGAGCCGAACACCTCGTTCGCGGAGGGCCCGTCCAGGGCGTTGACGATCCCGGTACACTCGAGCAGGCGCGGTCCCAGCGCCGGGTGTGCCAGGTAGGCCTCGGCCTCCTCGCGCGAGGCGATCCCGTAGCGACGCGACCGGGCGCTGGAGCCCAGCCCCTCCATCTGCGGGAAGACGAACCACATCCAGTGGGTGCGCTTGCGGCCCGCCCGTAGCTCCCGCTTGGCGCGCTCGATCACCGACTCCTGGGCCTCGACGAACCGACGCAGGTCGTGTTGGTCCTCGGTCATCCGTGGGGACGTCTCGGCGGAGGGACATGAGCGGTTCGACGGCGGGTCGCTCGGTCCGAGCCGTCGTCTCGGGGAGTCGGGGGTGTCGCCCGGAACACTGCTGGAGACGAATCTACCGGTAGACTCCGCTACGACCCCGTCGTACCGTGCCGCGAACCCCTGGGGGCAGAGTCAGTCACGGATCGATCGATTCGGGAGCGAGTCGATCGACCACGCCGTCGAAGCCGTCGTCGAAACTCAACACGGCGTCGACGTCGTGGTGCTCGACCATCGCGACGGTCGTCGCGTCGGTGAAGCTGAGCTCCTGGTCCGCGTACCGTTCGTACACCTCCACGGCGTCCTCGAACAGCCCACGCGAGGAGTACAGGAGTTCGATCGCGTCGGGATAGCCCTCGCCGCGGATTCGCCGTCCGATCTCGATACCGTCCGCGACGGAGCCGGTCCGTCGTTGCGTGAGGGTGACGACCTCGTCGTAGACGTAGTCGCTCGTCATCACCCGACCGTACTCCGCGGCCCGGAGAACGCCGTTGAGAGCGGCGGTCCCGGTCTCGTGACGGCTGGCGTCGGTGTCGTGGTGGGCATAGAGGACGCCCGTGTCCACGAAGACGCTCATCCGTACAGGACGTCGCCGATGTCTTCCTCGTCCGTCTCGACGCCCGAGGAGATCGTCCCCCGGTTGAACCGCTCGATCTCCTCGTCGGAGAGGGCTTCGGGGCTGTCCCTGAACGAGTCGACGAACGCCGACCGTGACTCGACGGCCGACTCGACGAGACGAGCGAGGACCTCCTGTTGGGTGACTTTCCTCCCGGTCTTCAGCTTGATCTCGGCCTGCAACTCCTCGAGTTTCGATTTCGTCTCCTCGTCCATCTTGACGGCCGTGGCCATACCGTCGGTAGCACAGGCAACCCGGTTAACGTTTCTACTATCGGGTCCCCGAGCGACGGTCAGTCGGGAGGTGCTCCATCCTCGGGGACACGGTACCGGCAGAGCGTGATCCCGGCCGGAGAAGGGACAGACGAGTGTACGGCTACGGATGACGAGAGGTGTCGCCCGGAACACTAACGACCGGCGTCGTCCCCGGCGGCGTGCCGCGTCGGCCGGCTAACCCTCGTGCCGGGCGCGGGGCGTTCGCGGTGGCCCCGACACCTGTCGCGTGCCCGGGTTCGCCGCGCTGTCATCGTCCCGGTGACCGGGCCTCGGGCGGGGACTAGAGGCACGCCCTCCGACGTTCGGGGCCGGCCGGATTAACCATTGCGACACGTCGGGTCGCGTCACCGGGACGTGGCGTAGTCGTCGCGTCGGATCTGGAGGTAGCCGCCGTCGCGGAACCGTCGCTTCGCCAGCTTGTAGTCGACGAACAGGCGCAGACCGGTGAGCCGGGCGGCGGCGGCCTGGCGCCACAGCGGGCCGTCGGTGTTCACCATCCGGTCGGCCGCCGCGAACGTGCGGTCCCAGTCGTCCGGGTCGTACTCCCGGACCACGGAGGCCATCGCGGCGTTGCGCAACACCTCGTCGCCGATCGCCTCCCGCCAGGCGTCGTTGTAGCGGTCGAGCCGCCCCTCGGCGGCCAGTCGGCCGGCGATCTTGCCGGTCCGGACCGCGACGTGGTCCCCGCCCTCGTGGAAGGCCGAGGTCGCGCCCATCGCCCCGCCGACCACCGCGACGCCCGCCTCGCCGGGCGACTCGATCGGGTGGGTCGAGGAGATCGGGTAGGTCTCGGTGCCGTCGTGTTTGCCCCGGTCCTCGACGAGCGGGAAGTCCTCGACGTCGTAGTCGGGGTAGACGTACTCCAGCAGCCGACGGACGTACTCCGCGCCGTCGGGGATCCGCTCGTCGTCCTCGCGGAGCAGGGCGTACTCGTCGGCGTCGAACGCGTCGCGGTCCATCCCGATGGGCATGGTCAGGCCGATCCGGGCGACGCCGTCGTCGTTGGGGAAGACCCACGGGTAGGCCGTGTGGCCGGGGATGACACCCCACCAGAACTTGATACGGCCGGACTCGAACAGCTCCGGGGGCATCCGGCGGTGCTCCTGGTAGGCGATGTGGTTGGTCTCGGTGGGGGCCAGCCGGTCGCTCGCGGCGGCGCCGTCGAGCAGTTCGTCCAGCACGCCCGTGGTCACCGTTCGCTGGGGGCCGTCGGCGAGGATCACGGCGTCGGCGAGGATCTCGCTCCCGTCGGCCAGGGTCAGCCGGTGGCCGCCGGCGGGGTCCGGACCGCCGGCCCCGGCGGTCGGACCGCCGCCGACGGCCCCGGCCCCCGCGCCGTCCCCGGCGACGGCACGGGGCTCGACCTCGCGGACGCTGGTGCCCACCCGGAAGTCGGCGCCACGGTCCCGGGCCCGGTCGTGGAGCCAGTCGTCGAACCGGGCGCGGTGGAAGGTGAACCCGAAGCCGTCGTAGCTCGACTCGATGCCGGTGTCGTCGAGCCTGACGGAGGCGTTCGGGCCGACGAAGTCGGCTCCCTCCAGTTCGCTGAGGATCAACTCGTCGGGGATCTCGTCGGGTTCGAAGTCCATCAGGTCGACCCAGTAGTCCAGCATGCCGGCGGCGTCCGTCGAGTCCGGGCCCAGCCCCTCGCGGTCGGCGCGGGGGACCCCCTTCTCGACGAGGACCGTGTCGGCGCCGGCCGCCGCAGCCGCCGCGGCCGCCGACGAGCCCGCCGGGCCGCCGCCCACGATCGCCACGTCTGCGCGCTCCATACCTCTCCCCTGGCCTGCGGGGGGTTAAAGCTCCACGCCTCCGGCCGGCGGCTCGCGGCCCGCCCGCTCGCGTCCATGCCGCCGGTCGACCCCGTCAGCGTTTTGCCCTTGGTCGTCACAAGCGGGGGCATGCACGCCACCCCTCGCGGTGATCGAGCGTGACCGACGTGCTCGTCCTGCGACTGACCGTCCACGGCATCCCCGGCGAGGAGTACGCCGCCGCGCTGCGCGAGCGGCTCCCGGATCGGGAGGTGCGCTACGCCCGTACCCCCGCCGAGGAACGGGAACTGATCCCCGAGGCGACCGTCGTCACCGGCGGCGACCTCCCGGCCGACCTGCTCGAACGCGCGGAGAACCTGCGGCTGTTCGCCTGTACGGCCGCCGGCTACGACCACCTCGACCTGGACGCCTTCGAGGAGCGGGGCGTCGCGGTCACGAACGCCTCCGGCGTTCACGGTCCCAACATCGCCGAGCACGTGATCGGCGCGATGCTCGCGTTCGCGCGGGACTTCCTCGAGGCGCGCCGGCGCCAGGACCGCCGCGAGTGGCGGTCGTTCCCGTCGACGGAGTTGGCCGGCTCGACGGTGGCGATCGTCGGCCTGGGCGCGATCGGCCAGGCCACCGTCCGCCGGCTGGAGGGGTTCGACGTCCACACGGTCGGGGTCCGTCACAGTCCGGAGAAGGGCGGCCCGACCGACGAGGTGTACGGCTTCGACGGGATCCACGAGGCCGTCGTCGACGCGGAGTACGTCGTCCTGGCCTGTCCGCTGACCGACGCGACCCGGGAGCTCGTGGACCGCGACGTGCTCCGGACGATGCCCGCCGACGCCGTCCTGGTCAACGTGGCCCGCGGCGGGGTCGTCGACACGGCGGCGCTGGTCTGGGCGCTCCGGGGCAACTCGATCCGCGGCGCCGCGCTGGACGTCACCGACCCCGAGCCCCTGCCCGAGCGACACCCGCTGTGGACGTTCGACAACGTACTGATCACGCCCCACAACTCCGGGCACACGCCGGCGTACTTCGAGCGCCGCGCGGACATCCTCGCCGACAACCTCGCCGCCGTCGCCGCCGGCGGAGAGTGGAGCGAGGTCGACAACCGCGTCGCGTAGCCCCCGACCGCTCCCCGAGTCCCGGTCGCCTCTCGGACCCCCGATCGCGTCGATCTCGGTCCTCCGTCCGTGGACGTCCCCTCGCTCAGCGCTCCTCGGCGGTGCGACTCGCCAGGTAGCCGCTCCGGGCTTCGAGAGCGAGGTACGCGACCCCGGTCGCGACCCCCACCGTGGTCAGCCACCCGTCGACCGTCACGCCGAGGACCGCCCCCTCCGGGCCGAGCGCGCCCGCGGCGCCGACCGCCGGCAGGAGCGCGACGACCGCCACGAACCGCCGGCGGGCGTCGACGGGGACGAGCCCGTCGTGGTCGCGCCACGCCAGGTAGGCGTGAGCCCCGGCGAGGACGACCCCGTAGGCGACGATCCCGACCGCCAGGACGGCGTCGGCGCCGAACCGACCCGGGAGCGGTCCGCCGACGGCGAGCAGGGCGATCCCGGCGGCCGGCGCGGCGAGGTGTGCCTTCGTGTCGCGGGAGAGCACGTCCGGACCGGCACGCCGACGGCGAAAAACAGTGCCGGTCCGGGGTAGGGCTCGGCCCTCGGTCGGCGTCGAATCCGACGCCCGGTCAGTCGACGAGGGGCTCGTCGGGCCGGGACAGGTCGTAGGTGTCCCGGACGGTGTCGGCCAGCTGTCCCCCCTTGTCGAAGACGACGACGACGGCGGTGAACTCGCCGTCCCGCTCCCGGAGGACGAACACCTCGCGGGGGGCGGGACCGCGCTCCTCGTCGACGCGGTCGACCAGCGGCTCCAGGGGCCGGGAGCCGTCGCGGAACTCCTCCAGGCGACCGCGGTCGCCGCCCTCGGCGAAGACGTAGACGACGCCGACGACTTCGTTGTCCGTGTCGTGTGCGACCCGGCTCTCCATGGCCTCGCCCGCCGAGCGGGCGTCCCGCCAGGCGCTCTCGGCCAACTCGAACATCGGCTCCACGCCGTCCGCGAAGGCGTACAGCGTGGGCTGGACGACGTCGACGGACCGGAGCCGCGGCTCCGGCGTCGACCAGTCCAGCGTCGCGTCGATCAGGTAGCCCGGCCGCAGGTCCGCCGGGAGGGCGGCGTGCTCGCCCGCGCGCTCGCCGCCGTCGTCGGCGTCGTCGACACGCTCCCCGTCGGTGTCGCCGGCGTGTTCCTCGCCGTCGTCGCCCCCACCGGGGTCGGCCAGCGCCACGGGCTCGAACCGCTCGCGGTCGAGCAACAGGCCGTCGGGCAGCACGCGGTAGCGGCCGGAGTCGGGCACGGCTACAGGTAGCCCCGGTCGAGGAGGAGTTCGCCGTTGAGGACGCTCGCCCCGGCGGCCCCGCGAAGGGTGTTGTGCGCGAGGCAGTTGAACTGGACGCCGCCGGTGGTCTCGCGGAAGCCGCCGGCCGAGACGGCCATCCCGTCGCCCCGGTTGCGGTCGAGGCGGGGCTGGGGCCGGTCGGGCTCCTCGAAGACGTGGATCAGCGGCTCCGGCGAGGACGGCAGATCGGCGCTGGGGTAGTCGGCCATCGCCGCGGCGACCTCGTCGGGGGTGACCTCGTCGACGGTGTCGGCCCAGACGTTCTCCAGGTGGCCGTCGAGGGTCGGGATCCGGTTGCAGGAGGCCGCGACGTCGGCCCCGTGCCACTCGACCTCGGCGCCGTCGAACGAGCCCAGCAGCTTCCGGGTCTCGGTCTCCATCTTCGCCTCCTCGCCGCCGATGTGGGGGATGGCGTTGTCGATGATCTCCATCGAACCGACCCCGGAGTAGCCCGCGCCCGACACCGCCTGCAGGGTGGCCACGTCGATCCGCTCTAAGCCGGCCGCCTCGTCGACGGCCGCCAGCGGCGGCACCATCGTGATCGTCGAGCAGTTGGGGTTCTTCAGGAGCGCGCCGTCCCAGCCCCGCTCGTCGCGCTGGACCTCGATCAGGTCGACGT
>CAZMWG010000129.1:1490-8698 GCA_964569925.1 uncultured Halobacteriales archaeon | reverse complement strand
GGCCTCGTCGAGGATCAGGATCTCGGGGTCCTTGAGGATCGCCCGGGCGATGGCGACCCGCTGGCGCTGACCGCCCGACAGCTTCACGCCCCGCTCGCCGACCTCCGTGTCGTAACCGTCGGGGAGGTTGCTGATGAACTCGTGGGCTTCAGCCATCTTCGCGGCCTCGATCACCGCCTCGCGCTCGGCGCCGAAGGTGCCGTACTGGATGTTCTCCTCGACGGTGCCGTAGAACAGGAAGGTGTCCTGGGAGACGTAGCCCACCTGGCGGCGCAGGCTCGGGATCGTCACGTCCCGGAGGTCCTGGCCGTCGATCTCGATGGTCCCCTCGTCGACGTCGTACATCCGCAGGAGCAGCTTCAGCACCGTGGACTTGCCGGCGCCGGTCGGGCCCACGAGCGCGACGGTGTCCCCGCCGTCGACGTCGAAGGAGACGTCCTCGAGGATCGTCTCGTCGTCGTCGTAGCCGAAGGTGACGCCGTCGTAGGTCACCTCGCCGTCCCGAACGTCGAGCGCGCGTGCGTCGGGGTCCTCGGCGATGCGGGAGGGGGTGTCCATCAGGCCGAAGATCCGCTCGGCGGAGGCGCGGGCCCGCTGGTACATGTTGATGATCTGCCCGAACTGGGCCATCGGCCAGATGAACCGCTGGTTGAGCAGGATGAACGTGACGAACTCGCCGGCGTACAGCGACCCGCTGAACAGCCACGGCGCCGCGCCGGTCTGTTCGTAGGTGAACACCCAGAACCCGCCGACGGCGAAGGTGAGCACGAAGCCGACGCCGGCGATGATCCGCAGGCTGGGGAAGAACTTGATCCGGGTGCCGATCGCGTCCCAGTTGGCGTCGAAGTAGTCCCGCGAGACGTCGTCGACCCGGTCGGACTCGTACCCCTCCGTGTTGGCGCTCTTGATCACCTGGATACCGCCGAGGTTGTTCTCTAACCGGGAGTTGACCGTCCCGACCGAGGAGCGCACGTCGGCGTACTTGGGCTGGATCGTCTGGATGAACTTGTAGGTGAAGAAGGCGATCAGCGGCACCGGTACCAGCGCGATCAGCGCCAGCTGCCAGTTGATCGTGAAGAGGATCGCCGCGATCCCCAGCACCATCACCGACAGCCGGAAGGTGGCGTTCATCCCCTCGTTGAGGAACTGCTCCAGGCGGTTCACGTCGTTCGAGAGGATGGACATCATCTCCCCGGTCTGCTTGTCCGAGAAGAAGTCCATGTTGAGCCGCTGCATCTTGTCGTAGGTGTCGGTCCGGATGTCGTGCTGGATGTGCTGGGCGAAGGAGTTCCACCCGTAGTTGCGCACCCAGTGGAAGCCGGCGGCGATCAGGAAGGCGCCACCGATCAGCCCGACCGTCAACAGGAGTTGGTCGGCCTGCTCGGCCGGGAGCCACGCGTCGGGGACGAACAGGAGCGTGAACGGACGGTCGTTGCGGAGGATGGAGTCGACCGCCAGGCCGAGCAACACCGGCGGGAGCAGGTCCAGCAGCCGCGCGAACACGCTGGCGAACAGGCCGAGTCCGAACTCGCCGGCGTTCTCACGGCCGTAGCTGGTGAACAGCCGCGCCATCGGGTTGCCCTCCGCCCGCTCGCGCTCCTCCTCGAACGGGTCGTCCTCGTCGGCAGGAACAGCCATCACCGGTAGGAGGGTCCCGGCTCTTAAAAACTCGTTGGGAGCGTGCGGGACCGAAACGTGGGGTACGAGACGCCACGCCACGTTTTGCGGCGGTTGTCGGGTTCGGGCCGCGTCGCCCGAACGTCGACGCCGCGAGGGTCCCGGGGCGGCCCGATCCCGACGGAGGACGACTCCGAGCGCCCCGGTCAGACGCCGGGCGGGAGTTCGAGGCGGTCGCCGGCGCCGAGGCCGGTGGCGTTGGTCCAGCCGCGGTTGACCTCGAGCACGTACTGGCCCCGGCCCTCGTAGACCCGCTCGTAGCCCGACTCGGGCGGCGTGGAGGCGTGGTGGATCCGGACGACGGTGCCGTTTGCGGCGACGTAGACGATGTCGATGGGGAACGACATCCGCCGCATCACGTAGCCCAGTTCGGCCCGGGGCTCGTCGTAGACGAACAACATCCCCTCGTTCCAGGGCAGCGACTCGGTGTCGCTGAGCCCGGTGTACCGCTCCGACCGGTCGTCTCGGATCCGGACGCCGACGGTGCCCAGCGCGGTGCCGTCCCGATCGACCGCCGTCACCCGGGGGAGGCTCGCGTTCGGCGTCGGCGTGGGCGTGGTCGCCGGTGTGGGTGTGGTCGTCGCGGTGGACGGAGCGGCCGTCGATCCCGCCGTCGGCGTGGGCGAGACGGGCACCCCGGTCGGCGTCGGCTGTGCGGTCGGCGTGGGGCCGGCCGCGTCCGCGTCGGTCGACGGGCCGACCAGCCCCGGGACCCGGACGCGGTCGCCGGGTTCGACCCCGGTGCGGTTGGCCCAGCCACGCTCGACCTCCAGGACGTACTTGCCGTAGCCGCGGTACTGCCGGAGGAGCAACTCGGGGGTGAGCGCGCCGGCGGGGTCCGCGTGTTCGATCCCCGTGACGGTGCCGTTCGGGGCGACGAAGACGATGTCCAGCGGGAACGCCATCCGGCGCATCACGTAGGCGTGTTCGTCGGCCTCCTCGTGGACGAATAACATTCCCTCGTCGGGGGCCAGCGAGTCGGTCTCGCTGAGACCGATCGTCAACTGTGTGCTCGTCTCGGCCAGTCGGGCGTCGACGGTCGCCAGCCGGGTGTCGTTCCCGTCGACCACCTCGACGGTGGCGCGGTCGTACTCGCCGGGCGAGACGACCCACAGCCAGAGCCCGAACTGGGTGACGACGGCGAACAGGAGGAGCACGACCCCCACCGCGACGACGGACCGCCGGACCATACCGGGGCGGAGGCGCGGGCACGGAATGAGCCTTCCGGGACGGAGAGAAAGGGTTATTCCCGCGGGTCGTCTCGCCTCGCACGTCGGGCTCGTGGTCCAGTGGTTACGACGCTTCCCTTACAAGGAAGAAGCCGGCGGTTCGAATCCGCCCGGGCCCATCTGACGGCGCAACCGACGAGCGCGGCGAGGGGCGACGGGCCCGGGTGAGCGGCCGTTCCACCGTGGAACGCCCGACCCTCGACCGGCCGCGGCCATCGCGTCCACGGCCACGTTCGCCGTGGGCGGTCGGTCGACCACGCCGGCGACCGCGCTCCCGGTCCGGCGGGTCGCGGGCGATCCGCCGCGGCCGCCGAGCCCGGGGCGCTCACAGCGGCGTCTCCGACCGGTACACCCAGCGGACCGGGAGCGCGCGGTCGTCGACGGGCGGGTCGGCGGGCAGCGACCGGAGTTCGCCGGCGCCCGGACGGGCGGTGTAGGCGAGCACGGTCGCGGCCATCGCGTCGGCCACGGTCACGGGGGCGTCTCCCAGGTCCTCGCAGGCCGACTGCAACACGGGCGGCGCGTCGCGGTCCACGCGGGCCAGCGTCCGCAGGCGCTCGGCGTAGCCGCCGGCGGCGTCGGGGTCGTGTTCGAGCGGCTCGCCGGCGAAGGCGCGGAAACACAGTTCCGGGTGGGCCGGCGCCAGGGTTTCCCGGGCCTCGGGCACCTCGGCGAGCAACTCGTCGACCAGCGAGACGGCGTCGCTGCGCCGGAAGGCCGCCTCGGAGAGCGAGTCGCCGGTGGCCCGCTCGTGGGCGCGGTCGGCCGCCCGGAACCGGCGCTTGCGCGCGGCGGTCCGCGCAGGCGGGTCCACGACGGCCCCGGCCCGCGGCCCCAGCAGCGCCCGCGCCCGTCGGTCACACTCACGGACCCGCTCGGGCAGGCCGATCGGGACGTCGAGCAACAGGCGCGTCGCCTCGCGGCGGCCCCCTTCGCCGTACCGCTCCCACAGCGCGCCCGCGTCGTCGTGGACGGCGGCCCGGTCGAACCCCTCGGCGTCGAACGCGATCGCCACCCACCGGTCGCCGGCGGCGGCGGCGCCCACCCACAGCGGCTCCTCGGACATCGACGGAGCCAGGACCGGTGTGGACAAAAGCTGTCGGGTCGTGGGGGGCGGCTCGCGGATCGCGGGACGCGGAGCCGCCGGGGCGCGGGTCGCGACGAGTTACTGTTTCAGCGCGAGTTCCAGCAGCGACTCCAGTTCGACCACCCGCTCTTTCAGGAACTCGACGTCGAGTTCGCCGTCGGCCCCGGAGTCCGAGCCCGTCTCGCCGTTCGCGGCGGCCGGGGCGCCGTCGGCGCCCCCGGCACCGATCGACGCCGCGCCGTCGCGCTCGTCGAGACGGGTGCGCAGCGAGGAGAGTCGGCGGTTCAGCTCCACCACGGCCATCAGGAAGTCCTCGGCGGAGGCGTCCGTGCCGACCCCGTGGAGCCCGTCGCGCAGGCAGTCCCGGATGAGTTCGCTTCGGGGGACCTCCAGTTCCGAGGCCCGCCGGTCGACGTCCTCCAACAGCACCGACGGGACGCGGACGGTCACCTTGCGGGTCTCGGTGGTCGCCAGCGAGACGTCGCGGTCGGTCGCCGTCCGGTGGACGATCCCGTGGTGGTCGGCACACAGGGAGACCGTGTGGGCGCTCCCGTCGCCGACGGTCAGCGAGTGCTGGCGGACGTCGGCCCCGGAGCCACAGACCAGACACCGCCCCTCCGCGTCCCCCACGGTGGTCTCGGCGTCGACGGCCACCTCGTTTCCCTTGCTCATGCCCGGTGTGTGTAGCCATCACAGTCGCCTGGTATTAAGTCTCTTTGTCAGACGATTCGCAGGGGCCGCCGGCGTCGGCGCCGGGGCGAGAGCGGCCGTACGTGGACGCCTCGGCCGGGCGGACCGTCGGCCGTCCCACCGCTCGGCGGCACTTCTACGCGATCTGATACCGACACACCGCGGCCCGTCGAGGGCTCCGACGCCGCGCCGACGGTTTCCGGAGGACGGCGGCTGTCGCCGCGTGCCGTCCACCGTCGCTGCCGCCGACGGCCGGTCCGCGGGCGAGACACGCCACCGAGTGACGGACGACGCCCGTCTCACAAGGTTTATGCCTCGGTCCCGCGTCGACTCAGAGGCAATGGCGCAAGGAACCGTTGACTTCTTCAACGACACGGGCGGTTACGGCTTCATCGAGACCGAGGACGCGGACGAGGACGTTTTCTTCCACATGGAGGACGTCGGCGGTCCGGACCTCGAGGAGGGTGAGGAGATCGAGTTCGACATCGAGCAGGCCCCCAAGGGCCCGCGCGCGACGAACGTCACCCGTCTGTAAGCCGCTCTTCGACGCATCGACTCTCAGCGATCCGTTCTTTCGGCGCTCCCCCGGAAGCGACGGCTCTAGCGCACACGGTCACGTTTAGTTACGCGCATAGCGGTGTCAGGGCCGGTCGGACGGCCTCGGAAGCCCCGCTGGCTGCACTCCCGCGGCTCGCTGCGCTCCTCGGCCTTTGGCCTGCCGTGTCTGCTCACGGGTGCCGTCGGTGTCCGTTCGCACGGGCCGAGGCGGCCTCCCCGAGGCCGCCTCGCGCCTTGCGTCGCCGGGGTTCGTGCAGCCAGCCGCCCCTTCCAACCCCGCCCACGTAGCCTGCCCAGCCAGCCGAAACGGGTGGGACCGGAAGGGGCGGCCGCCGTCGCCGACCCGGCCGGGGCTTCCCGGGCGTTCTTCCACCCGATCTCAGTCGTCGCTGCAGACACTATCGCGCACACGGACCGAACGACTACGTGTCGGGCGCACCTCCGTCCCGGCATGGATCCGTTCGTGGCCGTCGGCGGCGACGCGGCCGGGCTCAGCGCGGCCAGCAAGCTGAAGCGCGAGGCCCCCGACCGCGAGGCGATCGTCCTCGAGCGGGGTCGGTGGGTCTCCTACGCCCACTGTGGCGAGCCCTACTTCGTGAAGGGGGAGGTCGACCGGTTAGAGGACCTGCTCTCCCTGCACCCCGACGAGGTCGCCGAGCGCGGGATCGACCTGCGACGGGGCCACGAGGTCGTCGGGCTTGACGTCGAGCGGTCGGCGGTGACCGTCGAGGGCCCGGACGGGACCTACGAACAGCCCTACGGCGACCTCCTGCTGGCGACGGGCGCGCGGGCGACGACGGACCCGATCGACGGGACCGACCTGGCGGGCGTCCACACGATGCACGGGCTGGACGACGCGGCGGCGATACGGGCCCACCTGCTGGACCCCGACGAGGACGCGCTGGCGGACGTCGGCGGCGCGGGCTTCGTCGACGAGGCGCTCGTCGAGTGGTACGGCGAGTTCCCGGTCCCGGAACGGGCGGCCATCGTCGGCGGCGGCTACGTCGGCGTCGAGACCGCGGAGGCGCTCGCGGCCCACGGCGTCGAGGTCCACCTGTTCCAGCGGGGCGACCGGCTGCTCGTCCCGTTCGGGGAGACGGTCTCCGAGGTAGTCGTCGACGAACTCGACCGGCAGGGCGTCCACCTCCACCTCGGGGGCGAGGTGTCGGCGTTTCGCGGGGACGAGAGCGAGGGCGGCGAGGCGGGCGACCGTCTGACCGAACTCGCGTACGACGGCCGAACCGTCCCGGTCGACCTGGCGGTCGTCGGCGTCGGCGTGGCCCCGAACACGGACTTCCTGCGGGAGACGCCGGTCGAACTCGGGGCGTCGGGGGCCGTCGCGGTCGACGGCTACGGCGAGACGAGCGTCGAGGGGGTGTACGCGGCGGGCGACTGCGCCGAGGACGACCACGTCGTCACGGGGGAGCCGGCCTGGGTGCCGCTGGGGTTGACCGCCAACCGCGCCGGGCGAGCCGTCGGCTGGACGGTCGCAGGCGACCCCGAGCCCGTCGGCACCGTCGCGGGGACGGCGGTGGTGAAGGCCTTCGACGAGGAGTGTGGCCGGACGGGGCTGCTCCCCGAGGCGGCCGCCGAGGCGGGCTTCGACCCGGTGAGCGAGACGATCACCGCCGGCTCGCGGTCGGGCTACTACCCCGGCGCGGCCGAGACCCGGGTGACGCTCGTGGCCGACCGCGACACGGGCCGGCTGCTGGGCGGGACCATCGCCGGCACGGACCACGCCGCGGTCCGGATCGACACCGTGGCGACGGCCCTGAAGGCGGAGATGACCGTCGCCGAACTGGAGCGGGCGGACCTGGCCTACGCGCCGCCCTTCTCGCCGGTGTGGGACCCGGTGCTGGTCGCCGCGAAGGTGTTGCGGGGGTCGCTCCGGGACTGAGGACGCGATCAGGGCGGAGAGCGGCGTGGCGGGGCCGGGGTCAGGCCGACGCCGAGGTGTCCGCGTCGGC
>CAZMWG010000129.1:0-1390 GCA_964569925.1 uncultured Halobacteriales archaeon | reverse complement strand
GGAGAGCGGCGTGGCGGGGCCGGGGTCAGGCCGACGCCGAGGTGTCCGCGTCGGCGCTCGCGTCCGTCTCCGTCCCGGGAACGGCGTCGGCGAGGTAGTCGACGCCGGTCAGCTCCGCGGAGACCTCCCAGAGTCGGCGGGCGGTCTCGCGGTCGTAGGAGGCGTCGCTGGAGGCCTGGAGTTCGGGGTAGCCCCGCATGTTCCCGAGGCCGCCGGGGCCGACGTACTCGCCGCCGGCGATCGAGGGTTCGGTCGCGGCGTACAGCGTCGGCAGCGCCCCCCGCGTGGCGGACTGGGCGAGCACGGCGTTGGCGGCCCGCATCGCGAGCAGCTTCACGCGGCTCCCCTCCTTCTCCGGGCCGCGCCGCTGGAGGTCCGTCGCGGCCCAGCCGGGGTGACAGCCGACGCCGGTCACGTCCAGGCCGGCGGCGTCGGCCCGCCGGTCCAACTCGTAGGCGAACAGGAGGTTCGCGAGCTTGCTCTGTGAGTAGGCCCGCCACTTGCCGTAGTCACGCTCGCCCTGGAGGTCGTCGAAGTCGATCTCGCCGCCCGTGTGGGCGCCGCTCGAGACCGCCACCACGCGCGCACCGTCGGTCGCCGCCAGCGGGTCGATCAGGCGGCCCGTCAGCGCGAAGTGACCCAGGTGGTTGACACCGAACTGCCGCTCGAAGCCGTCGGCGGTCTCCTCGCGCGGGAGCGCCATCACGCCCGCGTTGTTGACGAGGGCGTCGAGCCGGTCGTGGTCGGCGCGGTAGCTCTCCGCGAACCGCTCGACCGACGGGAGGTCGCCCAAGTCACACTCCCGGACCTCGAGGTCGGGGTCGCCGACGTCGACGCGGATCTCGTCGGCGGCCCGCTCGCCGCGGTCGACGCTCCGGCAGGCCATCACGACCGTCGCGTCGGCCCGTGCCAGCTCCCGGGCCGCCTCCAGCCCGATGCCGCTGTTGGCGCCGGTGATCACGACCGTCCGGCCGTCCATCGACGGCACGTTCGCCGTCGTCCATCTGTCGCTCATCGTCCGTGTTCGGGGTTCGGCGCGGAGAAGCCTGTCGCCCGCGCGCCCGTCGCCGTCACTCCTCGCCGGTCTGGGCCGCCCACAGGTCGGCGTACCGGCCGCCGCGAGCCAGCAACGCCTCGTGGCTCCCCCGCTCGACGGCCTCGCCGTCCTCCAGCACGACGATCAGGTCGGCGTCGACCACCGTCGAGAGGCGGTGGGCGACGACGAAGGTGGTCCGTTCCTCGGTGAGCCGGTCGAGCGAGCGCTGGATCCGGCGTTCGGTGTCCGTGTCGACGTCACTGGTCGCCTCGTCGAGCACCAGCACCGGCGGGTCCTGCAGGATCGCCCGGGCGATGGCGATCCGCTGGCGCTGGCCGCCGGAGAGTTTCACGC
>CAZMWG010000128.1:0-8766 GCA_964569925.1 uncultured Halobacteriales archaeon | reverse complement strand
CACATCCCCGGCGCCCGGAACATCTCGTGGGCGGCCGTCACCAACGACGACGGCACGTTCAAGACCCGCGAGGAACTCGCGGAGCTGTACGCCGAGCACGGCATCGACGGCGAGGGGACGACCGTCGCCTACTGCCGGATCGGCGAGCGCTCCTCGGTCGCCTGGTTCGCCCTGCACGAGCTGCTGGGCTACGAGGACACGATCAACTACGACGGCTCCTGGACCGAGTGGGGCAACCTGGTGGGCGCCCCGGTCGAGAGGGGCGAGGCCGACGACTGAGCGGTTTCAGTCGGCGGCCTCGTAGCGACGCGGCGCCTCGCGCCGCGGAGCAGGGCGAGGCCGACGACCGAGCGGTTTCAGTCGGCGGCCTCGTAGCGACGCGGCGCCTCGCGCCGCGGAGCAGGGCGAGGCCGACGACCGAGCGGTTTCGACACAGGACCGTCCCGAACCTACGTTTTCTTTCACTGACCGTCCGCCAGCGACGGCTCTCCCGGGTGTCGATGGACGCCGGCGCGGTGATCGGGTGACCAGACCCCGCGTCCGACACCGCCGTCGCGCCGAGACCGTCGTGGCGAGTCGGACCCGGAACCCGGATCGTTCGCGGATCGAACCCGGCGAACCTCTCGCCGGCCCGGACCGGTCGTCGGAGCCGTTACTCGCGGAGGGCGTCCTCGCGCTCGGTGGCCTCCAGGGTCTCCTCCTCGACGTCGGTCGCCACCACGGCGGGCTTGTAGGCCCCGCCGTCGAACAGGTCGTGGTCGCCGACGCTCGACTCGACGTACCGCGAGAACGCCCGGCGCTCGGACGGCAAGCGTCCGTACAGCACCTCCTCCTCGACGAGGTCGTACACCGGGATCCGCGGGGTGAGAAGCGTGTTCTCCCCGACGACGCTGTCGGCGCCGACGACGAACCCGGAGGTGACCCGACAGCCCGCCCCCAGGGAGACGCCGTCCTCGACGATCACCGGGGCGTCCTCGACGGGCTCCAGCACGCCCCCGATCAGGGTGTTGGCCCCCAACTTCACGTCCGCGCCGATCTGTGCACACGACCCCACCGTGTCACAGGAGTCCACGAGCGTCCCGTCGCCCACGTGGGCACCGACGTTGACGAACGACGGCGACATCATGATCGCGTCGCTTCCCACGTAGGCACCGCGACGGATGACGGTCCCGTCGGGGGTGTTGCGGGTGCCGCGCTCGCCCAGGTCGGCGGTGTCCCGCAGCGGGAGCACGTCGTGGTAGGTGACGCCGCCGTGCTCGCGGGGCTCGGTGGCACGGAGGCCGAAGTTGAGCAGGATCCCCCGCTTCACCCAGGCGTTCGCCTCCCACTCGCCGTCGCGCTTCTCGGCGGCCCGGACCTCGCCGGCCTCCAGGGCGGCGAGGAAGTCCTCGAGAGTCGCCAGGTGGTCGTCGGTCGCGTCGGCCGCCGTCAGGTCCCCCTCGTCGTAGCGCGTCCACAGGTCCGCGACGTCGGTCTCGAGCGTCATGCCCGGTAGCTCGCGTCGGCGCTCCTTACCAACACCGGACTCGGACGGCCGGTTCAGGTCGCGTCCACGACGGCGTCGAACTCGTAGCGGCCGGGGTCGCGGCCGTCGAGCCAGGTCGCCGCGTCGAGCGCCCCGGCGGCGAACACGCCGCGGTCCTCGGCGCGGTGGGTGAGCGTGAGCGCCTCGTCGTTGTCGGCGAGCAGGAGTTCGTGCTCGCCGCGGACGTCGCCGGCCCGGCGGGCGAACACGCCGACCTCGTCGTCCTCCCGGGGCGCGTGGCCCTCGCGGCCGTACACCGGCTCGACGTCCCGGCGCTCCCGGATCGTCTCCAGGATCGCCCCCGCGGTGCCCGAGGGGGCGTCGACCTTCCCGTCGTGGTGGGTCTCGACGAGTTCGAGGTCGTAGCCCGGCAGCGCCGCGACCGCCTCGTCGACGGCCCGTAGCAGGGCCTGGACCCCCCGCGAGAAGTTCGCAGCCTTCAGGACGGGGCGGTCGTCGGCGGCCACCTCGAGGGCCGCCAGCCCCTCCTCGTCGAACCCGGTGGTCGCGACGACCAGTGCGGCGTCGCTCCCGGCCGTCGTCAGGTCCTCGATCAGCGCCAGGCTGGCCTCGGGCAGCGAGAAGTCGATCACGGCGTCGAGGTCGTGCTCGGCGAGCGCGTCGGCCCGCCCGTCCGGTCCGACGACCGGGACGCCCGCGACCTCGCCGGCCTCGGACGCGAAGCCGACGACGGGGTCGACGTCCTCGCGCTCGACGGCGGCCTCGACGACCGCGCTCCCGGTGCGGCCGGTGGCGCCGTTGACGGCGACGCGGGTCGGTCCGGCGCTCATCGCCCCGCTCCCCCGTCGGTTCCGGGCTCGGCCTCGGGAGCGGTCTCGCCGGCGGCGTCGGACCCGGTCAGGCCGGTCCCGGCGTCGGCGGTCCCCGCGGACAGCTCCGCGGCCTCGAGGTCCGCCAGCAGCGCCTCCAGCCCGTCGACGTGCTCCTCCGAGAGGCGGGTCAGCGGCGAGCGGACGTGTGGCTCGCTGTAGCCCCGGATCCCCATGGCCTCCTTGACGGGGATCGGGTTGGTCTCGACGAACAGCGCGCGGGTCAGCGGCCCGAGTTCGTGGTGGAGTTCGCGGGCCCGCTCGAAGTCCTCCGACAGCGCCGCGCCGACCATCGCGCAGGTCCGCTCGGGTTCGACGTTGGCGACGACGCTGATACAGCCCCGGCCCCCGACCGACAGCAGCGGCAGGGTGAGCGCGTCGTCCCCCGACAGCACCGCGAACGCCTCGTCGCGGGTGCGCTCGATCACCTCCGAGATCTGTCCGAGGTCGCCGCTGGCGGCCTTGTAGCCGGCGACGTTCTCGTGGCCGGCCAGTTCGACCACGGCGTCCGGTTCGAGGTTCCGGCCGGTCCGGGAGGGGACGTTGTAGACGATCTGTGGGGCGTCGACCGCGTCGGCGATCGCACGGAAGTGTTCGACCAGCCCGCGCTGTTCGGGCTTGTTGTAGTACGGGGAGATGAGCAACAGGCCGTCCGCGCCGGCGTCGACGGCCCGCTCGGACAGCGACAGCGCCTCGCGGGTGTTGTTCGAGCCGGTGCCGGCGATCACCGGGACGTCCTCGACGGCGTCGACGACGGTCTCCACCACCGCGACGTGCTCGTCGTGGGAAAGGGTGGCGGACTCGCCGGTCGACCCCACCGGGACCAGTCCGTCGACGCCGGCCGCCTCCAGTCGACGGGCGTCGGCGGCAAGGGTGTCGTGGTCGATGCTTCGCTCGGGGTCGTCGCGGAACGGCGTGCACATCGCCGGGTACACGCCCCGCAGGTCGATCTCCGTCATGGTGGGTTCCTGGGGAGACACTGGAGCGGGACCGGTAAAAAGCCGTCCGACGCCGCCGGTCGACGCCGGTGTGCCCAACGGCCGCGACCGCCGCCCGCGACGGCGGCGAGACCTCGGCTCGTGACGGACGGTCTCGTCACGCGGGGTGGTCCGCCGGACGCCGGCGCCGCCCGACGGGAGCCGTCGTCACAAGAGATAACACGGCGGCTCCGCAACGGCCGGCATGCCAGTGACAACACCGGGCCAGCGCGTGGCCGTCCAGGCCGACGCGCAGAACCTCTATCACACGGCCCGGAGTCTCCACACCCGGAACATCGACTACCGGAACCTGCTCGAGGACGCCGTCTCCGGCCGGAACCTGACGCGTGCCATCGCGTACGTCATCCGGGCGGACTCGCCCGACGAGGAGAGCTTCTTCGAGGCGCTGGCCGACATCGGCTTCGAGACCCGCGAGAAGGACCTCAAGACGTTCGGCGACGGCTCGAAGAAGGCCGACTGGGACGTGGGACTCAGCCTGGACGCCGTCTCGCTGGCCCCCCACGTGGACACCATCGTGCTGTGTACGGGCGACGGGGACTTCGCCCGGCTCTGCCGGTACCTCCGCCACGAGGGGGTCCGCGTCGAGACGATGGGGTTCGAGGAGTCCACCGCCGAGGAGCTGGTCGAGGCCACGGACGCC
Organism: uncultured Halobacteriales archaeon; assembly: GCA_964569925.1. Lineage (GTDB taxonomy): Archaea > Halobacteriota > Halobacteria > Halobacteriales > Haloarculaceae > CAZMWG01. The sequence continues at coordinate 4,773 of CAZMWG010000128.1, read as the reverse complement.
TTCCACAACCTCAGCGAGGACCCCGATCGGTACCTGCTGTGAGTCGCTCGGGGGGCCGGCTCAGACCGGCCGGACGTCCTGGGAGGTGCCCAACAGGAGTGACCCGGCCGCGAGTCCGAGCGCGCCCACCGAGACCAACACCGCGGGCACGTCCGGGCCGAAGCCGGCACCGCTCAGGACGAGCGCCCCGCTCACGATGATCAGCGCCGCACCGGCGACCGCCTTCTGCATGTCCGTTGCCATGCTCGACAGTAGCCACTTCCCTGCTATATCGGTTTCCATGCGAGCGACCGATTCGTGAACGATAGATCGTTCGGGACTCTGGCGGCGGAGAGCCGCCGGACCGGACGGCGCCGCTCGCCACCGACCGCGACGGGCGAGGACGGGTCGGGGAACCCGAAGCCGTCCGGAGCCGACGCCTTTTCGACGGCCCCCCGCCAGGTGAGGGTATGACCGACCGGGACCGGCGGCTGCTGTGTCGCGTCGCGGACTACCAGTTCGGCGCCGGGGTGGGGGCGGCGCTGTTCGACGGCGACCTCGCGGTCTCCCACACGAGTTCCGGGCGCCCGCGGCAGGTCCACGCCGGCGACGAGCGGCTCGTCACCTACGAGCGCGACGGGCGGACGCGGCTGGGTCCGGCCGGCGCACGGCGACTGCTCGCGGCGTCCGACCCGCCGCGTCACCGCGTGGTCGTCGGCGAGGAGAGCGTCCCGTTCGTCCGCGAGGGGCGCAACGCCTTCGCGAAGTTCGTCCGCGAGGCCGACCCCGCCCTCCGGCCGGGCGACGAGGTGGCTGTCGTCCACGACGGCGCGCTGCTGGGCGTCGGGCGGGCGGAGTTGCCCGGTGTGGCGATGGCCGACTTCGACACCGGGATGGCCGTGAAGGTGCGGACCGGCGTCGAGACCGACGAGGGCTCCGGGGAGGACCGGTCGGACGAAGCCGACGAACCGGCGGCGGACGACGACACCCCGGACGGGGAGTCGGCGGCCGCCGAGGAGACCTGAACCGGCGACCGTCGAGGACGTGAGTCGGCGACCGCCGAGGAGCGCGTCGCGACCGACGACGGGGCGGCGTCCGGGACCGGTCCCGCGGCGACACGGGTCCGCGGAGAGGTAGCCTTTTGTCTCGGGGACGCCCAGCCAGAGGTATGTTCGGAGGAGGCGGCGGCGGGCTCGACCCGCGCAAGATGAAGCAGATGATGGAGCAGATGGGTATCGACATGGAGGACATCGACGCCGAGGAGGTCGTCATCCGGACGCCCGACGAGGAGCTGGTGTTCACCGACGCGGAGGTCCAGCTGATGGAGGCTCAGGGCCAGAAGACCTACCAGGTCGTCGGCGACCCGGAGAGCCGCGACCGGGGCGAGGGCGGCGACGAGCCGGCGCTGGAGGCCGACGAGGAGGCCGACGACGGGGTTCCGGAGGAGGACGTCGAGCTGGTGTCGATGCGGGCCGGCGTCGACGAGGCGGCCGCCCGCGAGGCTCTCGAGGAGGCCGACGGCGACCTGGCGGCGGCCGTCGAGCGCCTGGAGTGAGCTTTCTCCTCGCACACGACGACCGCGAGTACCTACTGGCGCCCGGCGACCGGCTGGAGACGGACCTCGGGGTGCTCGTCGTCCCCGAGGACGCCGCGCCGGGCGACGTCGTCGAGACCCACCTCGGCGAGCCGTTCTCGGTGCGCGAGCTGCGCGGCCCCGACCTCTTCCATCACCTCGAACGCACCGGCGCGCCGATGCTGCCCCGCGACGTCGGGCTGGTGCTCGGCGGGACCGGCGTCGGTGCCGGCGACCGCGTGCTCGACGCCGGCACCGGCACGGGCGTCCTGGCGGTCTCGCTGGGCCGTGTCGGCGCCGACGTCACGAGCTACGAGCGCGACCCCGACTTCGCCGAGACCGCCCGCGAGAACGTGCGAACGGCCGGGGTCGACGACCGGGTCACGGTGGTCGCCGGCGACGTCACCGACGACCTGGACGCGCTGGCCGACGGGGACGACCCGTTCCACGCGGTCACGCTGGACACCGAGGACGCCGCGGCGGTCGTCGAGCGGGCGCCCGAGGTGTTGGTGCCCGGCGGCGCCGTCGCGGTGTACTCGCCGTTCGTGGAGTCGGCCCGCGAGGCGGCCGAGACCGCCCGCGAGGTCGGCCTCTCGCGCGTCGAGACCGTCGAGACGATCCAGCGGCAGATGGACTTCGACGACCGCGGCTCGCGGCCCTCTACGAAGGGGGTCGGCCACACCGGCTACCTCACCTTCGCCCGTCTGGAGTGACCGACGGGCGGCCGGGCTCCGCGGAGGTCTCCGGACGTCCGGCCGGCGGTCCACGACTCAGCGGACGCTCCTGATCAGGTCGAGCAACTCGTCGCGGTAGTCGGTGCGCTCGCGAGTGAGCGCCTCCGAGGGCTCCTCCACGTCCAGCGTCGTCGCCAGCGGTCGGTCGGGGTACGCGCCGCCGGCGATCCGGAAGCCGTCCCCGTGCCAGACGCCCAGCCAGCCGGCCACGTCGACGGCCGCGTCCAGCCCGTCGACCGGGAGCCGGGCCTCGTAGCCGGTCAGCTGTGCCCGGTCGCCCGAGTCGACGCGGACGCGCTCGCTGCGACCCCGCGAGACGTCGGTGAGGCCCCGCTCGCGCAACTGGTCGGCGAAGTTGGACTTGGCCTCCGTACGGATCGACGGCAGCGCCATCGCCGGGCCGGTGCCCGGCGGCAGCGGCGGCTCGAAGGAGAGCCCCGTGGCGAAGAAAAAGCGCAGACGCTGGTCGGCGCCGGTGGCCTCACGCAGCGCTCGCCGGGTGCGCTCGTCGTCGAAGACGACGGTCGCCCCCCGGACCCGCGCGGTTGGGAGCCGGAAGACCGTCTCGACGGACCGTTCGGTCTCGGTCCAGCCGCCCTCCGCGAGGCGGTCGTCGGGCAGGTCGGGGAACGCCGCCTCGTCGGACACGGCTCAGTGGTCGTCCTCGCGCCACTTGTGGTCGCACTCGGTACAGGTGAAAAAGCGGGTCTCGGACTCGTCGGCCGCGCGGATCTGTTTCATCTCCCAGAAGGCGCGGTCGTTGCCACACTCCGGACAGATCGCGTTCGTCGTGGGACCGACGTCCTCGGCGTCGACCTCCGAGGTGTCGACGATCTCGCTCTCCTGTTGGCCCTGGGTGGTGACCATCGCGCCCTCGGCCTCGCTGTCCCGTGCCTTCTCGTACCCACAACTTCCACAGACCCAGGTCCCGTCCTCGGTCTTCATCATCGAACCGCACTCGTCGCAGAACTCCATGGTGTCTCCCCGTAAGCCGGTGGACGAACGTAAAGCCGTGGGTTCGGGCCACGACCGGTCGACGCTCCGTCGCGGCCGTCCCCGAGATCGCCGGCGCCGCCCGCCCTCACGGCCGCGTGGGGCCGGGAACGGGCCGGGAGCGCCCCCCGACGACGCCGGCGACGGTCGGTGCCGGGGTCACAAGCCTTATGAACAACTCTGTCCGTTAGTGTACATCGATGAACGCCGACGAGGGAATGGCGCCGGCGGTGGAGTCGATACTGTCGGCCGCCGAGGAACGGGGGGGCGGCGACGAGCGCCTCGCCGTCGACGCGCGCTCCCTGCCGGGGGCGCTCCGGGCGGCGGCGGCCGACGGGCGGGTGCCGGTGATCGCGGAGATCAAGCCAACGAGCCCGACCGCCGGCGGGGAACGGCGCGCCGACCCGGCGACGGTCGCCCGGGCGATGGTCGAGGGCGGCGCGGCGGCGCTGTCGGTGCTGACCGAGCCCGACCACTTCGGCGGCTCGCCCGACGACCTGCGGGCCGTCCGTGAGGCCGTCGACGTCCCCGTCCTCCGGAAGGACTTCCTCCTGTCCGAGGAGCAACTGGACGTCGTCGCCGCCGACGCAATCCTGGTGATCGCGCGCTTCGTCGAGGACCTCGACGGGATGGTCGCGGCGGCCCGCGAGCGCGGGTTCGACGTGCTCGTGGAGGTCCACGACCGCGAGGAGGCCGCGGCCGCCGTCGCGGCGGGCGCGGACGTGATCGGCGTCAACAACCGCGACCTCGCGCAACTGACGGTCGACCTGGGCACCTTCGAGCGGGTCGCGCCCGCGGTGCGGGAGGCCGACGACGCGGGCGTCACCCTCATTGCCGAGAGCGGGATAGGGACACGCGAGGAGGCGACCAGGATGCGACGGGCGGGCGCGGACGGACTGCTGATCGGCTCGGCGATCATGGACCACGAGGGAGACGGGCCGGTGGCGGCGACGGCCCGCGAGAACACCGCCCGGCTGACGACGCCCGCCGGGGACGACCCGGCGGCGGCCGACGGGATCGAGACGGAGCACGACCGGAACACCGAGAGGAACGGCGACCGAGAGGAGACGACATGAGCACCGACGATATCGACACCCACGAGGCGGAGACGGGAACGGACAGCGAGACGGCCAGGGACAGAGACCGGACGAGCCGGGCGGCGGACCCGAAGTTCGGCGACTACGGCGGTCAGTACGTGCCGGAGGCGCTGATGCCGGCCATCGAGGAGCTGACCGACGCCTACCGGCGGTACGTCCTGGAGAACGAGGACGGCTTCGTCGACGAGTTCCGCGAGCGGCTGCGTGACTTCGGCGGCCGGCCGATCCCGCTCCAGCGGGCCGACCAGCTCTCGGAGCTGTACGAGCCGGAGGTGTACCTCAAGCGCGAGGACCTGCTCCACGGGGGCGCCCACAAGCTCAACAACGCCCTCGGGCAGGTGCTGCTGGCGAAGTACATGGGGAAAGAGCGGATCATCGCCGAGACCGGCGCGGGCCA
>CAZMWG010000127.1:0-8823 GCA_964569925.1 uncultured Halobacteriales archaeon | reverse complement strand
CCCACATCGTCCGCGGCATCGACCTGCAGGACTCCGCCAAGCGCCAGCGGTTCGTCTACGACCGCTTCGGCTGGGACTACCCGGAGGTGGTCCACTGGGGCCACGTCCGGATCGACGAGTACGACGTCCCGCTGTCGACCTCCTCGATCCTGGAACTGATCGCCGACGGCGAACTCGACGGGTGGGAGGACCCGCGGGCGCCGACGATCGCGAGCGTCCGCCGGCGGGGGATCCGCGGCGCGGCCATCGTCGACGCCATGGTCGAACTGGGCACCTCCACCACCAACGTCGACCTGGCGATGTCGTCGGTGTACGCGAACAACCGCGACCTGATCGACGACGACGCGGACCGTCTCTTCCTCGTGCGGGACGACCCCTCGGTCGGCGGGCTGGTCGAGGTGCCGTGGCTCGACGCCCCGGCGACCGGCGAGCCGCCGGTCCACCCGGACCACGAGGACCGGGGCGTCCGCGAGATCCGCGTCGAGGGCGCCGTCGCCGTCGAGGGCGACGACCTCCCACCGGTCGGCGGCCGGGTCTGGCTGAAGGGGCTGGGCGCGGTCGAGCGGACCGACGAGGGGTTCACGCTCACCGGCGACGACCTCTCGGTGGTCCGGGACGGCGAAGTGCCGGTGGTCCACTGGGCGCCCGCCGACGGCCCGGCGGTCCGCATGCGGACGCCCGACGGCGACGTGACGGGCGTCGCCGAGCCGGGTCTGGTCGACGCCGCCGTCGACGACGTGGTGCAGTTCGAGCGGGTCGGCTTCGTCCGGATCGACGACCTCGACGCCGACCCCGCGGTGGCGTACTACGCCCACCCCTGACCGCGTGACTCCGGACGGACCCGACGACGGGTTCCGGACGGGCCCGACGGCCACGGCGTCTCCGACAGGACCTACACGGGAGACCGCACCCGTCCACGGGTCGTGCCGTTCATACCCGGGGCGCTCTCACCGGCGGGTGTGCACGAGAACGCCGCGTCCGACGCGACGACCGCGTCGACGGTGACCGTCCGCCGGGGGGTTCCCTTCGCCGACCCGCCGGAGCGAACCCTGGAACTGGACGTCTACGAGCCGCCCGCCGGCGGGCCGGCGCCGGCGGTCCTGTTCGTCCACGGCGGGTCGTTCGTCCGGGGCGACGTCGGCCAGCTCGCCCGACACGCGCTCGACGCCGCCGAGCGGGGCTTTCTCGCCGTCGAAGCCGACTACCGCAAGGGCGGGGAGGCGACCTTCCCGGCGGCGCTGGTCGACCTGAAGGCGGCCGTCGAGTGGGTCCGGACCGAGGGCGAGCGGTACGGCGCCGACCCCGAGCGGGTGGGGGTGGTCGGCCACTCGGCGGGCGCCAACCTCGCCGTGCTGGCGGCGCTGACCGCCGACGAGCCCGGTTTCGAGCCCGACCGCTACCCGGGCGCGTCCTCCCGGGTCGACGCCGTCGTCGGCCACGCCGGCGTCTACGACACCGGCGGACTCCCGCCGGCGCTTGCCCGGCCGTACCTCGGTGACGTCGTGGAGGCGGTCCCCGAGGCCGTCGAGCTCTCCTCGCCGCTCGGACAGGCCGGCCCGGACGCGCCGCCCGCGCTCCTGGCACACGGCGTCGACGACGAGACGGTCGACCCGGCGCTCACCGAGCGGATGCACGGGGAGCTGTCGGCGGTCGGGTCGGCGGCGGCCGAACTGGAGCTGTTCGAGGGGGAGGGCGCCGACCACCTCTTCCCCCACCACGCCTCGACCTACGCCGACGTCCGGGACCGGACGCTCGGCTTCCTCGAGCGCCACCTGGGGCCCGCCGGGGGCGGAGCCGACCCCGACGCCGCGAGCACCGATCCCGGCGTCACAGCCCCTGGTCCCGAGATCGCGAACCCCGACGCCGACAGCGCCGGGCCGGACGACCTCCCGCCCGGCGGCGGCTCCCACACCTCCCGCGGATCGGGTCCCACGCCGGACCGGGGACCGGACGACTCTCAGAGCCGGTAGGTCGGTCCGTCGTCGGTGTCCTGGACCTCGACGCCCAGCGCCGCCAGTTCGTCGCGCAGTTCGTCGGACCGGTCGTAGTCGTCCTCGGCGCGGGCGTCCTCCCGGATCGACAGCACCAGCTCGACGAGGTCTTCCGCCATCGAGACGTCGCCGCCCGCCGGATCGCCCAGCGAGAGCCCCAGGACCTCCCCGCCCAGTTCCTCGAAGGCCTCGATCGCTCGGACCAGCGCCTCGTGGTCGTAGCGGTCGTGCTCGGCGACGTACCGCGTCGCGGCCGCGGCCAGTTCCAGGAGGGCCGCCGTCGCCTCCCGGGTGTTGAGGTCGTCGTTCATCGCCGCCGCGAACGACTCTCGGACGTCAGCGACCGTCCCGTGGAACTCCGGGTGCTCGACGCCCGCGTAGGCGTCGGGGCCGTCACAGGCCGCGACGGCGCGGTCGTACCCCCGTTCGAGCCGCTCCCAGCGCTCCCGGGCCTCGGCCATCGTCCCCTCGGAGAACGTCGGGTCGGCCGAGTACACCGTCGAGAGGAAGAACGTCCGGAGCACGTCGACGCCGAACTCCGCGACGGCGTCGGCGGCCGTGGTGAAGTTGCGCAGGCTGGAGCTCATCTTCTCGTCCTCGACCTGCACCATCCCGGTGTGGAGCCAGTAGCGGGCGAACGGCTGGCCCGTCGCACACTCGCTCTGTGCGATCTCGTTCTCGTTGTGGGGGAAGACCAGGTCCGAGCCGGCGACGTGGACGTCGAAGGTGGGCCCGAGGTGGGTGGTGCTCATCGCGGAGCACTCGATGTGCCAGCCCGGCCGTCCCTCGCCCCACGGGGAGTCCCAGGTGAGCGCGCGCTCGGCGGCCTCCTCCGGGGGGAGCGCCCCCGCCCCCTCGTGGCGGTGTTCGGCGACGTCCGTGGAGTCGACGCCGCCGGCCTTCCACAGCGCGAAGTCCGCGGGGTGGCGCTTCTCGCCGCGCTCGTCGCTCTCGTCGGCCTCTAACTCGTCGACGTCGACGTTCGAGAGTTTCCCGTACCCCTCGAAGCTGCTCACGTCGAAGTACACCGACCCGTCGGCCTCGTAGGCGTGGCCCCGCTCGATCAGGTCGCTCACCATCGCGACTATCTCGTCGACGTGTTCCGAGACCCGCGGGTAGACGTCCGCGCGCCGGAGGTTCAGCGCCCGCATGACATCGAGACACTCCTCGACGTACCGCCGGGCGACGGCGGCCTCGTCCTCCCCGTCCTCGCCGACCCGGGCGACGATCTTCTCGTTGACGTCGGTGAAGTTCTCGACGTGGCGGACCTCGTAGCCGAGATGCTCCAGCCACCGGTGGAGCACGTCCGTGTGGACCCAGGTGCGGGCGTGACCGACGTGGGGCGGGTCCGAGGTGGTGAGGCCACAGAGGTAGAGCGAGACGACGCCGTCCTCGCGTGGCTCGAAGGGCTCGGTCTCCCCGGACCGCGTGTCGGTCAGGCGCAACGACATGGCCGTTGGAACCCGGGCCGGCGGCTTCAATCCGTCGGACGCGGCCGGCTACTCCTCGACGGCCGCCTCGACGGCCCGCAGCGCGGTCGGCCCGTCCCGGCGGGCGACGACGACGACCAGCGCGTCCGCGAGGCCGGCGGCCTCGACGGCGACGTCCTCGGCGTCGAGCCGGCCCAGCGCGCGACGTAGCTCCGCCGGGCCCACCCCGCCCTCGGCGACGACGCCGGTGAGCGAGCCGCCCGCCGGCGCGAACCCGCGGCCGCCGACCCGGAGGACCGGTCCGTCGTCCTCGCCGGCGGCCGCCCCCTCGTCGGCGCCGACGGCCGCCAGCCCGCTCTCCATCGACACGCGCCCGCCGGGGGGGTCGGCGGGCGGGTCGAGTTTCTCGGCGTGCCTGCGCAGCGCCGTCGCGACGGCCTCCGTGTCGCCGACGTCTAGATACCGCGCCGCGGCCGTGTAGTTGACGACGCCGGCCCCCAGCGCGGCCCGGAGGAAGGGCCGCTCGCGGACCGCCTCGCGGGTCCGATCGGCGAGTGAGTCGCTCATACCCCGAGCGGGGAGCGGACGGACAAAAAACCCGCTCGGTCCGGCGGCGACGCCGGGGGCGGTGGCGTCGGGTTCGGCCCGACGGCGACGCCGGGAGGCGAACGCGTCGGATCCCTTTCGGGCCGGTCCGTTCAGAACACGCGGTCCAGGTACTCCGTGTCGGGGTCGTCCCGGTCGGCGGCGGCCGCCCACTCGCCGCGCTTGACCTCCAGGTAGGAGCCGTGCAGCGTCTCGCCCATCGCCTCGCGCAACACGTCGTCGTCGGCCAGCGCGTCGAGCGCCTCGCCGAGGTTCCGGGGGAGTCGCTCGACCCCCAGGTCGGCGCGCTCGTCCTCGTCGAGGGCGCCGGGGTCGCGGTTCAGCGGCGGTCCGGGGTCCAGGTCGCGTTCGATCCCGTCCAGCCCGGCCGCCAGCAGGCCCAACTGGACGAGGTAGGGGTTGCCGGTGTTGTCGGCGGGCTTGAACTCCACGCGGGTGGTGCCCTCGCCGGAGCCGTCGACGGAGGGCACCCGGACCGCGGCCTCGCGGTTGTCCTCGCCCCAGCAGACGAACGCGGAGGCCCACATCCCCGGGGCCAGGCGCTCGTAGGACTCGACGGTGGGCGCCGTCAGCGCGACCAGCGCCGGGGCGTGTTCGAGCAGCCCCGCCACGAACGACCGGCCGGCGTCGCTCAGCGGGTAGCGCCCGTCGTCGGTCGGGTCGTGGAGGACGTTCTCGCCGTCGTGCCACAGCGAACAGTGGACGTGTCGGCCGGTGCCGGGCAGCTCCGGGAACGGCTTGGGACGGAACGACGCTCCGAGCCCGTGCTCGGCGGCGACCGCGTTCACCGTCTCCCGGTAGCGGACGAAGTCGTCGGGCGCGGCGATGCCGGCGGCGTGGTCGATCACCAGCTCCTGCTGGCCGGGCCCGTACTCCGGGTAGTATGTGGCCAGGCCCATCCCCTGATCCTTGAGCGCGTCGACGGTGTCGAGGACGACGTCGTGGGCGGACTGCATCCCGTCGGTGGCGAAGCAGGCGCTGTCGTCGGCCGGCACCCGCTCGCCGTCGTCGGTCTCGCGGACGTAGTAGAACTCGCTCTCGAAGGCCGTCCGCGGGACGTAGCCCCGGTCGCCGATCTCGTCGAGATACCGGCCCAGCTGTGCCCGCGGCCCGGCCGCCCACGGCTCGCCGTCCAGGTCCCGCAGGTCCGCGAGCACGAGCGCCGCCCGGTCGGCGTAGGGCAACACCGTGAACGTCCCCGGGTCGGGGACGACCCGGACCTCCCCGGCGGGGCCGAACCGGCCCTCCGGGGCCAGCCTGTCGCGGGCGTCGAACGAGCCCATCGCGTGGGTGACGTTCGCGCCCCGTTCGAGCACGTGGGGCAGCGTCTCCGCGTCGACCACCCGGCCTCGGGGGACGCCGCTGCCGTTGACGAAGACGATCCGGATCAGCTCCACGTCCGCCGCGTCGACGCGACGCAGCACTTCCTCTGCGGTCGGCATGCCACGACCTGTCGCTCCGGGGCCATATCTCCTCGCCCGCCGGCGACTCCTGCCCACGTCCGTGACGCCCGCGGGCGCGGACCGTCCCCGTCGCCGACCGCGGGCAGTCTACCACCGGCCGGGGGGAGGCCTCCGCCGGACGCCTCAGACCAGCCCGGCGGGTCCGTCCTCGAGGACCGCCCAGTCGTGACCGGGGACGATCCGGTCGGCCCGATCCCGGACCGCGAGCGCGCTGCGGTACCAGGCGACCTCGTCGATCGCGAGCCCGAGCGAGAGCGGTTCGTCGGCCGGCCGGACGTTGTCCAGGGTCGGCACCGCGTCGGCGGCGACGACGGTCGTCCCCCCGTCGGTCTCGACGGCCACCGAGGCGTGTCCGGGGGTGTGACCCGGGGTCGGGAAGGCGGTCACGCCGGCACAGATCTCCGTCTCGCCGTCGAACGGCGCGAGTTCGACCCGCCGCCAGGGCTGTTCGTGGCCGTCCTCGTAGCGGTCGGCGTGGATCGGGTACGGCGAGCGGGCGTAGGCCAGTTCCCGCTCGGAGACGTACACCGTCGTCCCCTCGTCGAACAGCCGGAGGTTGTGACAGTGGTCCCAGTCGAGGTGGGTCAGGACGACGCTGTCGACGTCGTCCGGCCCGTACCCCTCCGCTCCGAGCACCGCCCGGAGGGACTGTCCGGGCTCGCGGTGGACGGCGAAGCCGGGGTGACGGCGCCCGACCGCTTCCGGGTCGCCGAAGCTCGTGTCCACGAGCACCGTCTCCTCGGCCTCGATGAGCGTGACGACCGAGGGGGCCTCGACGGTCGTCCCGGCGTCGGCGGCGACCAGCACCCCCGCGTCCATCGTGAGCGAGCCACAGCACCGCGGACGCACGGTCGGGGTCATACCGACCGGAGGCGCGCCGGCGGAATAAGCCGTCCGGCGTCGACGTCCGGCGTTCACCGGCGGTCGTTCCGCCGACGTCCGGGGTCCGCCGAGTCCGGTCCGCCGGCGTCCGTTCCGCAGACGAGGGAACCGAGACCGGGCGATGAGAAGCCGACGGGAGCCGGCGGTCCGGAGTCGCCGGGACGCCCGTCGGACACCGAGCGGCCTTTCACCGCCCGGGGCCTCGCGGGGAACGTGCACGTGGAGAGGGTCGGACCGGCGGGCGAGCCGGCGGTCGCCGCCGTGGGGGCGATCCACGGCGACGAGCCGTGTGGCGCGCGGGCGATCGAACGGTTCCTGGAGGAGACACACGACCTGGGGCGGCCGGCGAAGCTGATCGTCGCGAACGAGCGGGCGCTCGAGGCGGGCGAGCGGTACCTGGACGCGGACCTCAACCGGTCGTTCCCCGGCGACCCGGACGCCGACGCCCACGAGGTCCGGCTGGCGGCCCGTCTGCGCGAGGAGATCGAGGGGCTTCCGACGCTGGGCTTTCACTCGACGGTGTCCTACGACGAGCCGTTCGCGACGCTCGCGGACCTCACGCCGGAGAAGGCGGCGACGGTGCGCGCCCTGCCGGTCGAACACGCCGCGGACTTCACCGGCGCCGCCGAGGGCCGGAGCGTGACCCTGCCGGGCTTTCTCAACGTGGAGGCCGGTCGCCAGGGGACGGCGGCGGCCGCGGGGAACGCCCACGACTGTCTGTGTGCCTTCCTCCGGCACGCGGACGTCCTGGCGGGCGACCCGGAGCCGACCGACACGGCCCTGCACCGCGTGGTCGAGACCGTCGAGAAGCGCCCGGGCGTCGGCTACGGGTTCCACGGGGAGAACTTCAGGCGGGTCGGGGCGGGCGAGACCTACGCCGCCACGACCGACGGCGAGGAGCTACGGGCGACCGAGCCGTTCGTCCCGGTGTTGATGTCCGGCGACGGCCACGACCGGCTCCTGGGCTACCGGGCGCACCGTCGGGGCGAGATCGGCGCCGTCGCCGGGCGGTCGTAGCGCGTGGCCGCCGCGACGCCGTCCGCGCCGGCTCGCTCGTCGCCGCCCGCTCTCCCAGGCTCTGCAGGAGTCGGGGGGTATTTACCTCGGACGGCGCCGACAGTCGGGGTCGTGAGCGAGGATCCCGACGAGCGGGCCGTGCTCTCTCTCCTCGACGACGAGTACGCTCGCGAGATCCTCACAGCCACGAGCGCCGAACCCATGTCCGCAAACGAACTCAGCGAGCGGTGCGACGCGTCGACCTCCACGATCTACCGGCGCATCGACCGCCTCACGGACCAGGACCTGATCGAGGAACGCACCCGGTTCGACCCCGACGGCCACCACCGGAACGTCTACGTCTCCCGTCTGGAGAGCGTGGACGTCGCCTTCGAGGACGGGCAGTTGCGGCTCGAACTCGAACGCAGCGAACCCGAGGGCGAGGACGTCGCCGACCGGTTCACCAGGATGTGGGAGGAACTATGATCGGCGGACTCTCGCCGATGCAGGTCGCGCTGGTGGCCGTGGCCTTCGTCTCGACGGTGCTGGGGCTGGTGATCGGCTACCAGGCCTACCGCGGGTTCCTGCGCCACGACAGCCGGGCCATGCGCTCGCTGTCGGCCGGCCTGATCCTCCTGACGGCGCTGCCGTACACCCTCTCGTTCACGGGGACGCTGTTGATCCGCCTGGAGATGGCCGCTCCCGGCCTCCGGACGCCGATCGGCCTGGCTGCCCGTGTCGTCCAGCTGGCCGGGCTCGCCTGTATCGTCTACTCGCTGTACTCGCGGCCCTGACCGGCCCGGCTCGGCGCTCGTTCTCTCTCCGTCTTCCCGTCCGTCGGCGGATCGTGGCTCGTCCCGTGGGACCGCCACCGCTCGCCTCTCGGTTCCACGCCCGTCCGCGTCCCCGTTCCCGCGAGCGAAGCCCCTAAGCGGCCCGCGACCCGACGGACGGCCATGCAAGCGCTCGTGATCGCGGCCCACGGCTCGCATCTCAACCCCGGGTCGGCGGCCCCGACCCACGACCACGCCGACCGGATCCGGGCCACGGGGGTCTTCGACGAGGTCCGCGAGACGTTCTGGAAGGAGGAACCGGGCTTTCGCGAGGCGTTGCGCACCGTCGACGCCGACGAGGTGTACCTCGTGCCGCTGTTCATCAGCGAGGGCTACTTCACCGAGCAGGTGATCCCCCGCGAGACGCGCCTGGAGGGGTGGGACCCGGAGGCCTGGGAGTCGGACGGCACCTCCGCCGACCACGCCACGCTGGTCGCGGGAGACACCGGCCAGACGGTCCACTACTGCGGTCCCGCCGGCACCCACGACGCGATGAGCGACGTGATCGTCCGCCGGGCCGAGAGCGTCACGGACGACCCCGACGTCGGCGAGGGGTTCGGGCTGGCGGTCGTCGGCCACGGCACCGAGCGCAACGAGAACTCCGCGAAGGCCATCGAGTACC
>CAZMWG010000126.1:0-8875 GCA_964569925.1 uncultured Halobacteriales archaeon | reverse complement strand
CGGCCCGGGAGGCTGCACGGAGCCGGTCGAGGGCGGTCTCGTCGTCGCCGACCGGTCCGTCGGGGACCGCCGCCAGGACCTCCCCGACGGCGTCCACGGCGTCGACGGCCGGGGGGTCCCCGAGCACCGACAGCAGCGTCGGGAGCCGCCCGTCGAGCAGGGACGGGGCTCGACGCCCGACGGCGGCCAGGGCCTCGCCGGCGGCCGCCCGGACCGCCCGCGAGCCCGCGAACAGTCCGTCGACCAGCGCCGGGACGGCCGGCTCGACGGCCCCCGGGTCGTGCTCGGCGACCGCCCGGAGCACCGCCGCGGCGCGGTCCGCGGCCGCGGCGTCGGCGCTCCCCGCGGCCGCGACCCGCTCGGCCAGCGGCTCCACCGCCGGCCCGAGGGCGTCGGGCTCCCGCCGGGCGATCGACTCCAGCACCGCCGTCGCACGGCGCGCCACCAGGGGGGTGTCGGCGTGTATCGTGAGCACCCCCGTGACGACCGTGCCGGCGTCGACGGCCCCGCCCGCGACGGCCGCGTCGGCCAGTTTCGCCCCCAGTCCACGGACGTCCGGGTTGGGGTCGGTCAGGAGCGCGCGGAGCCGTCCGGGGGTGACCAGGTCGGGCCGGCGGGGCGCCAGCGCCAGCGCCGCCTGTGCCGCCCAGTGGCGGACCGGATCGGCGTCGTCGGTCAGCAGCGTTCCGACGTCGCCGGCGGCCGGGGCCACCGCGCCCGGCCGCTCCCTGGCGACGGCCGCCACCGCCCGGGCCAGGTGGCCCCGGGCGACGGCGTCCGCCCGGGTGCCCTCCCACGCGGCCAGCGACGACGCCAGCGCGGGGGTGTGCGGCGCGACCGCCCCGGGACGTTCCTCGGCGATCCGGGCGAGCAGCCGCGCGATCCCGAGCACGCCCGCCGGGGGAGCGTCGGTCAGCGTGGGTCGGACCACGGACTCGCGGGGCGACCGGCGCGGCCGCCGGTCCGTCGGCTCGTGGGGCCGCGCGGCCGCCAGTTCCAGGAGCCGTTCCACCACGTCCGGGCCGTGGTCGGGATCGGCGGCCAGCCCGCTGAGGAGATCCGCGGCCGCCAGCCGCGTCGCCGCGGTCCCGGCGTCGAACTCCGCCAGCAGCCCCGGGAGCGCTCGCCGGACCGCCCCGGGTCGCTCGCCGACGAACGGGAGACACGCCCGCCGGAGGGGGGCCCGCGCCGCGGCCGGGAGGTCGGCGGTGATCTCGGCGAGGTCCGCGAGCGACGCCGCGAAGACGTCCGGCCGCCGGACGGCGAGTCGCTCCAGGAGCCGTGCCCCCCGGGCGACATCCGTCCCGTCCCCGCTCGCCGCGCCGTCGCGGAGTTCGGCCAGCAGGGCGTCCCGCGTCGCCGCGGGCGCGGCGTCGGCGACCGCCCGGACCCCCGCGTGCCAGGCCGCCGGCGACGGCGCCTCGGGGTCGACGAGCGTCCGGACGAGCGATTCGACCGCCGGAACCCCCGCGTCGGGGCGGGCCTCCAGCCCTCGGCCGAGCGTCCCGAGGGCCCGTCGGGCGACCAGCCAGCCCTCGTCGGCGAGGGTCAGCAACTCCTCGCGGGCCGGCGCGACGGCCGCGGGGTTGTCCTCGATCCGGTCCGCGAGCGCGTCCATCCGCGCCAGCCCGTCCGACAGGTCGGCCATCGTCGGCTCTGCCGGTGTGGCGGGCCGGACCGACACAAAGGTTCAGGTCGGAACCGCGGTGATCTCCGGCGCCGGACCGGCCGACGGTGGCGGCGGCGCCCGGTCGAGGCCGGTCGCCGGACCCCGCCGGAGCTTCGAGCCCCGGGACGATCGGGGCGACTCCCGTCCCGGCACGTCGGTGAGCGCCGGCGCCGTCGCCGGACCCCGCGGCGTCGGGGTCGGAGCGCCGGCCGTCGGGGTGTCGGCCGCACAGTGCACGGGCACGGTACCGTCAAGGGAGACGGTCGTGTCGGCGCCCGCGACGGTGATCCGCCGGACGGTCGCCTCGACGTGCCCGGCGGTCGGCTCGACGGCGACGGAGAGCGCGTCGCCGGGACGGACACGGCGGCCGGACAGCGAGAGGCTCCGCCGCCCCGGTCCGACGCGGTGGCCCGCGATCCTGACGCTTCCCGCGTCGACCGCCACCTCCATGCGTACCCCGGTCACCGTCGTGTCCAGCCCGTTGCGGAGCAACACCGGCTTCCCACACCGGAGCGGCCCGTCGACCACCCGGAGGTAGGCGTCGTCGTCGTCCCCGACACGGATCTCGAGGGACCGATCCACGGAAGCCCGGTCGAACGACCCGGTCCCGGCCACCGAGGACAGCACGACCGCGAGTGTCAGGACCACACAGAGGGCCAGGGTGCGTCTGTTCACGGGTGGTCTGTTCAGCGCTCTCCGTGGTGTTCGACCTCGGGCGGTGCCGGCGTGGTACCCAGTCGCGTTCCTCTCGCCAGGACAACGTGTGTGAGCGCGAACGCGAGCACGGTGACGCTACAGAACGGCCCCCACGCGGTCGCGGGAACCGACCCCACCACCGGGAGGCCGGCCGCCGCGCCGCCCGCCGCGGCCAGCAACAGCGCCCCGAGACCGAGGTAGTACCTGCTCCAGGGGATGTCGTTCCCGTCGACGACCTCGGTGTAGATACGGATCTCCAGCAGCGCCTCGGTCGGGGCGACGGTTCCGGCCCTGTCGTCGAAGGCCACCACCCCCGCGTCGTCCAACCTCGGGAGGTGGATCTGCTGGAGCGACGTGTAGACGCGCTTGCGCTGGTCCGAGTTCAGTTCCACCGGCTCGAGGTCGAGTTCCCAGGCCGCGACCCGCTCGGCCAGGGACCCGAGATCCACCTCCCGCCTCACGTACTGCAGGTGGTGGATCACGAACCGCCGGCGCCGGTTCGACAGCAGCGTGTACACCGTCTCGGGGCTGGGTTCTCTCCCGCTCTCGGCGCTCGGTCGCAGTGGTTTCGATCGTGTCGACATCTGTGTGCTCCCGGTGTTCCGATCGCGATCCGCCCGCGGTCGTCGATCGATCCGCCCGCGACGACCCGAGTCGGCGCCGCCGGACCCCTGTTCGTCGTCGGCGGTGGGGCGTGTCACGGGTCGACGACGACCCGGACCGGGCTCCCCGGTCGAGGCCCGACTCCCGTCCCTGCCGCCTCCACCCACCGGACGGCGGTCGGCCCGACCGTGACGCGGTCACCGCGCGGGGTCGCCCGGATCGGCGATCCACCGGACCCCTCTCACCACTTTACCATTGTATTAATACGACTACCATCAAGTTAGTAGCTGGATACGAACCCGATCGGGGCAGTTTGCCCCCCAGAACGGGGCGGTGAACCGATGACACGCCGCCGGCCGGGGAGCGATTCGGACCGGCTCATGACGACGTTCCAAACACTCGATTTCGACGATACGGGAGCGAAAACTGCCGGCGAGCGTACGGACCGTCCGGGGACGCCGGTCGACTCCGGGCCGGCGGTCCGCCGGTCCCGGACTCCGTCCGGAAGACCGGTTCGGAGGCCAGTCGACCGGCCATCGGCCAGGTAGCCGGATACTGAACACGGTCTCGGACCCCCTGAAACGCCTCCGTCGTGTCAATACAAGGTACAGACGGCTCCGAGCTGTGAACGCCTCCCGCAGGGGCCCCGGGTTCCGGGGCGCCCACGGCCGGGAGGAGAGTGAACCACCATGCGCCGACGCAAGTTCCTTGCCACGATCGGATCGCTCGCCGCCGGCTCGGCGGCCGCAGTCGGGACCGGCGCGGTCGAGACCATCTCGACCGACCGGGCCCACGAGGTCGACGTCGCGGGCGACGCGAGCGCCTACCTCGGTATCGACGCGAACGACAGTTCCCAGTTCGTCAACGTCGGGAGCAACGACAAGCTGGTGTCGCTGGACTTCGCGAGCGACAGCGCCAACGGCGGCACGGGCGTCAACAACGAGGGCTCGACGGAGGTCCGGCCGGCCTTCTACCTCCGCAACCAGGGGGACCGCGAGATGTACGTCGCGATCAACAACCCGCTGCAGAACGACGACATCAGCAGCTCCCAGAACAACACGACCGGGTTCACGGGCGGCGGCGTGAACGTGCCCGCCGGGATCGACTTCCAGTTCGCCGCCTCGACGACCGAGCCCGGGTTCAACAGCGGACAGGTGGGTCTCATCGGCCGGGACGACGCTCCCAGTCCCGGCAACAACTACGGGGCCCCCTCCGACCCGTCGACGATGGCGCTCAGGGCGGGCGCGAGCTTCCCGTACAACTTCGTCAGGCTCGAAGACACCGGCCACGTCCGGATCCCGCCGGGCAAGAGCGTCCCGATCACGGTCCGTGTCGTCACCGACGGGTTCGACCTAAAGAACGACTCCGTCCCGAACTCCCGGTTCATCCTCAACGCGACGACCGACGAGAGCAAGGTGAACTTCGGGGACGACATCACCGGCGAGATCAACCTCGACAGTAACCGCTACTGAGCGCCTCGACCCCCGCTCACCCCCGAAGGGTGGGCTCTCCGCTCGCCACGTGTCACCGCTGACCTCTCTTTTGCGGCGGAACGCCCTCGCCGGCCGGCCGGACCCCCCGTCGAACCCCCACCACGCGACAGTCGACGCCGTCCCGGCCGCGGCCGTGACGAACGGAGCACGGCCGTGGCCGGAGACGGCCCGGCCCGCCGGCGACCCGGAGTCCGGGCGCTCTCGGTCCGACGCCGAGCGCCCGCGCACGTGCGACACCGGCGTCGTCGCCCGCCACGCCGTCGCTCGGAACGGCGGGCTCGTCGTGGAAGCCGGACGGGACCCCACCGTGTGACCGCCGGCCGGGGACCGACGGCCCGTCTCCGCTCCGCGACCCGGCCCGCCGGCGTCCCCGAACGCTCCCCGTGCGATCGACCGTCGCCCGGGTGCGGGGTACAGGCCGTCCGGTAGCTGGTTCCTGAGACCGTCTAGGGACCGTCTGAAGACCGGATGGCGTGTCAATACGATGTATCCGGTACGTAATTGGGACGATAGCTCGTGACGGATCACGTTCCACGGCGGGAGGTCGACCGACCGTCGGCGACCCCGCCGGGAAGACCGGCACGACGTCCCGACCCCCATGTCACGCACGGGTAGCCTCCGACGACCGGTGCTCGCGCTCCTGGCGGTCGCCGTCGCCGCGATCGCCGTCGGGGGACTGCTGGGACGGCCGGTGTTGCTTGGCTACGTCGAGACCGGCAGCATGGCCCCGACGCTGGCTCCCGGCGACGGGTTCGTCGCGATCCCGGCGGCGCTGGCCGGGCCCGTGGAGGCCGGCGACGTGGTGACGTTCCGCGCCGAGCGGCTCCACGACGGCGGCCTCACCACCCACCGGGTGGTCGGCGAGACCGACCGGGGGTACGTCACGCGGGGCGACGCCAACCCGTTCACCGACCAGGAGGGGCGGGAACCGCCGGTCCGCGAGGAACAGATCGTCGCCGTCGCCTGGCGGCCCGACGGGAACGTGCTGGCGATCCCCGCGCTCGGGACGGCGGTCACGGCGTTCCGCGACGGGATGTGGACCGCCCGGGAACGGCTGGCCAGGCTGACGGGGACACGTGCCTTCCTCGACGCCGGCGGGATCGGCTACGCGGTGGCCGGCGTCGCGCTCGCGCTGCTCGCCCTCGACGTGCTGGTGGGAGACACGGACGGGGGAGAGCGGACCCGCGAGCGCGACCGGACGGACCCGGGCGGCGACGACGCCCGGCCGATCGCCCTGCTGGCCGTGGCGGCCGTCGTCGGGAGCGCGACGGTGGCCATGGCGCTGCCGGCCGGCACCCAGACCTACGACGTGGTCAGCGCGGAGTTCGAGAGCGACAGGCCCCTGGTGATCCGCCAGGGGACGACGGCGTCGCTGGACTACCACGTCCACAATCCGGGAGTGGTGCCGGCCCTCGTCTACCTGGAGGCGGAGGACGACGGGGTCGCCGTCACCCCGGGCCGACTGTCGCTCGCGCCGGGTGCCCGGGCCGAGCCGACGGTCTCGCTGTCGGCGCCGACGGAGACCGGCGCCTACCGGCTGAGCGTCACCGAACGCCGGTATCTGGCGCTCCTGCCCGAGCCGGCGCTGCGGGCGCTGTACGACCGCCACCCCTGGCTCCCGATCGTCGTGATCGACGGACTGGTGGCCGTCCCCACGTACCTGCTCGTGACGCGGCTGGTCGGGCGGGGCCGACTCCGCTCGCGCTCGGGGCCGTCCCGCTCGGCGCTCGCGAGGCTCCGGAACCGCTACCTGTGACCTCCCGGCCGTGTGGCCACCGCCCGGTCAGACTGGTAAGTGAGTGAATAACTATTGGAACGCACTCACTGATCACCGTTCGATGAGGGAGCCGGAGCGGATCCGAGTCGCGGCGCTGGTCGAGGACCACTACGCGACGTTGCTGGGGCTGTGCGTCGCGGTGGCGGTCGTCGGCGGGGCGGTGACCTACGCCGCACACGCCGGAGACACCACGCGGACGCGGACCGAACAGGTGACGCAGTGGACGTCGACCGGCGAGTTCACCCACGAGGCGACGGTCCGCGAGACGACGGAACTGTACCCGTCGGGGCACGTGCTCCGGAACCGGACGACTTACCTCAGGACGCTGGCGCCGGTCCTGAACGCGACTTTTGACTACCGATACCGGGCCGACGACGGCGGCAACCTCACGACGACGACCCGGGTGGTGCTGGTCCTGCGGTCCACGGAGACGCGGGGCGGTGAGACCGTCCGGTACTGGCGGACCGAGTCGGAGCTGGCGGCGAGCCGGACCCGTTCGGTCCGGCCGGGCGAGACCGTCCGGGTGCCGTTCTCGCTGAACGCCAGCCGCGTGCGGGACCGACTGGACAGGATCGACCGCCAGGTCGGCGGGTCGCCGGGCACGCTCGAGCCGGTCGTCGAGGTCCGGCTCGACGTCTTGGGAACGCGCGCCGGCCGGCCGGTCGACGCCGAACGGACCTACCGGCTCCCGATCACCGTCCGGGGGAACGTCTACCGGGTCGACGACCCCGGCCGCGTCACGGAGAGCGGCAGCGTTCGCCGCGAGGTCCGGGTCGCCGACCCGCCGGACCCGGCGACGGGCCTCGGGGGGCCGGCCCTGGCCGGACTGGGCCTGGCCGGCGCCGGGGTGCTCGCCCTGGGACGCGCCCGGAACGTCTTCACGACCACGGAACGCGAACGGGAGCGTCTCGCCCACCGGCGGGCCCGCGAGGAGTTCGAGGAGTGGATCACGGCCGCCGACCTGTCGGACGCCGACCCGGAGCGGACCGTCGCGGTGGAGAGTCTGGAGGGGCTGGTCGACGTGGCCGTCGACACCGACGGGCGCGTCCTGTTCGACCGGTCCTCGACGACGTACGCCGTGTTCGACGGGGCGCGAACCTACGTCTACACGGCGCCGGAAGGTTCCGCGAGAGGTCACGAGGTGATCGGCCCCGCGGCCCCGGAGACCCCGTCGGACACGGGCGTCGACGCCGCCGGGGACGGGGAGTCCGACGGAGAGTCGGACCGCGCCGACGACGGGACCGTCGCGCCGCCCGAGCCCCCGGCCGAGTAGTCGCTCTCGTCGCCCGCGGTTCGCCCGAGACGGGGAGTCCGGGCGGGGTGCGGAGCTTCGATCGAGCGCTCCTGGAGACCCGGAACGGCCGTCCCGCGCGCTGTGGGGCGCTTCCGTGGCGTGGAAGACCCGCGCGGCGCTCTTTGAAAGGGACCCGCTCGTTCCTGATGCGATGTCCCACAGACTGACCCGCCGCCGCGGGCCGCTGCTCGCGGTGGTGCTGACGCTGGTGACCGCGCTGGCGCTCTCGAGCGCCGGCGCCGGCACCGCCGTCGCACAGACGGCCGGGAACGCCTCGGCCGCGAACACGACCGCCGCGACCCCGGCCGCCGACTGCCAGCCGGACGGGCCGCCGCCGATCGAGCGCACCTGGCTCCAACTCGAGGACGAACGGATCGAGGCCGGCGACCCCGGGAAGATCGCCTTCCAGCACAACCTCCGGACCACCTACGACTGTCCGGTGACCGTGCTGGCGACCATCTACGCCCCGGACGGCGTGGAACTGAAGGTGTCCTCGGGCGGGACCGTCTCCCAGGTGGAGGGGGCCGCCCAGGCGACCTACCGGATCGACCCGACCACGGGGTCGACCCTCGACGGCTCCGCCATCGAGGTGTACTACGACGGCCCCGTCGACGGGACGAAGCGGATCGACGTCGACGCCACCGCGCAACTGTTCGCCGCGGGTCACCGCGACGACCCCGCCCTCTACACGGAGGTGGGCGGTCTCAGCGAGTCGCTGACCGTCACCGAACGGACCACGCCCGCGACGCCGTCCCCGACGCCGACGGACGTCGAGACCGGCGCCGACGACGGCTCCGACCCGGCGGCCGGCGGCTCGGACGGTTCGGGGTCGGCGACCGCCACCCCGGCCGACGGATCCGGGAACGGCACGCCCGCCGCGACGGCGACGCCGGGCTCCGGGTCCGGCCCCGGGGCCGGTGGCGGGTTCCCGTGGACGCTGCCCTCCGGGCTGACGATGCTGGCGCTGATCGCGCTCGTCGCGCTGGTGGCCGTCGTCGGCGCGGCCGGCAGCGACTGAGCCCCGCGTTCGACCGCCCCCTGCGACCCTTTTCATACATGACCCACAGAGACGATCCGAAGCTGTTCGCGATACTCGCCGTGACGCTGCTGGGAGTGACGACGCTGTCGGCGGGGCTGGGTGCCGGTACCGCCGTCGGTCACGGCGTCGACGGCTCCGGAGCGACCCTCGCCGACGCGGAGCGGGCCGGCAACGACGCCCCGCCTGGCGACGTGACCACTCCGGTCGACGGAGCGGGCCCGACGAACGGAACGGAGCCGACGAACGGGACGGATCCCGGAGACGAGACCGCCCCGACGAACGGGACGAGTCCGGCCAACGGGAC
>CAZMWG010000125.1:0-8883 GCA_964569925.1 uncultured Halobacteriales archaeon | reverse complement strand
CGGTCGACCTGTAACACCCTGGTTGTCCTTATACGCCGGCGGCAAATCCCTCCTACATCCTAATATTCTGCAATCCCGATAATAGGAAGGGCTAATAACCGTCAGCCGGAACGTTCTGTCGATGGCAGCACAACCCCGTTCGGTCTTCGAGTCGTACAAGTGTACCGACTGTGGCGGTTCGATCGTCTACCGAGGTGAAGGCTGGCAGTGTTCGGATTGTGACACGGTCCTCCGACACGCCGCCGACTGAGATCGGTCCGTTCGTATCGGTCCTCTCTCCCGGATCGCCCGTCTCTCTCGAAACGGAGCACGTTCTCCTGTTCTCCACGCCGGCAGAGTCGTCCGTGTCGCTCGCTTCCCCTCGCCGCCGTGGCCGCGTCTCCCCGGGCCCCGTCGCAAGAACTGCGTCGTCCGTGTCGGCTTTTGTTCGTCTCACCGTAGCTCCTTTCGTGCCGGCGGCCCCGCCGGCCACTATTCCACCCCACCTTTCCGGGCCTCCCGCGGGTCGGCGACGAACCTGTAGAGACCGCGGATCCGCACGCCGTCGACGGCTACCTCCTCGACCCACCCGGCGGCGACCAGTCTGTCGAGGGCCGCGCTGACCCGCTGTCGGGGGAGACCGTGGGCCCGTGTGACGCGCATCGGCGTGGTATACCCCCACGGCTTCCCCACGTCGCGTCCCTCCAGCAACACCTGCATCACTCGGCGCTCCGCGCCCGACGGGGAGTGCTCCTCGTTCACGACCGAGACCGGTACGATTCAGGACGTATGTATTCTTTTCGGCGCCCTAAATCGACATGGGTTCCAAAGAACGACGGAAAGTACGGCCGGAGGAACGTTTCGGCGGGTGTTCGCTTCGATGTTCGTCCGTCACTCGGCGACACCCCCGACGCGGGGATCGCGGTCGGCGGGAGAACGGGCGGTCACTCGCCGGCGGCGAGACCCTCGGCCTCGAAGCGCGCGCCCCCGTCGGCGCTCGTGGTCACGCGGACGGTGCCGCCGTGTGCCTCGACCATCCGGCGGACGATCCGGAGTCCGAGGCCGGTGCCGTCGCCGGTGGAGTAGCCCAGTTCGAAGACGGCGTCGCGGTCCGCCGGCGGGATGCCGGGGCCGTCGTCGGCGACGAAGAAGCCGCCGTCGTGGGGACCGACCGTCACCGTCGTGTCGGGGCCGCCGTGCTCGACGGCGTTGCGGAAGAGGTTCTCGAACAGGTGGCGCAGACGGTCCGGGTCGCCCCGGACCTCGGGGTCGCCCTCGACCCGGAGGGTGGCCTCGGCGGTGTGGACGGTGCGCCAGGACGTCTCGGCCAAATCCCCGATCGACACCGGCTCCGCGTCCTCGACCGTCTCCCCGTCCCGGGCGAGCGTGAGCAGGTCGTCGATCAGCCGTTCGGCCCGGGCCAGCGCGTCCTCAGCGTGGTCCAGGTGTCGCGGGGCGTCCTCACCCCGGGCGAGTTCCAGTCGACCCGAAGCCACGTTCAACGGGTTGCGCAGGTCGTGGGCGATCACCGACGAGAACTCCCGGAGCCGTTCGTTCTGCCGCCGGAGTTCCTCGCGGAGTTCCCGCTTGCGGGTGATGTCCCGCGCCGCCAGCACTGCGACCGCCCGGTCGTGTTCGGCGTCGGCGAGCGGGGCTACCCGGCCCTCGTACCACCGTCTCCCGCCGACGGTCTCGACGTCGTACTCGACGGCCCGGATCTCGCCGGCGTCCAGCGCCGACCGGACCGCGTCGTGGATCTCCTCGGCCGTCTCGGCGGGGAACACGTCGTGGACCGTCCGGCCGACCAGGTCCTCGGCTCCCCGCGTCCGGCCGCGGGACTCCGTGCGTCCCAACAAGACGTCCAGATACCGACCGTCCTCGTCGTAGAGGAAGGCGTAGTCCGGGAAGGCGTCGACGAGCGCCTCGACCATCTCGCCGGAGCCCACCCGAACCCGCTCGGAGCGGGCGGCCCGCCGCTCGGCGTGGTACCGGGAGACGGCGTTGGCGATCCGGTTGCACAGCAGCGCGATCCCGTCGCCCTCGTGGTGGTAATCGGTGACGCCGGCGTGGACGGCCTCGTCGGCCACCGCGCCCGGCGGCCGATCCGTGGTGAGGACGAAGGGGAGGCCGGGCCGTCGCTCCCGGACCCGCTCCAGCAGCGAGAGGCCGTCGCCGTCCGGCAGGTCGTAGCCGCTGAGCACGCAGTCGACCCGGCCGTCGAGCGCCTCCAGCGCGTCGGCGGCCGACCCGACCGCCGTGAGCGTCCCGTTCGACCGCGTGATCCGGTCCAGCTCCGACCGGAGCCGGTCCTCGCGGTCGGGATCCGAACCGACGTACAACACTCCGACGCGCCGGGCCTCCGGTCTGTTGCTGTCGAATCGTGTCATCGTGACCTCGGGTGGTCCG
Organism: uncultured Halobacteriales archaeon; assembly: GCA_964569925.1. Taxonomy (GTDB): domain Archaea; phylum Halobacteriota; class Halobacteria; order Halobacteriales; family Haloarculaceae; genus CAZMWG01. The sequence continues at coordinate 6,498 of CAZMWG010000125.1, read as the reverse complement.
GCCCGCCCGGAACCGAGCACCGCCTCTGGTTCGTGGCTATGTCGCTCGTGTATTGAGCGTTTCCACCGACCCGCGACGACGCCGCGCACGGGACGGTCGGCGTCCGCCGCCACCGCCCGCCGGGTCGGGACCGTGACCGCGACCGTCGGCCGGCCGCCAGATTCACGACGGCTCGGCCCGAACGGCCGACGATGAGACGGATCGAGGAGGTGGACGTCACCGCGCCGGCCTCGCGCCACAGCCTCCGGGTGGGCGGTCGGTCCGATCTGGAGGCCGTCTCCGACTGGTCCGCCGACACGCTGTACGCGGCGGTCCGTCGGGCCGACGAGGCCGACGACGGCGCCGTGGTGCTCGACCACGGACGGGCGTCGCTGTACGTCGCCCCGCGGACGGGCCTCCGGTACGAGTCGCCCGGCGGACTGGGGCTGTGGTCCCCGCCCGCGCTCCACGTCGCGGACCCCCGACTGTTCGACCCCGAGGGCGGGGAGACGACGCCGACGGACCCGGTGTCGGTCTCCCCCGAGTTCGACGTCCTCGTCCCGGCGTTCGACAGGGAGGAACTGACCGAGGGCGACCTGCTCCCGCCGACGACCCGTCGTCCGTCGGAGTCCCCGTCCGGTGCGGGGACCGGGACGCCGAACTGACCCGCTCCCCGCCCGCCGTCGGCCCCCGTTGCCCGATCTATATACTTTGGTCTCGGTCTACCCAACCCCCTCGTTTCGGGTGGAGATCACGGCGGCTGTCGGACACCGATCGTCGGCGGCGCGACGCTCGCGCCCGTCTCACGCGTTCCTCGGCCCGGACCGGCCGACTACCGAGACCGGCGCCGTTCTCACTAGTCCGGCCGGGGTCGGCGGGCGCCGGACCGGAACGGCCCGCCGTGGAGCCACGGTCTCCGGGCCCGACCTCCGACGGTCCCGAGACCCCGTCGGCACCGGGCGACGCGGCGGGTCGCGGACCGGGGGGTACACACCGCAACGTATTATCCATGCCTTTTACATAGGATCGCGTCGTCGGCTCAACCGCTGGCGCGTCGCCAGCGCGACACCCGTCGACCATCCCGGCGTCCCGTCACACGTCTGCCATGGTCCACCCCGTGACGGGAGCGGGATGGTGTTCATCCGTGGGTTCGCACGACCGTCAGCCCCTGCTTCGTCACCCTGAGCCGCCGGTCGGCGGCCACGTCCTCGAAGGTCCGCTCGGTCCCGTCCGGCCAGGTCACCGTCAGATCGACCGTGTCGACCTCGCCGAGTCCGACGTGGACCACCCGGGAGTCCTGCGAGAGGAAGTCCGTCCGGCCGTGGACGGTCGCGTTCCAGGAAGAGTCGCCGTCGGCGGCCTCGACCCGGACGGTCGCGCCGAGCGCGGTCGCCCCGTTCTCGTCGACGACCCGGAGGTCCAGCGCCGACCCGCCGTCGGCGACGTTCTCGTACAGACGGAACCGGCCGCCGTAGTCGGCCACGACGAGGTCGCGGTCGCCGTCGCCGTCGTAGTCGAGCGTCGCCATTCCGCGGCCGTCGGACTCGTTCAGACCGATCGCGGAGGCGTCCAGGCGCGTGAAGCCGTTGCCCTCGCCCGCTCCGTTGGCCGCGCCGGGGCCGGTGCCGTTGCGCTCGAACACCATCGGGTAGGTGTAGACGGGGTTCTCCCGGTCGAACCGGGTGATGTACTGGGTCGTGTGGACCAGATCGCGGTCCCCGTCGTCGTCCAGGTCGACGAAGCTCGCCGCCCACCCCCAGCCGCCGTCGCGGACGCCGTAGGCGGGCGCACGGTCGGCGAACCGGCCGTCGTCGCCCTCGTTGATCAGGAGCGTGTTGCCCCTGGTGCGCTGTGAGTTGATCGTGGTCGACATGAGCCGCTCGATGCGCTCGCGGCGCTCCGCGGACATGTTCACCTCGGAGAGTTCGATCTCGATGTTCGTGACGAACACGTCCTGCCGGCCGTCGCCGGTGACGTCGGCGACCTCCGAGGCCATCCCGTTGCGCGCGGTGGCCCCGCCGAGCAGTCGCTGGTCGAAGGTCCCGTCGCCCTCGTTGACGTACACCGTGTCGTTGTTGTAGTCGTTGGCGACGTGGATGTCCGGCAGGCCGTCGCCGGTGAGGTCCGCGAACGTCGCGGCGAGGCTCCACCGGTCGCCCTCGATGCCGGCTTCCCCCACCCGCCGGAACCCGTCGTCCGTGTTCTCGTACAGCAGGTTCGGGTAGCCGTTGTCGTCCGCGATCGAGGCGTTGAGGCTGCGCCGCCCCTCCGGGGTGCGCTCGCGCCAGTCGCCCGACTGGTAGACGAACAGGTCGCGGTCGCCGTCGCCGTCGTAGTCGGCGGCCGCGGCACCCAGCGGGTAGCTGAGGTTGCCCAGTCCGAGGTCGGCCCGCTCGAAGCGCCCCTCGGCGTTGTGCAGCGCCGTCGGCCGCCCGTGACCGCGGAACAGTATGAGGTCCTCCCAGCCGTCGCCGTCCCAGTCCAGCGCGGCGGCGCTCTTGTAGGAGTCGTTCAGCGACGGGAGCGCGTCGCTTCGCTCGTAGCTACCGTTCGCGTTGTGGTACAACGCCGGGCGGTCCGCGCCCACGAGCAGGAGGTCCGGCCGGGCGTCCCGGTCGAAGTCCGTGACGTAGACGCCGGCGTTGCCGTTGCCGAAGCCGGCCTCCACCTGTCCCCGGTAGTCGAGGCCGGCCTCCGCGGTGACGTTCTCGAAGCCGATCGGCGCGCTCGCGGACTCACCACCGCCGAGGCCGACGCCGCCGACGCCCAGACAGCCCGACAGGGCCAGCAGGGCCGCCAGCGCGACCGTCAGTGTCAGCGCGTGCCGTCGCCGACGACCGGGGGTGTCGCCGCGGTCCGGCCGGTCGCCGGGCTCGCGGTCCCGCGTCGAACCGTCGTCCGTGGCCCCCATCAGACCACCGGCAGCGCCCGCCGGTCCCGCGGCGGCACGAAGTACGTCGCCCGGGCGCGGGTCTCCAGGTAGTCGACGATCCCGTGGTCCTCGGCCTCGACGTCGTGGTCGTACTCGGAGCGGTTCATCGCCTTCCGGGCCTCGACGAACGCGTCCATGTGGTTCTGGACGGAGACGAAGTTGAAGTCGGTCCCCTCCGGGACGTCGGTGGCGACCCCCTCCGTGCGCCGGAGCATCCGCGGGGCGAAGCCGTCGTCGCGGGCCCGCGCGACCTTCTGTGCGTGGCCCACCCGGTCGTACTCCTCGGCGTGCTCGTCGATGCCGTCGACGTCCTCGGGCGCGATCCGGCTGCTGTTGCCCAGCGCCTCGGCGGTGTCGCCCACCTCCTCGGTGTCGTGGGCCGGGCAGAACATCTCGGCGGCCCGCTCCTCGGTGCGCTGGTCGTACCAGCGGTCGAGGTCGATGTGGAGCCGCGAGTTGGCGAGGACCGTCCCGCCGGCGAGGGGCCCCCCCTCGACGGTCACCCGACCCTCGGAGGCCTGGTTGTCGGCGAAGCCCGACCGGTAGCCCATCGACAGCGGGGCGTCCTCCGGGACGTCGTCCCGACCCAGCTTCTCGGCGACGACCCCCTTCCCGGCGACCCCCGACCGGCGCTCCGCGACCGAGAGGACGCCGTCGAAGGTGGCGTCCATCTCCACGCCGTTGATCGTCTCGCGCTCGCCGACCAGCGCCTCCTCGGCGGCCAGCAGCAGGGAGCCGAAGTCGCTGCTGAGGATCAACAGCGCGTCGTGGTCGTCGGCCTTGGCGGGGTCCTCGCCGACCGCCGAGAGCACCTCGTCGGGCGGCGTGAGCCCCTCGACGTCGCCCCCGCCGAACCGCTCGAAGTACCGCGGCGAGTAGCCCAGCATCGTCAGCAGGCCGTCGTTGATCGAGGCCCCCTCCCGGCCGCCCGTCCCCCACTGGGCCGCCCGGTCGATCGTCCCCATCGCCGCCCGCACCTGCTCGCGCTCGGCGTCGGTCGGCGGCGTCGACCCCTCGTACTCCAGGCAGAGCAACAACTGGTGTTCCGGGAGCACCGTGTTGCCGTGGGCGTTGCGCACGAGGTAGTCGTTCCACTCGTGTTGGCGGCGTGGCTTGGTCGAGGGGTCGCTCCCGCGCGGGAACTCCGCGTCCTCCGCCGTCGGCGTCGTCTCCCGTCCGGACTGCTCGCGGGCCAGACAGGCCGACAGCGCCGAACTCCCACCGATCGCCACCGCGGCCTTCACGAAGTCCCGTCGCGAGATCCCATCCGAAGGCTCCAAAGGCATCACCGTTGTTTACGAATACCTCATCATAGTCCTTTCGCGGCGTAGAGACGCCTCCGGCGTCGATTCCGATCGTCCGACACGCACAAGTCCGTCCCGGATCAGGGGCTCACATGAGCGACACCGACGCGGACCGCGAGCGGGACCCGCGCGAGGCCGACGTGATGGCGTACGACCCGGAGACCGTCGACCCCGCGACCGTCGACACCGACGCGGTCCGGGAGGGGCTGGACCACGACGCGGGACTGGTGCGGGACCGGGCGGCCGGGGTGGCCGCGGCGCTGGCCGACGCGGACGTCGACGCCGTCGACCCGCTGTCGGACGCGGTGGTCCGTGCCGTCGACGACGACAACGTCAACGTCGTCCGGAAGGCGCTGACGGCGCTCAACGTCGTCGCCGAGGCGGACCCGGCGCGACTCGACGGCGCGGTCGGGCCGCTGGTGGGGGCGCTCGACCACGACCTCCCCCTGATCCAGACGTTCGCGGCCCGGGCGCTGCGGTCGGTCGCGCTGGAGCGCCCCGAGGCCCTCGTCGCGGAGGTGCCGGCGCTGATCGAGCGGGTCGAGGCGGGCCGGACGGACGTGGTGCCCGAGGAACCCGACGCGGGGGACCGACAGGCCCTCGAACAGTTCCACCGGGTGAACCAGGAGGCAAACCGCAACCAGTTCGCCGCCTACACCGTGGCGGCGAACCTGCTCGTGGAGGTCAGCGAGGTCGACCCCGGGGCGGTGCTCGACCACGCCGACGCGCTGGTGGCGCTCCTCGAGGACACCACGCCGGTCGTCGCCGGCACGGTCGCCGAGGCGGTCTCGCGCTTGGCCGAGCACGACCCCGCGGCCGTCGCGGGGGCCGTCGACCCGCTGACCGACTACGTCGACTACGGGGACGAGGCCATCGCGGCCCGATCGATCCGGGCGCTCGGCTACCTCGGGGACCCCGCGGCCACGCCGGCGATCCGCGCCGTCGCCGAGGACTCGGACCGCGACGAGGACCTGCGGGACCTGGCCCGGCAGACCGCGGAGTATCTGGAGTCCCTCGAGTGACCGACGGGAGCGAGAGCCGCCGCGGACGACCGACACCGGCCGGGGGGACGACGGGACCGGAGCCGGCCGGTGTCACCCCTCGCGGCGCCGACAGCCGTAGTAGACGCCGCCGATGAGAGCCGAGCCGACGAGTATCATCCCCAGGTTGTAAAGCGCCAGGGCGTAGGAGGCGGTGCCGGGCTCTCCGAGCCACAGCGCGATCAGCGTCAGCACGAACATCACGACGAGGAAGTACAGCAACACCAGCATCTGGTAGCGGTAGCCACAGATCAGCCCCCAGAACCGGTCCCGTGTCGACATACCTTCCGGTCCGTCGCGGGGGTGAAATGAGTTCCCTCTCGGGGTCGCCCCGCCGCCCGCGGCGGGACCGACCCGAACCTCTTTGTGGCCGTATTTTACAGTAATGAACGATGCGGAGTGAAGGGGTGCCGGGACCGACGACGCGGCGCGGCCTGCTGGCGGGGCTGGGGGCGACCGCGCTGGGGGCGGGCTGTCTCGGAACGGGCGGGGGGAACCGGACGACGGCGACCGAACGGGCCGAGTTCGTGCTGGCGACCGCGCTGTCCGGCCCGTACGCCCCCGTCGGCGAGGCGGAGCGACGCGGGTTCGAGCTCGCGGTCGCCCACCTCCGGTCGGGGGGCGGGTACGTCGACGGCGACCGGCTGTCCGCCGACGGAAGCGGCGTGGCCGGGCGCGCGGTCGCGGCGACGACGGTGGACACCGGAGGGAACCGCGAGAAAGCGCGGACGGCGCTGTCCGGCGCGGTCGGCGACGGGACCGTCGCGGTGACCGGCGGGGTCGCGGGCTCGGCCGCCCGTGCCTGCCGCGCGGTCGCCGAGGAGCGCGACGTCGTCTACCTGCCCGGGAGCACGCCGCTGGACGGGCTCACGGGCCGGGGCTGCTCGCCGGTCGTCTACCGCGAGGGGATCGGGGCGACCGCGGCCGTCCGCGCGCTGGGGAGCGCGGTCGGGGCCGACCTCGGCGAGGTCGTCCGCTACACGCAGTTGTCGGTCGACGCGCCCGGCGGCCGGTCGCTCCGGACCGCGGTCGACGACCACTTCCCCGCCCGGGTCGACGCCGACTGGCAGGCCCGCGGCGGGACGACCGTCCGGCCGGGCACCGTCGACCTCGGACGAGCGGTCGACGCCGTCGTGGGGACGCTGCCCGACGCGGTCTTCCTGAACCTGTTCGGACTGGACGCCGTCAACGCCGTCCGACAGCTCCGAGACGCCGTTCCCGGGGCCGCTCTCCTGGTGCCCGC
>CAZMWG010000124.1:0-8952 GCA_964569925.1 uncultured Halobacteriales archaeon | reverse complement strand
CCCGTGATCCCCGTGTAGAGGTGGGTGTGGTGGTCCTCGCCGAACTCCTCTTTCAACAGTTCGATGTAGTGACACGTCCGGTCGAGTCGTTCCTGTGGCTCCCCGCCGGTGATCGACGTGCCCAGCGCGTCCATCTTGCGAGCCTCCGCCAGTACGTCCTCGTCGGACTCCACCCGGCGCTCGTTGGCGTAGACGGTGTCGACGTTCTTCCGGTTCTCCCCGAGCGGACAGTAGAAACAGTCCCGCTGGTCGCAGTAGCCGTAGACGAACAGGACCATCTTCCCGCCCGCGGCGCACTGCTCACAGCCCTCGGAGATCATTCGTCCGTACTTGGATGTCGAGGGGCAAAAACCGTGCGAAACGCGGACCACGGCCGCCGGTCACGGCGGCGTCGACGCCGGCGGGCCGGATCGTGGTTTCGAGTGCCCAATCATTTACCCGTCGGAACCCACGACTCGAACATGGACGACGAGGAGTCGCCCGGCTCGCGGGGGTCGACCGAGCCGGCAAAGATGGGGGCGGCGGAGCTCTCGACCACCGACGGACTGATCGACGTCTCCGAACAGCTCGTCCGGGTCGTGGAGGTCGGTGCCGCGTTCGTGCTGGCCATGCTGTTCGCGGTCGGCGTCTTCGACCTGTCGCTACAGATCGGCGAGACCGTCCTCTCGGGGACCATCACCGATCCGCTGGTCGTCGTGGGGTTCATCGACACCGCCCTGCTGATGCTGATCATCGTCGAGGTGTACCAGACCGTCGTCGCCTACACCCGCGAGAACGACACCCGCCGGATCGTCCAGCTGGTGATCTACACCGGCGTCATCGCCATGATCCGGAAGGTGATCATCTTCCGCACCGGCGAGTACGCCAGCATCGACCAGGCCCTCCTGGCGGCGGTCGCCTACACCATCATCATCGGCGGGCTGGCCGCGCTGTTGCTGGTCGAGCGGCGCACCGAGCGGGCCGTCGCCGAGCGGTGAGCGCCCCGGGACCGCAAGCCTCTCGGGCGTCGCCGCGACAGGTGTCCACGACGTGATCGAGCCGTCGCGAGTGGCCGTGTCCTCGGGTCGTGACGTGTCGTCGCCGGCTTCCCGCGGCCCCGTCGCCGGGGACGCCACGGGGTCGCGATGAGCGAGCGCCGCGAGCGGCTCCGCTGGACCGCCGCCATCTTCGCGTTCGTCGCCGCGGACGCGGTCGGCTTCCAGATGCGGGGCGCCCTGCTGCCCAGCATCCGCGACGAGTTCGTCGTCTCCGAGGCGCTGCTCGGTCTCGTGGCGACTGCGGGGACGCTCGGGTTCGTGGGCTCCGTGTTCGCCGTCGGGGTCGCCGCCGGCCGGGTCGACGTCCGCCGGGCGACGCTCGCCAGCGCGCTGGTCGTCGGGGCCAGCGCCCTCGGGATGGGACTGGCCCCGGGCTTTCCGATCTACCTCGCGGTCCTGTTCGTCCGCGGGGTCGCGACCGGCCCGTTCCGGGGGCTCGACCGGGTCGTCCTGAGCCACCTCTACCCCTCGGGCCGGGCGCGGATCTTCAACCTCTACGCCGTCGTGTGGGCGCTCGGCGCCACCGCCGGACCGATCGTCGTCACCGCGGCGCTGGGACTGGGCGAGTGGCGCTACGCCTACGCCGTCGCCGGCGCCGGCTTCCTGCTGTCGGCCGCGCTGCTGTACGGAGTTGAACTGCCCGACTCGTTCGCCAACGAGACCGCCGTCTCGCTGTCGGAGTTGCGCGGGATCGCCCGCCGACGTCCCGTGGTCGGGATGACCGCCGCGCTGGCGCTCAACGGCGGCATCGAGGGGTCGCTTTTCACCTGGCTCCCCACCTTCGCCGCCGCGGGCCTGCCCGACGCCGCCGCCAACCTCGTCCTCTCGACGTTCCTGGTCGCGTACGTCCCCGCGCGGCTGTTCTACAGCGCGCTGACCGACCGCACCGGTCGCACGCTCGACGTCGTCCTCGTCGCGGTCGCGCTGTCGATCCCGCTGCTCGCCGCCGTGCTGGTCGTCGACGGCCCGCCGCTCTATCTCGCGGTGTTCGCGCTGGGCTGTACGGTGTCGGCGGTGTTCCCCACGCTGTCGGCGTTCGCCGTCGAGCGGGTCCCCGAGCACAGCGGCCCGGTGAACGCCCTCGCGACGAGCGCGGGCTATCTCGGCATCGCCACGGTGCCCGCCTTGGTGGGCTATCTCGCCGGCCGGACTGGCCTCGGCGACGCCCTCTGGCTGCTCGTCGGCCTGCTCGTCCTCACGCTCGTCGTCCTCCTGGTCACTCGCCGTCTCGGCGGCCCGACCGCCGACGCCGCCCCCGCCTGAGACTCCCGAGCCCCGGTCGGTCCGCGGCGACGCCCCGGTCCCGGTCTCCACACACGGCGACGCCGTCCGCGCACGACGCCGCCGTCCGTCCACGCACGACGACGCTACCGACCACTCTCGCTGCGTGGGCGCGCGCGGCGGTGACGCTCGCACCGCTCCCCGGCACGAGCGGTGTGACCCCTTCGCGTGCGAGGGACCGAGCGCGGACGTGTGGTCCGCGCTCGGTCGGCTGGGGAGGGTCGTGGTCCGCTCCCGTCGCGGCGCGGGGCGGTGCCGGCTGCCCTCGCGAGCCCGCGAGCCGGGACACGTTGCCGACGACCCCGGGGCGGGCGACCGGGGCCGTGCCGTCCGGTCCACCGTGTCGGCCACGGGGACGGTCGCCGTGGGGAGCACGCGTCCGTCGGCCGCGAGCGAGCGGCTCGCGAGTCTCTCGGTCGCTCCGACCGTTCCGGGCATCTCGACCGGTTCGAGCACCCCGAGCGGTCCGAGCGGCGCGAGGGGTACGCCGGTAGAACGTTCAGCCGCCCTTGATCAGACGGACCACCCGGACACGCTCGGCGTCGACGGGGGCGTCCTCGGGTACCGGACGACCCTCGACCAGCACGGTCGCCTCCTGGACGCCCAGGTCGACGGCGGCCAGGAGGTCGGCGTACGTTCCGTCGTCGGGGACCGACACCTCGTGGCTCCCCGCGCCGGCCACGTCGACGGTCACGTCCATGCTCGCCCTCGGCGTCGTCGCGGCTTCACTCCGTCGGTCCCGGGATCACTCCGAGGGTTCGGTCGCTCCGGCCTGCCCGCCTGGGGTCGTCGTCTCGACCGCCGCGCCGGGTCCCGAGCGGCCCCGGTAGCGGCCGACCAGTCCCGACACGACCGCGCCCAGACCGAGTACGAAGACCACGAACGAGGTGAGGTCCGCGACCAGGGGCACGGGCACCCGCCGGAGCCCCAGCAGCACCGCCACGCCCACCAGCAGCGCCACCCAGCGGTTCTCGTAGTCCGCAAGCGACAGCAACCACGCGCCCAGCACGTACCGGCCGTACAGCGAGCCGACCCACAGGAGGACGACGAACAGCAACAGTCCCACGAGCGAGAACGGGATCCCGACCACCGTCACCAGCAGGACGACCAGGGCGACCGGGATCCCCACCAGCGCGAGCAGGCCGGCGCCGCCGGTCCGGACCGGGTCGGTGACCGTCCGGTCGACGACCTCCCGCGAGAACTCCGGGAAGACGAGCAGCAGGATCGCCGCCGCCAGCAGCGTCACGACCACGCCGTAGACGGCGAACGCGGTCCCGGGGACCCGTGGCACCGGACCGCCCGGACCCACCGACAGCCCGGGATCCCGGGTCACCTCGCCGCCGACCGCGGCGCCGTCGGCCCGGACCAGTTCGCCGTCGTAGCGGAGGTCGCCCGTGACGTCGGCGTTCGGTCCCAGCCGGATCGTCTCCCCGCCGACCAGCAGGTCGCCGCCGACGGCGCCGTCGATCAGCACGTCCCCGGCGGCCGCCTCGACGGTCCCCCCGACGCTGGCGCCGTCCCGCAACGAGATCGCGCCGGCGGCGCCCGAGAGGTCACCCCCGACGGTGCCCGACACGTCGACGCTGCCGGCGGAGGCCTCGACGTCGCCGGTGACGGTGCCCGATATCTCGACGCTGCCGGCGAAGGCCGTCAGGTCGCCCTCGACGGTTCCCTGGATCACGACGGTGCCGCCGAACGCCTCCAGGTCCTCCGAGACCGTCTCGTTCGGTCCGACGACGACCGTCCCGCCGGTCCTGGTCGCCGCCGCCGCCACCCCCGGCATGGCCGCGAGCACCACCAGCGCGACACACAGGATCGAGAGGGCGCGTTCCCGTCGCATGCGCGGCGGTACTCGTGTACCTGATATAAAGATACGCTCCGGCCGACAGGTTCGCCGGAGCGCCGGGGCTCGCCGCGTGACCGGGCGTCGTGTGGCCCGCCACGCCGGGCCGGCGAGCGCGTCGCGGGGAGTTTAAGACCGGCCCGCGCCTCCCTCCGGCCATGAGCGAGGCCGAGTCAGCGTCGGGGCGGGGGGACGTCTGGATCGAGAAGTACCGCCCCGGGTCGCTGGACGAGATCCAAGGCCACGGGGAGATCACCGAGCGGCTGAAGAGCTACGTCGCACGCGACGACCTCCCGCACATCCTGATGGCCGGCCCGGCCGGCACCGGGAAGACGACCAGCGCCATCGCCATCGCCCGCGAGATGTACGGCGACGACTGGGAGCAACACTTCCTGGAGCTCAACGCCAGCGACCAGCGGGGGATCGACGTGGTGCGCGAGCGGATCAAGGACTTCGCGCGCACCAGCTTCGGCGGCCCGGACCACCGGATCATCTTCCTCGACGAGGCCGACGCCCTCACGAGCGACGCCCAGTCGGCGCTGCGCCGGACGATGGAGCAGTTCTCGAACAACGTCCGGTTCGTCCTGTCGTGTAACTACTCCAGCCAGATCATCGACCCGATCCAGTCTCGCTGTGCCGTGTTCCGCTTCTCGCCGCTGTCCGACGACGCCGTCGCGGCGGAGATCCGACTGATCGCGGACCGCGAGGGGATCGAACTGACCGAGGACGGCGTCGACGCGCTGGTGTACGCCGCCGACGGGGACATGCGCGCGGCGATCAACGGCCTCCAGGGGGCGGCGGCCACGGGCGAGGTGGTCGACGAGGCGGCGGTGTACGCGGTCACCTCGACCGCCCGGCCCGAGGAGATCCGAGAGATGGTGGGGTCGGCGCTGGACGGCGACTTCACCGCGGCCCGGTCGAAGCTCGACGAGCTGCTGGTCGACCAGGGGATCGCCGGGGGTGACGTGATCGACCAGCTCCACCGGTCGGTCTGGGAGTTCGACATCGACGACCGGCGGGCGGTGCGGGTACTCGACCGCGTCGGCGAGGCCGACTACCGGATCACCCGCGGGGCCAACGAGCGGATCCAGCTCGAGGCGATGCTCGCGTCGCTCGCGCTGGAGGACGCGTAGCCGGCGACGGCGGTCCCGGTGAGCGGCGGGACCGAACTCGACGGCCGCCGCCGCTCCTGGGGCGCGTAACGAGCGGTTTTTGTCCGCGACCACCTACGCCCGTCGATGACCGTCCGTCCGGCGACGGCCGACGACCTGGCCGACGTCAAGCGGATCGCCGACCGCGCCTGGCACGCCGCCTACGGCGATGTCCTCCCGGCGGTGACCATCGACCGCCACGTCCGGGAGTGGTACGACCCGGCGGCGCTGACGGCGGTGCTCTCCGAGGGACCGGCGTTCCTGGTCGCGACCGACGACGGCGCAGGGGCGACGGGGGGCCGCCGGGCCGGGGACCGACGACCGGACGCCGACGGTTCGGACAGAGACGTGCGGACCGACGACGGCGTGCGGGCGGACGACGACGAGCGGACGGACGACGACCGACGGGTGGAAGCGGACGGGTGGGCCGTGCCCGCGGACGGCGAGGTGGTCGGCTTCGCGATGGCGGGCCCCAGCGGCGACGACTGGCTGTTGCACAGCGTCTACGTCGATCCCAGCCGGTGGGGCGAGGGCCACGGCTCGGCGCTGGTCGAGGCGGTGCTCGACCGGGCGCGGGCGGCGGACGCCGACAAACTCCGGGTGGACGAGGTGCTCGCGGACAACGAGGTCGGACGGGCGTTCTACCGCGAGCGGTTCGAGCGGGTCGGCAGCGGCCGGACGGAACTGGGCGGAGAGCGGTACGACACGGTGGCCTACGTCAGGGAGCTGTAGCGGGGGCGACGGCTCGATCCGACCGGTGTCGGCTCACCACTCCGCCAACGCCCGCCGGCCGTGGGTGTACGAGAGGATCCCGAGGAAGGCGGCCACCCCGGAGAAGGCGGCGCCGGCGCCGAGGAAGAACACCCACTCCATGCCGACGTTGCCCATGATCCAGCCCCCGGCGATCGGGGCCAGGATCGACCCCGGCCGCCAGACGACGTCGCGGACGCCGAAGCTGGAGGCGACACCCTCACCGGCGCCCTCGTCGGCGAACAGCGCCATGCTGGCGGGCTCGCGGACGCTGTCGGCCACGCCCAGCAGGGCGTTCATCGCCACCAGCGGGAGGAAGGCCGGCGAGAGCGGGCCGATCAGGGGGTAGGTCGCCGGGAGACTCAGCGCCGTGCCGATCGCCGGGGTGAACGGTACCACGAGCGCCACCAGCCCGTAGGCCAGCCCACCCAGGAAGACGAACTTCGCGCGGCCCGACCGGTCGGAGAGGCGCCCGGTGATCGGCTGTGAGAGCATGTTGGTGAACTTCTCGGCGGCGACGACCGTACCGACGGCGATCCCGGAGTACGCCAGGCCGCCCTTAGCGGCGGCGACGCCGGCGAACAGCGGCACCCACGTCCGGACCAGCGTCACGGAGACGGCGTACTGGGCACGGAAGCTGGTGATCGTGAGGATCCGGCGGTTCAGGGCGAGGCCGGTGAAGGCGAACCCCTCGACGGTGGTGTCGTCGCGCTCGACGAACAGGACGACCGCGAGAAAGGCGATGCCGGTGATCAGCGCCACGAGCCCCAGCACCGTCGAGAAACCGAAGGCCTGGTAGAGCGCGCCGGCCGAGAGGGTCCCCCCGATGCCGGCGGCGAACCGCCAGGAGTTGGACTTGCCGATCGTGTTGGCGCGGGCGCTCTCGCTGGCGAGTTGGCCCACCAGCGACAGTCCGAGCACGCCCGTGGCGGTCGCGGCGACCCCCTGGAGCACCCGGACGGCGATGAACTGGGTGGTCGTCCCGACGAGCGTGAACGCGCCGTAGACGGCGACCGCGAGCCCCAGCCCCGCCAGCAGGATCGTCCGCTTGTCGTACCGGTCGCCCGCCCAGGTGATCGGGACGACGGCGATCCCCTGTGCGAGCGTGAGCCCGGTCGCGAACAGCCCGACCGTGACGCCCTCGGCACCCAGTTCGTTGACGTAGAACGGTAACAGCGTCAGCAGCGTGACGAAACCGAACGAGCCCGCGAACCGGGTGAAGTAAAGCGCCCGTAGTTGGTTCGGGACCGAGGTCACTGACTGTCGGTTCACAGGGCGGCGAAAAGCTCTTTCGATGGGCGGCTCGCCCGGGCGCCGCGACGTCTCGCCCCGTGCTCAGTCGGAGGCCTCGGCGGCGGCCAGCGGTTCGACCGCTATCTCCACGTCGACGCCCTCGATCGTCCAGGTCCGCCGGTGGCCGTCGGCGACGCTCCCGAACTCGTCGGCCCGGACCTCCTCGGCGATCAGGTCCTCGCGGCGCGCGACCAGGTCCGCGATCCGGTCGTCCGCGACGTCGAACTCCGCCCGGATCCGCTCCTCTATCTCCAGGTCCAGTTCCTTGCGCATCTCCTGGACCCGCCGGATCACCTCGCGGGCGTACCCCTCGCTCTCGATGTCCTCGTCCAGCGCGACGTCGACGTAGACCACGCCGCCGGCGTCGCCGTCCTCGTCCGAGTCGACCCGGGCGTCGAAGGCGGTGCCGGCGACGCCGTCGGGCGTCTCGCGGCGGAACTCGACCATCTCGTCGGTCAGTTCGACCTCGCGGCCGAGGGCGTCCGCGACGGCGGCGGCCAGCGCGTCGAGGCTCGGCTCCTCGATCCGGGCCTCGTTGAGCGCGGTCATCACGGCGCCGGCCTCGTCGCCGAAGGCCGGACCCAGTTCCGACATGTCGGCCTCGGCGGAGTAGCGCAGTTCCCCCCAGTCGGCGTCGGGGCCGATCACCTCGACCCGGCGGGCGTTGAGCCGCTCGCCCACCAGGTCGGCGTGGCGCTCGACGGCGTCGGCGACCGCCGCGTCGTCGGCGTCGACGACGACACGCCGGACCGGCCAGCGGAGCTTGCGCTCGGCGCGCTGGCGGGCGTTGGAGCCGGCCTCCTCGACGGCCCGCACGACCGCGACCGCCTCCTCCAGCGCGGGGTCGTGCAGGTCGTCGTCGGGCTCGGGCCAGTCACACATGTGGACGGTCGGGTGGCCGTCCTCGCCGGTGAGCGCGCCGTAGACCGACTCGGCGACGAACGGGACAAACGGGGCGAACAGCGCCGCGGTCGACTCGAGGACCCGGTAGAGGGTGACGTAGGCCGCCCGCTTGGAGGCGGAGTCGGCCTCCTCCCACATCCGCTCGCGGACCGCCTGGACGTAGAACCGGGAGACGTCCTCGACGACGAACTCCAGCAGCGCGTCGACCGCCTTGTCGTTCTCGAAGGCGTCCATGTGGTCGGTCATGGTGGCCGCGACGCTCTGGAGCCGCGAGAGCACCCACCGGTCGACCGTCTCCAGGTCGTCGGCGACGTCGGCCAGCGTCGTCGCCGCCGGGTCGAACCCGTCGGCCCGCATGTACGGCAGCGGGAAGCGGGCGACGTTCCAGAGGATGTTGAGCCGCCGCTCCATCCCCGCGGTCTCCTCCCAGGAGAAGTTCATGTCCTCGCCCTGCGGGGTGACCGACAGCAGGAACAGCCGCATCGGGTCGACGCCGTGCTCCTCGATGACGTCGTGAGGGTCGACGAGGATCCCCTCGGACTTGGACATCCCCCGACCGTCGGGCATGTTGGCGTAGCCGTGCATCAACACACGCTCGTAGGGGATCTCGCCCATCGACGCGGTCGCCATCCCGAGCTGTGACCAGAACCAGCCCCGGGTCTGGTCGTGGGCCTCCATGATCAGGTCCGCCGGC
>CAZMWG010000123.1:0-9102 GCA_964569925.1 uncultured Halobacteriales archaeon | reverse complement strand
GAGTAAACTCGTGGGCTTGTCGGTGGGACTCCCGAGTGTCGCGCTCCCGTAGGAAAGTCCCACGTCCCCGACTTTCTAATCGGGGACTTTCTCAGGGGCTTTCAGCACGGGAGTCGGAGGGACTCGTTCGTCGTCCCCTGACTCCGGGGCTGGCTGACGGACAGCCCGTCCCACCGACCACTTCTGGGTCCGTGGGACGTATTTTCAGTGTCGAACCGGAGTCAGATCGAGCTTACGCGCTTTCTCCCACGAGTGAACTCGTGGGCTTGCGCGCTGTTACCGCTGTGAACTTCGAGGTACGGAACGCGAGCCGGGCTGTTGTCAGACGAGGCTACGTCCGGCCGAGATGGAGTTCCCTGTTCCGACAAGGCAACATCTCGATGGCGGCTCTCTATTCACTGTTCGAGAGCACTTCGCCGGAACGGTTCACGATCGGTTCCGTCGAGCCCGACCGGACGTTCACGAACGGGAGCCGGCGGCTGAACTACACAGCCGACCGTCTCCGGGAGGAGTTCGAGGAGTTCGACGCCTCCCCTCCGGTCGATTCGGTAGTCCCCGACGGGGAGCAGATCGTCCTCACGTACGGTCTGGTCGGTTCCGAGCAGTGGAGCGAGCCCTGTGACACCTGTGTTCCCACACTCGTCGCCTACCAAGAGGTGATACGTCAGTACGGTCCGGAGTTTACGCCGTTCGAGGGGGTGGAGGTGAGAGTTCGTAGCAGCACCGGACCGCACTACAGGTACCACGTCCCCAATTGGTATCCGTACTTCCTGTCGGTGCGCGCTTGATTCATCAGGTTCCTGGAAGAGGAACTGACCGACCAGGTGGAGGTCGTGAACGAGCGCTGACGCGAGACCGGTCAGCGTCCGAGACGGCGACGCGGAACCCCACACTCCTTTGCTCGGGGCCGCACAACGACCGCCGTGTCCAAACAACCCCACCTGCTCGTGGAGGAGGGCGACCTCGCGGACGTGGCGCTGTTGCCGGGCGACCCGGACCGCGTCGACCGGATCGCCGGACAGTGTGACGACCACGAGGTCGTCGCGGAGAACCGGGAGTACCGCGTCGTGAACGCGACCTACGAGGGACGCGAGGTGACGCTCTGTTCGACCGGGATCGGCTCGCCGTCGGCGGCCATCGCCGTCGAGGAACTGGCGGCCGTCGGCGTGGAGACGTTCGTCCGCGTCGGCACGACGGGCGCGCTCCAGCGGGGCATCGAGATCGGCGACATGGTCGTCGCCACCGGCGCCGCGAAGGACGAGGGGACGACCAAACGGTACGAGGACGTCGCGGTGCCGGCGACCAGCGGCTACGGGGTCCTCTCGGCGCTGGCCGACGCGGCCGAGGCCCGCGGCGAGGACGTCCACGTCGGACCGGTCGCCACGGACGACGCGTTCTACGCCGAGACCGAGGACGTCGTCTCGGCCTGGGAGGGGGCGGGTCTGCTGGCGGTGGAGATGGAGGCGGCGGCGATCTTCACCCTGGCCCGGCGGAAGGGGCTGTCGGCGGGGGCGATCTGTACCGTCGACGGCAACCTGGTCGAGGGGACCCAGAAGGGCGAGACCGACGACGAGGAACTCCCCGAGAAGGCCAAGGACAACGTCGAGCGGGCGATCGGCATCGCGCTGACGGCCGCGACGCGACTGTAGGTCCCCGAACACGGGCGGCGGGAGAGGCCGCTCGATCGGCCCCCGTCGGCCTTTTGACTCGCCCTCCCGAGTGGTCCGTATGCGGGAGTGGCTCTTGGATCGGTACCGCGAGACGACCCGACGCCTGCGGCGGGTCGAACGCCGGGAACTGGGCGAACTGCGCCGGTGGCTGGGGTCGACAAACAACCTGGTCCGGCTGTCGGCGCTGGCGGTCCTGCCGGCGCTGATCGGGATCGTGACCTACCTGTCGAACGCCGTCGAGGGACTCTCCTTCCTGTTGTTCCCGGCGCTGGCCTCCGGCGGGTACACGCTGTTCGCCGATCCGGAGGGGACCTACGCCTCGCCGGTCCGGTTCGTGGCCGGGCTGACGATCGGCGCGGCCTGTGGCTGGGCCGCCCTCCTGCTCGCGGGGTCGACGGTGACGCCGGTGACCGGCCCGGGGTTCCGGGTCGGTCCCGTCGCGGCCGCTCTCAGCGTCCTCCTGGCCGGGACGACGACGTGGGTGCTGAGCGTCGAGGAGCCGGCCGCCTACTCGACGGCGCTGCTCGCGCTGTTGGTCCCCCCCGGGAGCCAGGCCACGTTCGTCCTCAGCGTGCTCGTCTCCTCGTCGATCCTGGCGGCGGTGTTCACGGCGTGGCGCAGCGAGTTCTACGAGCGCCGGGCGGCGATCCTCTACGGATCGACCGACGGCGACGACCGGGTGCTGATCCCGATGCGGGGGCCGACCGCGAGGTCGACGGCGATGCTGGGCGGCCGGCTGGCGGCGGCTCACGACGCGGGGAAGGTGGTGTTGCTGGACGTCGTCGAGGGCAGCGACCGGGCGAGACGGGAGCGGGCGCTGCTGGACCGACACGCCGGCGGGACGACCGACGGTGCCCGGGCGAACGCGGGGCCGGGTTCGGAGCCGCGGGCGCCCGGACGGGCCAGTGTCGGTCCGGCCGAAGGTGGAGAGGGGGGCCCCCTCGAGGGCGACCCGGAGGTGACCGCGGCCGTCGAGGCCCTGGAGGAGCGGGCCCGCGAGGTGGAGACGCGACTGGGGGTCCCCTGCCGGGTGGCCGTCGCAGCGGCCGGCGCCGGACTGGCCGCGACGGTCGAACGGGCGGCCCGCGAGACGGGTTGTGATCTGGTTGCGGCCCCGTTCGAGAGCCGGCGCGGCGGGCTCGCCCCGTACCTTCAGGAACTGTTCGACGGACCGATCGACGTGCTCGTCCACCGGACGCAGGCCGGCGACGGGACGGAGGCGTCGGCCGACGTGGCGGCCCGGTCCGAGTGGCGTCGCGTGCTGGTGGCGGTGCGGGGCGCGAGCGACGTCGCGTACAGCATGGTGGACTTCGCGGTCCGACTCGCGGGGGCGACCGGCGTCGTCAGCGTCGCCCACTGTCTGAACGAAGGAGGCGACCGGCGCAGGGCCGAGCGGATGTTGGCCGATCTCGTTGGCCCGTACGGCGGTCACGTCGAGACCCGGGTAGCGCGGTCCCGGATCGGCAACTTCCTCGGCAGCGAGGCCGGCGAGTACGACCTGGTCGTGCTGGGGGCGAGCCGCGACCGGAGCGCGGCCTCGCGGCTCGTCTCGCCGCCGACCTTCGAGCGTCTGGAGGGGATCGACGCCGACGTCGCGATCGTCGACCGCCGGTAGCGCGGTCGATCACCCCTCGAGGATCCGTTCGGCGAGTTGCTCGGTGTCCTCGTCGCCCAGCGCGGACTGGGCGAGCAGGTGGCCGCCGATGACGGCGGGGCTGATGACCGTGTCGGCGCCGGCCCGGCGGAGCTTCTGGAGGTTCTCCCGGTCGGTGGCGGCGGCGACGATCCGCAGCCCCGGGTTCAGTTCGCGGGCCGTGAGGATCGACAGCGCGTCGGCGGCGTCGTCCTCGGTGGCGGCGATGGCGGCCCGTGCTTCGCCGATCTGGGCGCGCTCCAGTGGCTCCTCGTCGCTGGGGTCGGCCGTCAACACCGGGACGTCCTCGGACAGCAGGCGCGTCGCGGCGTCGGCGTCGGGGGTGACGACGACGAGCCGCGTGTCGCCGAGTTCCTCGATGAGCGGTGCGGTCAGGTCGCCGAAGCCGAGGACGACGACGTGGTCCTCGAGCAGATCGAGCTGTGACTCTGTCATGGTACCGAGAGCGCGGGAGATGCGGGCCTGGATGGCGGGCCCGAGCACGGACCCCAGGGCGAGGGCGAAGCTGGCGGTGCCGATCACGACGACGGAGATGGTAAACAGGCGCGCGGACTGTGAGGTCGGGCCGGGGGCGACGTCGCCGTAGCCGACGGTGCTGGAGGTGACGATCGCGTAGTAGAACGCGTCGGTGACCGTCTGGACGTTGGCGAAGTCCTCGCGCAGGGCGTAGGTCCCGACGGTGATGTACGCCTGGCCGGCGACGAGCGCGGCCAGGGCGGCCTGCTGGGTGGTCGAGAGGTCGACCCGACGGTCGAACAGGTCGCGGTTGGCCACGAGCGCGGGGAGCGACAGGACCGACAGCACCAACAGCGGCGCCGAGACGGGGACGTCGCCGACGCCGGGGACGGCGACGAACGGCTGGAACAGGCCCTGGAGCGCCGACAGCGGGAGCAGGAGTACCATCGCGTAGAAGGCGGCGCGGAACCGTCGCCGGAGGCCGAGGACGCTGCCGAGCAGGAGAAAGCCCGTGAGCGCGCCGGTGAAGCCGACCGCCCGGCCGACCGACGCCGGGACGTACGGCACGAGGGGCCCCGACACCGTGGCGACGCTGATGTTGGCCAGCCCGGCGACGAACGAGAGCAGCGCCACCAGGGTCGGCAACAGGAGCGTCGCGCGGACCCCGAGCCAGTCCCGCAGGCCGTCCATGCGGTGAGGGTCGGTCGGGTCGGTAGATAAGCGCCGCGGAGACGGACCGGACTCGCGGCGGAGACGCCGGGGAGACGGAGCGGGGGGAGAACACCCGGTCCAGCGGCGGTCGACAGGAATAAGCGGCGGGCCGCGGACGACGACGGCATGGCGTCGTTACCGGTCGAGGTGTTGCTCGGGATCTACCTCGGACTGCTCGTCGGCATCGTGCCGGCGCTGGTCGCGTGGGGACTGGGGTTCGTCTTCAGGTACGTCACCGGCGTGACGGTGCCGGGCTTCGCGGTGGTGGTGTTGGCGATCACCCTCGCGGGGGTCAACGGGGGCCTGCTGGCGCTCGCGGACCGGACGGTCGTGCAGTCGCCCGACGCCGAGCGGGTGCTGGTGGCGATCCTGGTCGTCGCGATGGGGGCGACCTACGCCCACGCGAAGGGCGACCAGATGGGGGCGACGTTCCCGCGGCGGTTCTCGCTGCGCGGGCTGCGCGAGCGGACCCTGTCGGCCGACGTGGTCGAACTGGTCGGCGGCCGGGGCGAGGTTCGGGTGCGGGTGGTCGGCCCGGTCGCGGACGTCGAGGGGTACCCGCCGCTGCCCGACGACCTGCGGGTCGCGATCCGCGGGACGGAGCTCCGGTTCCCGGCGGACCTCCGGCTCGCCGACCTGGAGTCGCGGACCGCCGAGCGACTCCGGACGGAGTTCGACCTCGCGGAGGTGAGCGTGGATCTGGACGAGCGCGCGCGGGCGACCGTCGCCGCCGCCCCGCCGTTCTCGGGGCTCTCGAAGCGGGTCCCCGACGGCCGCCGGGCGGTCTCGGTCGACGCCCTGGTCCCGACCGGACTGGCCCGCGGCGACGAGGTGGGGCTGTCGGCCGACGGCGCGACCGTCGACGGGGTCGTCGTCAGCGCCCGGTCGGACCCCGACGTGGACGAGTCCGCGGGGACGGCCGCGACGGGCGTCGAGGGGACGGCCGTCGAACCGGCCGGCGACGGCACCGACCCGGGAGACGGGACGGTCGGGCCGCCCGCGGGCGCGACGTACGCCCCGACGACCGACGGCGGCGAGGGACGGGTGACGGTGACCGTCCCGGCCTCCGAGACGGGACGGCTGCTCGACGTCGAGCGGGCACGGGTCGTCGTCCGCTCGCGGGGGGCGGAACGGGAGTACGAGCTCGGAACCCTGCTCCGCCGCGCCGGCCGCCGGTTCCGACGGGTGACGGTCCGCAACGGGAGCGAACTCGCGGGACGGACCCTCGGCGACGCGGGCCTCCGCGAGCGGTTCGGGGTCGCCGCGCTGGCGGTCCGCGCGGAGGGCCGGTGGCGCGTCGCGCCGCCCCCGGAGGTCGTCCTCTCGCCGGGGGCGGACCTGTTCGCCGTCGGGACCGTCGACGCGCTCGACGCGTTCGAGGAGGCGATCGCGTGAGGCCGCTTCAGGTCGGCGACCTCGTCGGCGGGGATCCGGTCGCGGCGACCGCGCAGGTCCTCGGGCTGGCGGCGCTGGCGGCGCTGCTCGCGGGGATCGTCGCGGTGCTGTACCGCTGGTACGTCCGCGACCGCGTCCCGACGGGGCTGGCGGTGCTGGTCGGGCTCGCGGGGGTCGCGCTGGTCCTGAACACGACGCCGCTGCTGGGCCGGGCGATCAGCGGGACGGCCGACCCGGAGGTGATCGCCCGCGGGCTGTTCAACGTGGTCGCGTTCGTCACGGGCGGGACGGCCGCGGCGGGGGCGGCCCGGGTCGGCGACCGGCTGGGCGCGCGCAGCGCGGTCGCGGCCGGGGCCGCCGACGTCGACGTGAGCGAGATCGTCGGCTCCGTCGGCCGGGTGACCGCCGTCCGGCTGCCCGGGCAGATCGGAACGCCCGTGGGGTACGACCCGGTTCCGACCGCCACCGTCGCGACGCTGTCGGACCGCACGTTCCTCTTCCCCCGCCGGCTGACACGCGAGGAGCTGCGGGAGCGGCTGATCACCCGCCTGCGGACCGACTACGGCGTCGGCCAGGTCGACCTGGAACTGGACGGGGACGGCGAGGTCGAGCGGCTTGACCTGGGCGCCCGCGCGGCCGGGATCGGGCCGACGCTCCCGCCGGCGACCGTCGCCGTCGCGATCCGCGCCGACCCCGGCTACGCGGCCGGCACGGGCGACCTGGTGCAGGTCTGGCGGACCGACCCCCGCGAGCGGGTCGCCGTCGGCGAGCTACGCGGCGCCGCGGGCGACGTCGTCACGGTCGCGGTCGACGCCGCCGACGCCGACCGCCTCGACCCGACGGTCGAGCACCGGCTGGTCACGCTCCCCGCGGGCCGGCGCCCGGACCGGGAGTTCGTCGCCCTCCTGCGGACGGCCGACGAGACCGTCGGCCGGACGACCGTCGCCGCCGGCAGCCCGCTCGACGGCGGCGTCGTCGGCGACGTCGGGGCGACCGTCGTCGCCGTCGCCGCGGGGAACGGCCGCCCGGAGGCGATCCCGACCGACGACCGCCCGCTGGCGGCCGGCGACGTGCTCCACTTCCTCGGGACGCCCGACACGCTCCGCCGTGTCGAGGCCGCGGCCGGATCGAGGACCCGGACCGACGGCGACGGGTCAGGGGACTCCTCGACCGCGTAACGGTCCGGTCCGCGCCCGAGCCCACAACACACTTGTCCGGGCCGGCCCGCGCTCCGAGCATGGAGTGGAAGCTGTTCGCCACGCTGGCCGAGACCGCCGGCGAGCGCGAGGTGTCCGTCGTGGGCGACGCCGGGGCGGAGACGCCGTCGACGGTGGGGGAGGCGCTGGACGCGCTGCTCTCGGCCCACCCGGAGCTCGAGGCCGCGGTGTACGAGGACGGGGAGCTGGCCGATCACGTCCGTCTGCTCCACGAGGGCGCCGACCCGTTCCGCGAGGGGGAGGGGCTCGCGACGCCGGTCGAGGACGGCGACGAGCTGGCGCTGTTCCCGCCGGTCAGCGGCGGCTAGAGCTTCGGGACGGGCAGGCCGCCGGTCAGGTCGGCCGCCGTGACGAAGTGTGGCTCGTCCGCCGGGCTCGCGCGGACCCGGGCCGCCTCCGCGACGTGACGGGGCGTCTCGGGGAGCAGGACG
This sequence comes from uncultured Halobacteriales archaeon, assembly GCA_964569925.1. Taxonomy (GTDB): domain Archaea; phylum Halobacteriota; class Halobacteria; order Halobacteriales; family Haloarculaceae; genus CAZMWG01. Next base: position 1,568 of record CAZMWG010000123.1, on the reverse strand, counting down.
CGCGTCCCGTCGGCGCCGGCGGCGGCCGCGTCCCCCCGAACGGCGTCGAACAGCGCCCGGGCGGCGTCGACGTCGTCCCACGCGGCGACGCCGTAGTCCGCGACCCGCTCGTCGCCCCGCTCCCGGACGCCGACGCGGACGGCGAACCCACGGACGCCGGAGCGACGCCCGGTCGGACCGTCGCGGACGACGGCGAGGACCCGCTGGTCGTCGGCGAGCCGCTCGATCCGCGGGCCGTCCAGTTCCGACAGCGCCCACGCGCGGTCGGTGTCGAGCGCCAGCCCGGAGAGGACCGACCGGGCGTCGGCGTCGACCCAGTAGCGCCGGGCGACGGCCGGATCCGCGACGACGCGGTCGGCGGTCACGGGCCCGTCCTCGCTCCGAGTCGGGCCCTCGTCGAGGTCGGCCGCCGGGTCGAACGCGGCGTCCGGGTCGGGAGCGGGGTCGAGAAACCGGAAGGCGGCCCGGGCCTCGAAGCCGGCCGACAGCGACCAGCCCAGCCCCGCCGGGTTCCAGGAGAACACCATCGCCCGGGCGACGGTGGCGCCCCGGCCGCGGGCCCACCCCAGGAGGTCCCGAGCCATCCCCGTCCCGACGCCCTCGCCGCGGCGCTCGGGGGCGACCCGGAGTCCCCGGAGCCAGGCCTCCTCGTCGGTCAACAGCGCGCACCCACACACCCCGACGACCCTCCCGCCCGTCGTCGCGACCACGGTCCGTCGATCCTCACGCCCCGCGCCGGGCGCGACCCACTCCGGGAACGTCTCCGGGAGGTAGTCCTCGAAGGCCCTGTCGGGCCAGGTGTCGCCCGCCAGCGCGGCGACGTCCCCGACGTCGTCGGGGCGGGCCCGCCTGACGGTCGGCGTCGTCACAGCCAGGGGGTCGACCGGTCGCCGATCTCGCCCACGAGCGAGGTCCCCATCGCCTCGCCCACGTCCTCGGCGTTCTCGATCGCCCACATCAGCTTCACCTTCGCCGTCCCCGGGAGGGTGTCCTCGGCCTCGATCACGCCCGCCTCGAGCAGGTCCCGCCCGGTGTCGTACACCCGGTCACAGACCCGTCCCTCGATGCACTGGCTCGTCATCACGACCGGAACGCCGGCGTCGGTGATCCCGTCGACGGCCTCGATCCAGTCCGTGTGGACGTGACCCAGGCCGGTCCCCTCGATCACGATCCCGTCAGCGTCCTCGTGGGCCCACAGTCGTCCGGGGCCGTCGCCGGGGGTGAACTTCACCAGCGCGACGTCGGTCGCCAGGTCGTCGTCGAGCGCGACCGCGTCGGCGGGGTCGTCGGCCCGCTCTCCGTGTTCCCGACGGAACCGCACCTCGCGCTCGGCGGGGTCCGAGTCGTAGTCGACGTGGCCGAGCGGTCTCGCGCCGACCGTCTCGAAGGCGTCCCGGCGGGAGGTGTGGTTCTTCCGGACCCGCACCCCGCGGTGGAGGGCACAGCGGTCGTCCGAGGGACCGGCGTGCATACAGACCAGCACCTCCGCGGCGTCGGCCGTGGCCGCCTCCACGGCACAGACGGCGTTCATCACGTTGTCCGAGGAGGGACGGTCGGCCGAGCGCTGG
>CAZMWG010000122.1:0-9110 GCA_964569925.1 uncultured Halobacteriales archaeon | reverse complement strand
GGCCAACACCGCCATCGCCGACAGAGAGTTCGACGGCCCGGTGACGATGGTCGTCGGCGGGACGAAGGCGACGGACGTAATCGACGTGATGGAGGCGCTCGACGACCGGGTCGACCGGTTCCTGCTGGGCGGCATCGCGGGCGAGCTGTTCCTCCGCGCCGCGGGTCACGACGTCGGCTACGACCTCGACGGGATGGACCTGTTCGACGAGCAGTGGGAGGAGAACCGCGAGACCGTCGAGTCGGTGCTCGACGAGCACGGCGACCGGATCACGCTGGCCGTCGACCTGGCCTACGAGGACGAGGCCGGCGACCGCGCCGAGGTCGCCGTCGACGACGTGACGGAGAAGACCGACGCCTTCCTGGACGTGGGCTCGGAGACGCTGATGACCTACTCGCCGACGATCCGCGAGTCGGCCGCCGTCTTCGTGAAGGGCGCGCTGGGGATGTTCGAGGACGAGCGGTTCTCCGTGGGCACGGTGGGCGTGCTCGATGCTATCGCCGAGACCGACTGCTTCTCCGTGGTCGGGGGCGGCGACACCTCGCGGGCCATCGGGATGTACGGCCTCGACGAGGAGTCGTTCTCGCACGTCTCCATCGCCGGCGGCGCCTACATCCGCGCGCTGACCGGCCAGCCGCTGGCCGGCGTCGAGGCGCTCCGCCGGGACGACTGATCGAGCCGACGAGCCGAACCCGCACGGACGCGGGCGGTCGCCCGACGGGTCACGCCGCCGGCCCCCGGAACGGGGCACCGTCCGGAGCGGAGCCCCGGACCGTTATCACCGCGGGAGTCCCAGCGGTCGGTATGTTGCTCGGAGTCGTCTCTGACACGCACGACGACACGGACGCCGTCGAGGCGGCCGTCGAGACGTTCGAGGACGCGGGCGCGGACGCCGTCGTCCACTGCGGGGACTTCGTCGCGCCGTTCTCGGTCACCCCGTTCGACGCGGGCTTCGAGTTCTACGCCGTCCGGGGGAACAACGACGGCGAGTGGGCGCTGGCCGCGACCGTCGACGAGTTCGGCACCTACCTCGGGGAGATGGGCGAGTTGACCCTCGACGGGGCCGAGGTGGCGGTCTACCACGGCACCAGCGGACCGATCGTCGACGCGCTCGTCGACTGTGGGAGCTACGACTACGTGCTCCACGGCCACACCCACGAGCGGGGCCGCGAGGAGCGCGACGGTACCGTCCGGATCAACCCCGGTGGGCTCGCCATCGAGGCCGCGCCGGAGGTGCCCGCGGCGGTCCTGCTCGACACCGACACCGGGGAGACGGAGTTCCGGGACCTTCGAGCCGACGCGGCCGGCGGGCACAACACCTAATCCCGGGCGGGACCGACGGCAGGGTATGAGTTCGACCCTACGGGACCCCGCCGAGACGGCGGTCCACCAGTGTATGGCGCTGACCGCCGAGGAGTCCTGCGTGGTCGTCACCGACGACCGGCGCGAGCCGATCGGCGAGGCGCTGTACGAGGTCGCGAGCGAGGCGACCGACGACGCCGCGGTCGTCCGCTACCCGCCGGGCGACCAGCACGGCGCCGAGCCGCCGGCCCCCGTCGCGGCGGCGATGGCCGGCGCGGACGTGGTGCTCGCGCCGACGACCAAGAGCCTGAGCCACACCACGGCCCGCAGCGAGGCCAACGCCGCCGGCGCCCGCGTCGCTACGCTGCCCGGCATCACCGAGGAGGTGTTCGTGACCGGGCTGGACGCCGACTACGAGGCGATCCGGGCCAACTGCGAGGCGATCCACGAGCAGGTCGCCGGCGCCGACGAGATCCGGGTCACCTCCCCACAGGGGACCGACGTCGTCCTCGAACCGGGCGACCGGGAGTGGCACCTCGACACCGGGATCGTCCACGAGCCCGGCGCGATGTCGAACCTCCCGGCCGGCGAGACGTTCGTCAGCCCCGTCTCCGGCGAGGGGACCGTCGTCGTCGACGGGACGATGATGCCCCACGGACGCCTGGACCACCACGTCGAGTTCGACGTCGCCGACGGACGGGTCGTCGAGATCCGGGACGACGACCTCCGGGCCGAGGTGGAGGCGGCCGCCGACGAGGTCGGCGACGACGCGTACAACCTGGCCGAACTGGGGATCGGCGCCAACGTCGCCGTCGAGGAGCTCGTCGGCTCGGTGTTGCTGGACGAGAAGGCCGCCGGCACCGTCCACATCGCGATCGGCGACGACCACGCGATCGGCGGCGACGTCAGCGCGCCGATCCACCTGGACGGGATCCTGAGGGAGCCGACCGTGTACGCGGACAGCGTGGAAGTGGAACTTCCACGTGAGGAGTGAGAAGCGAACCGCGAGGACGGGGACGGTCGCGAGCCGTCCGGCGCGAGGGCGGCCGTGACGACGCGCATTTAGGCCCCGGTCGAGTAGCCGTTCACATGAGCGACCCATCGCCGGGGGACCGGATCGGGCTGGCGTGTCCCGCCTGCTCGCCGGACCTGGAGACGGTTCACGAGGTGTTGCGCCCGGGCGGTCAGACGACGGTCCGGTGTACGGAGTGTGACCACGTCCACAAGGAGGCCCTGCCCGAGGAGGAGACCGAGCCGATCGACGTCGTCGTCTCGCAGGACGGCGAGTCGTTCCCGGCGACCGCGGACGTCCCGGTCGACGAGCGGCTGGCGGCCGGCGAGGAGTTCCTCCTGGAGACGGAGGCGGCGGTGATGACGGTCCGGATCACCAGCCTCGAACTGGACGAGGGGCGGGTCGAGGCCGCCGAGGCCGCCGACGTGGAGACGATCTGGGGGCGGGCGGTCGGCAACGTCACGGTGAAGGCGACGATCCACCCGAAGGACGGCCGGCGCGACGAGACCGAGAGCGCGACCCTGCAGGTGCCCGGCGACTACGAGTTCGTCGTCGGCGAGACCGACGAACTGGGCGACCGGGAGTTCACGGTCGAGGGGATCTACGTCCGGGACGACGCCCGCGGCTACGAACACGAGAAGCTGGACCACGACGGCGACATCGCCTTCGCGAAGGACGTCAAGCGGCTGTACGTGCGCGACGAGTCGACGACCGCCTGGTCGGCGTGGTGATCGGCCGGTCCGGGCGGCACGAGTCTCCGGCGGTCTCCCGATGGCACCACCCCGCGTGGTCGTCGGCCACCGCGCGTTTGAAGAGTCTCGGCGCGTAGGTTCGGGTATGGACCCCGCGGTGCTGCGGGACGACATGGTCGACAGCCTGGCCCACGAGAGCAAGGGCTGTCTCCGGACGGAACGGCTGGCGACGGCCATGCGGTCCGTGCCGCGGGAGGCGTTCGTCGAGAGCGAGCGGGAGGCCTACGCGGACCGGCCGTTCGAGCGCTACGGGACGCGCGTCCTCTCGCCCAGCACGGTCGCCCGGCTGCTGGAGGCGCTCGACCCCGAGCCCGACGACGAGGTGCTGGTCGTCGGCGCGGGGGTGGGGTACACGGCGGCGGTGCTCGCCGAGCTGGTCGGCGAGTCGACCGTCCAGGCGGTGGACATCACCCGCCGGCTGGTGCTCGACGCCCGGTCGAACCTCGCCGAAGCGGGCTACGAGGGCGTGCTGGTCGACCGCCGGGACGGCGCCGACGGACTGCCGGAGTACGCCCCCTACGACCGGATCCTGGTGGAGGCGGCGGCCGTCGAGCCGCCGCGGGCGCTGGTCGACCAGCTCGCCCCCGACGGGCGGCTCGCGATGCCGCTGGGCGCCGGCGAGCAGAGCCTCGCCGTCGTCGAGGACGACGGGGTCGCCGAGCGGCTGGGCGGGGTGGCCTTCCAGCCGATGCTCGTCGAGGGCGAGCAGGCGGACACGGTCGAGCGCAACCGGACCCGCCGCGAGGACCGCGAGCACGCCCGCCGGGCCGCCCAGTCCCGCGCCGGCTGGGAGCAGGAGTGGATCGACTGGGACAGCCGCTGACTCGACCCCCCGTCGTCGGTCGTCGTCCCGTCCCGGCCCGCACTCGCCGTCCCGTTCTACGATCACTGACCCGTCGGTGTCGACCACCGTACCCCCCTCCGGTCGCCACTCCGCGTCACTCCCGGACCACGAGCACCTCCGTGTTCGACCGTCGGTCGCTGTAGCCGCCGCTCGCGGGCGGTTTGATGTCGACCTCGATCGTCCCCTGGTCCTGGTTGGGGCCCAGCGACGGCGACACGGGCACCGTCGCCGTCCCGTCGGCCCCCGTCTCCCCGGTTCGCACCGTCTCGCCCGCCATCGTCGCCGTCCCGCCGGTGACCACGACGGTCGCGTTCGACACCGGCGTCCCGTCGGGCTCGACGACGCGGAGCTCCAGCTCCGACTCGTCGGTGCCGATCACGTCGGCCTCGGGCTCGACGTTCAGCTCCGTCACGGAGAGGGTCTGCAGGCCGCCGATGGTGTTCATCATGACGCTCAGGCTCGCCACGCCCACCACGAGCGCGATGACGAGCCGGATCGGTAACCCCTCGATGGCGCGTTCGTCGCCGCGGAGGCGTTCGAACACGGGCCACGGTGGGCCGGTCCCCCCTGATAAACCGCCGTGCCGGGGTTGAAGTGACGGGGCGGGGCCAGTCGCCGGCGTGATCGTGCTCGGACGCGACGCGGACGACGAGCCCGCCGACGCCGCTCCGACGGGGGACGACGGAGTCGGAGACACCCCGGCGGCCGCCGCCGACGAGGCCTTCGCCGGCCGTCTGGGCAGCTACCGGGCGCGGGACGGCAGCGCCGGCGCTCCGGTCGCCGTCGACTTCGAGCGCCCCCACGCGGCGGTCGTGGTCGGGAAACGGGGCTCCGGGAAGTCCTACACCCTGGGGGTGCTCGCCGAGGGACTGGCCGCGACGCCCGGCGTCGTGCCCGTCGTCGTCGACCCGATGGACGCCTTCGGGGGCCTGGCCGCCCCGCCCGTCGACGCGCGCGTCGTGGAGCCCCGCGTCCGGGCCGGCGCGCTCGACGGACGGGACTGGTGTCGGCTGCTCGGTCTCGATCCGGCGGGCGGCCCCGGCGGGCTGGTCTGGCGTGCCGCCGGGGCACGGGACACGCTCGCGGGTATGCGCGACCACGTCGCCGAGGCCGACGCGACCCGACCGGCGCAGCGCGCGGCCGCCAACCACCTCGAACTCGCGGCGGAGTGGGACGTGTTCGACCCCGACGGGCTGACCGCCGCGGCGCTGACCGCCCGGCCGACGGTGCTCGACCTCGCCGGACTCGGGCACGCGCCGGGTGGCGCCGTCCTCGCGGCGGTGGCCGGGGCGCTGTACCGCGCGCGGATCGAGGGGTCGGGCCCGCTCCCCTGGCTGCTGGTCGACGAGGCCCACGCCTTCCGCGACGGCGTCGCCGCGGGACCGCTCCGGCGGCTGCTCACCCGCGGGCGGGCGCCCGGCGTCAGTCTCGTCCTGGCGACCCAGCGCCCGAGCGCGCTGCCCGACGTGGCGGTCTCGCAGTCGGACCTCCTGGTCGCCCACCGGCTGACCGACCGGACCGACCGCGAGGCGCTGGCCGACGCCCGGCCGGCCTACGTGGACGGCTCGCTGGTCGACCGGACCCCGGCCGAACCCGGGGCGGCGCTGGTCGTCGACGACGCCACCGAGGCGCTACACGCGGTCCGGGTCCGCGAGCGCGTGACGCCCCACGAGGGCGAGAGCCCCCGCGCCTCGCGCGTGGCACGATCGGAGCGGGTCGACGGGTCGCCGAGAGCGGATCTCACGGGGGGCGGATCCGGCCCGGGACCGAAACGCTACTGAGCGCGGGCGAGGAGGCCCAACCGATGGCCGACTCCGAGTCGTTCACGAACCTTCGGCCGGCGGCGTCCGTCGCGGCCGGCGGGTTCGTCGGCGCGACGGCCCGTCACGCCGTCGCCCTCGCGGCGCCGACCCCCGAGGGCGGCACCCTCGCCGTGAACGTCGCCGGGAGCTTCCTGCTCGGCCTCCTGCTGTACGAGGCCCGGCTGGCGGGCGTGCTCTCGGCCCGGATCCGACTCGCACTGGGGACGGGCGTTCTCTCCTCGTTCACGACCTACAGCACCTTCGCCGTGCAGACCGCGGCGCTGGGCGGGGTCGGCGGCCTCGGCGGCGGGACGGCCGGCGGGGCCACGGGCACGGCCGCCCCCGCCGGCGTCGTCCCGCGAGCCGCCGCGGTGAACGTCCTCGCCAACTACGCGCTGGGCTTCCTGGCGGTCGTCGCCGCCGGACTCGTCGCGAGGTGGCTCTCGTGAGCGTCCCCGGGGCCGGCGTCCTCTGGGTCGGTCTCGGCGGGGTCTGTGGCGCGCTCGCCCGCTGGACCGTCGCCGGCCGCGTCGAGCGGACGACCATCGACACGTTCCTCGTCAACGTCCTCGGGAGCTTCCTCCTCGGACTCGTGACGACGACGCCCGTCGGCGATCCGGTCGCCCTGGCGGTCGGCACCGGGTTCTGTGGCGCGTTCACCACCTTCTCGTCGTTCGCGTTCGAGACCGTCGACCTCGCGGGATCGGGCGAGCCCGGCCGGGCGGCGCTCGTCGCCGTCGGGACTCTCGTCGCGGCGCTCTCCGCCGTCGTCGCGGGGACCGCCGTCGGCGCGGCGCTGTGAGAGCTCGCGCCGTCGGCGCGCGTCGCGGGGGATTCAAGCGGCTCCCGTGCCTGGACCGGAGCATGGATCCGGCAGCGCTGCGCGCGGACATCCCGGTCACCGAGCGGTGTGCGTACTTCAACACCGGCGCCAGCGGCCCGACGCCCCGGCGCGTGGTCCACGAGGCGACGGGCTTCCTGGAACGACACGCCTTCGAGGCCCCCGGCGGCGAGGGGCCCTACACCGTCGCGTTCGACGCCCTCGAGGCGGCCCGTGAGACCGTTGCCGACCACGTCGGCACGGCCGCCGAGACGGTGGCGCTGACCCGCAGCACCGCCGACGGCGTCAACATGATCGCCGGTGCCATCGACTGGCAACCCGGCGACGTGGTCGTCCGGACCGACCTCGAACACCCCGCGTGTACGCTCCCCTGGGAGCGGCTGGCCGACACCCACGGCGTCGAGGTGCGGGAGGTCGGCACCGACGGCGGCCGACTGCGCACGGACGAACTGAAGGCGGCCGTCGAGGGCGCGCGGCTGGTCACCCTCTCCTCGCTCACCTGGACCCACGGGACCCGGCTGCCGGTCTCCGAGGTGGTGGAGATCGCCCACGACGCCGGCGCCCAGGTGCTCGTCGACGCGGTGCAGTCGGTCGGCCAACACCCCGTCGACGTGACCGAGTGGGGCGCGGACTTCGTCGTCGGCGCGAGCCACAAGTGGCTGCTGGGGGTCTGGGGCGGGGGCTTTCTCCACGTCGCGCCGACGGCCCACGAGCGCCTCGTTCCCCGGCGGATCGGCTACCGGAGCGTCGAGGACCCCGGCGCGCTCGACTACGAGTACAAGCCCGGTGCCGCCCGCTTCGAGGTCGGGACGACCACGCCCGTCCCCTACGTCGCGATGGCGGCGGCGATCGACACGATCGAGTCGATCGGGCTCGACACGATCCGGGAGCGGGTCGCGACGCTCACCGACCGGCTGAAGGCGGGCCTGGGCGATCGCTCGCTGAGCCCGCGGGAGTACGAGTCCGGGCTGGTCGCCTTCGAGGCCGAGGACGCGGACGCCGTCGTCGACCGGCTGGCCGAGGCGGGGGTGGTCGTGCGATCGCTGCCGACCGGATCGGTGCGGGCGTCGGTCCACGTGTTCAACACGGAGCGGGAGATCGATCGGCTCCTGGACGCGCTGTAGCCGGCCCGGATCGCTACGCTCGTCCGTCCGGCCCCGTCCCCTCTCCGAGCCCCTTCAGGTCCGTCATCCGCTCGGCGAGCCGGTCGAGCCCCTCCTCGATCGCCCGCGCTCGCTCGGGGAGGTCGTCGGCGGGGACAGCCCCCTGGGGGGTCGGCTCGACGAGGTCGTCGCCCTCCAGCATCCGCAGCGAGTAGCGCACCTTGTGCTCGGGGATCCCGGTCTCCTCGGCGATCCGGCCGATCCCGATCGGCCCCCACCGGGCGACTGCTGTCAGGACCTCGAGGTCGCGGGCTTCCTTGTCGACCTGGCTCTCCAGACGGTCGGTCGGCATCTACCACCCCGTGTGACCCTCGCCACGTAAGGGTTATCACCCGCTCCCGCGCCGGACTCCGGGTCCGCGCTCGGACGGACACGAGACCGGCATCCTCGCGGTTCCGCTCCCGGTCCGCTCAGTTGTCGACCGGCGTCCGGCGGAGTTCGTCGAGGTCGTCGCGGAGCCGGGAGAGCGCCGACTCCAACTCCTCGCGGCGGTCGATCAGCGCGCTCAACTCCTCCGTGTTGACGGAGTAGTCGTTCTCCAGGGCCACGTCGAGCGCGTCGTCGGTGGCGACGACGAGGTCGGCGGCGACGGCCAGCACCTCGGCCGGGGTCCCGCGGGACTCGTGGAGCTCCAGTTCGCCCGACAACGGGCTGTACCGCACCATCGGCGCCTCGACGCCGCGGTGGTAGCTCACGGAGTAGCGGACGTCGGTGACCGGGTTGAGTCGGTCCTCGGAGCGCTCGGTGCGGACCAGCGCGAACGCGTCGGCGAGCACGGGGTAGCTCTCCGAGAGGTCCCGCAGCCGGTCGGCCGCGGTGACGTCCAGTTGGGCCTCGACGTCGCCGAAGAACTGCTTGGAGCCCGCGAGGCTGAACGCCACCGTGTAGAACACCGCCTCGTCGTTGTCGGCGAGGTTGCGGATCCGCTCGCGGACCTCGCCGTGGCGCCCCTCGACGACCAGCTTCTCGAGTTCGTCGAGCAGACCTCGGGTTCCCCGCTCGCGCTCCAGGAACGTCTCGACGATGGCCCCCGGCATCTCGTCCCCGTCCACGCCGTCCATACCTTTCGGTCCGGCCGGTCGCACTAAACAGTTCCCACGTGCGCTCGCGGCTGTGCGAGGAACTCGCGACGCTGAACGGATCCGGTCGTTCGCCGGGAGTTCGTCGCCACCGCTCCCCGCTCGGTGGTCGGCGACAGAACGCGCCCGAGGCGGGATTTGAACCCGATGCCGGACCTCGCTTCGCTCGGTCCGCCGTGGCTCAAATCCCTTCGGCGACGGTTCGTCGCCGCCACGCTGGTTCGTCGCTACCGCTCCTCGCTCGGTGGTCGGCGACAGAACGCGCCCGAGGCGGGATTTGAACCCGCGTCACGACCGTGACAGGGTCGTATGATG
>CAZMWG010000121.1:0-9117 GCA_964569925.1 uncultured Halobacteriales archaeon | reverse complement strand
GAGGAAGACGAAGACCACGCCGATGACACCACCCCAGACGAGGGCGGCGAAGGCGGCCGGTCCGAGGGCGGCCACTACTCGCCCACCTCCCCGTCCGTCCCGTGTGGGGTCTCGTTCGTCTCGACGCCCGGTCTCCCGGGCGCCTCGTCGGTTCCGACGCCGGTCCGGCCGTCGGTCGAGCCCTCGTCGAGGCGCCCGATCTCCGTCGACAGTCGGTCGAGGTCGAACTCCGCGTCCCCGACGCGGGCCGCGACCAGCGCCGTCACGGTGGAGACGAGGAAGGCGCCGGCAAAGGGGAGCAGGTAGGTCGGGTCCGGCGCCGGGAGCAGGCCACCGAGCAGCGAGTCCATCGTCCCGTGGAGGCCGAAGGGGAACGGGAAGACGGCGCTGCCGACGGCCAGCCCGAGGAGGCTGGCCGCGAGCGCGCCGGCCCCCGAGAGCCGGCGGGTGAACAGCCCGTAGACCAGCGGGAAACCCACGGCGGCGCCCAGCAGGTCCGCGACGAAGAACAGCCGGAGGACGCTCCGTGCCCGCAGACTGACCGCGGTGGCCGCGACGGCGATCAGGACGGTGAGCGCCCGCGCCCCCAGCCGCAGGGTCCGGTCGTCCGGCTCCTCGAGCAGTCGCGGCAGGTCGGCGGTCACGAGGCTGGACAGCGCGTTGAACAGCGTGTCGGCGGTGCTCATCACCAGCACCACCGCCAGCAGGAGGACGGCGACGACGACCCACTCCGGGAAGGCCCCCGAGAGCAGGACGAAGAAGGCGATGCCGGCGTTGTAGTCGGGGTCGCCGAGTCCGGTGACCACGTCGCCGCCGCCGACGGCGATCACCCCGAGCAGCGTCGCGACCAGCAGTATCAGCCCGTTGGCGACGGTCGCGGTCCGGAAGCCGCGTTCGACGACGTCGGCGCCGTCGGCCGCGTAGATCCGCTGCCACCAGGTCTGGTTGATCAGTTCCGCGCCGAGGACGGCGAAGACCAGCGCCGCGCCGAAGCGCACCCCCGGGAGGTATCCCGGGTCCAGGAGCGTCGCGTCCGCCCGGAGCACCCCCTCGTGGACGGCGCCGGCCCCGCCGAGCGTGACGACCACGGCCGCGACGCTGACCGCAAGCAGCGGCAGGATCAGGAGCGTCTGGACGGTGTCGGTGAAGATGCTCGCCCTGAGCCCGCCGTAGCTCGTGTACAGCAGGACGAACCCGCCGACCAGCACCGCCGTCCGCCGCTGTGACACGCCCGCGACGTAGTTCAGCGCCAGCGAGATGCCCGTCAGCTCGGCCGCCAGGAAGACGAACATGTAGAGGACGCTCGTGAGGAGCACGAACGCGTACATCGCCCCGCCGTAGCGTACGAAGGCGTACTCGGTGAGCGAGTGGCCGTCGGGGACCACCTCGCGGATCCGCGGTCCCAGCTTGGAGAACGCGAGCATCGGGACCGCCTCGCCGACGCCGTAGCCGACCACGGCGCCGATCCCGTAGAGGGCGCCGGCCTCGGGCGCCGAGAGCAGGATCCACACCCCCATCACCGAGGCCACGAGCGTCGCCGTGGTCCGTCCCCGACCGGCCGTGTCCCGCGCGCTGATCAGGTCCTCGACGGAGTCGACCCGGCCCCGTGAGACCCAGAACCCGAGTCCCGTGAACAGGGCCAGCGTCAGGACGGTCAGTCCCAGCGCCGTCCCGGCGGTCACCACCGCTGGTCACCCCCGTCGGCGCCGTCACCGGACGCGAGGCCGTGGGCACCCGCCGCCCCGGGCTCGTAGGCCGCCTCGAAGAAGGCGGCCTCCAGTTCCACCGTCCGGTCGAACAGTCGCCGGAGCCGTCGCCGCCGGCGGGGCGCGGCGGCCCGGCCCTCGCGGTCCAACTCCGCGCGGAGCCACGCCACGAACGACGCGAACTCGTCGTTCGCGTGGAGGTCGATCCACTCGGCGTGGTAGAAGGGCGCGGGTCGGTCGCCGTCGCCGGCCGTGGCCCACGCCAGGTAGATCCACTCGGCGGGCACCAGCACCGCGAGCGTCTCGGCGTAGCCCCCCTCCCGCGCGGCCCGCTCCAGCAGGTCCTGGAGAGCCCGTGTCGTGGGGGTGAGCTCCCGGTCGCCCGCCGCCGGCCGCGACGCCCCCAGGGCCTCGAACGACCGCTCGAAGTAGTCGTTCTCCTCGGCGGTGAGCGTCCCGAGGAAGTCGGTCAGGCGGGCCTTTGCGTCCATCGTCGGCGCCTCGCCGACGGCGTGCCCGAAGGCGCCGGCGAGCGTCTCGACGAACGCGTCGTCCTGCAAGAGGTAGCGCTCGAAGACGGCCTCGTCGAGGGTCCCCGCGCGCAGTTCCCGCGTGAAGCGGTGGTCCGTCGCGGCCGACCAGGCGGGCGAGCGCTCGCGCAGCCAGTCGGTGAAGCGGGGACTCTCGTACCCGGCGACGTAGGCCTCGAATCGGTCGGGGACGCTCTCGGCCTCGGCGCCCGGATCGTCCGTCCCGGGGTCGTCTCCGGTCACACCGACCACTCCTCCTCGCGCCAAGCGGCGTCCCAGAAGCGGTACTCGTAGCGGGACGAGGTGCGGAACAGCCGCCGGTACCGGTCGCGGTCCTCGTCGGTCGCCCCGGCCGCGACGTCGTCCATCAGGTCCTTACACCAGGCGGTGAGCTCCCGGAACTCCTCGCCGGTGTAGGTCTCGATCCACTCGGCGTACCGCTCGTCGTCGGGGAGCCCGTCGGCCGCCAGCCGCTCGCCGGTCTCCTCGAACCCCCACATGCAGGGGAGCAGGGCGGCCACCAGGTCGCCGAAGGTCCCCGTCGCGGCCACACGAACCAGAAAGTCCGTGTAGGCTCTGGTCGTCGGCGACGGCTCCGTGGCCTCGAGTTCGGCCTCCGAGATCCCGAACTCGGCGGCGTAGGCCCGGTGGAGGTCCATCTCCGTGTCGATCGTCGAGGTCAGCAACTCCGCGAAGGTGCTCATCCGGTCGAGGTCCGGCGCCTTCGTCGCGCCGTGAGCGAATACCCGGGCGTACTCGATCAGGTAGACGTAGTCCTGTCTGACCCAGTAGCGAAACGGCGCCTCGTCGAGGGTCCCCGCCCCGAGCCGTTCGACCATCGGATGGGAGACGGTGGCCTCCCAGACCGGTTCGGCCACCGGCTCGAGTTCGTCCGTGAAGCTCATGTACGGGTGGAGTCGCCCCCCGGTAATATAAGTTGGTGGTACAACCGAATCATCGGCGTGCCGGCGGCCTCCACCCCCGACGAGACCGATGGTGTCTCGCGAGGACGTGTCGCCCCCGGAGAGGGCAGCCGCGCCGCCGGTCAGGTCGGCCGGAGACAGACCTATCGGACTCGGGCCTGTCCGTCCGGTGACGACGATCCCCGAGGACGCCCCGGCGGGACCGAGGGCGCACGACCACGGCTCGCCCACGCCGGGAAGCGGGTCGAACGGGCGCCCCGGGCGGACGGGACGACCGCGGTCGGAGGACACCACGACGGTCCAGGGAGGAGCCGCGGTTCAGGTCGGGCTGGTCGTCGCGGCAGTCGGCGGACTGTGGATCGGCGCCCGGTTGCTCGTCGACTCCGTCGTCCGACTGGCCCGCCGGGTGGGGCTCTCGGAGTTGACCATCGGACTGACGATCGTCGCCGCCGGCACCTCCACGCCGGAGCTGGTGGTCACGATCGGCGCGGCGCTGGACGGACTGGGCGGGATCGCCGTCGGCAACGTCGTCGGGAGCAACGTCTTCAACGTGCTCGGGGTGCTGGGCGTGGCGGCGGCGATCCGACCGCTCTCGGTCGGCGGGGCCGCCCTGGAGACGATCGCCTGGCTGACCGTGATCTCGGTGGTGATGGTGGCGGCGCTGTGGACCGGCCGAAAGCTCTCCCGCGCGGAGGGCGGCCTGTTCGCCGCGAGCGAGATCCTCCGGTGGGTGCTCGGGCTCCTCGGCCTCGGCCCGGGTCCCTGACCGACGCGGACCCGTCGCGATCGCCCGAGCGCCGCCGGTTCGTCGGAACCGGGCGGGTCCGTCGCCGACGGCGATCAGGGCGTTCGGTCTCGGGGACGACGACGGCGACGGGCCACTCCGGGTTTCCGGGACGACGACCGCGGACCGCTCCGGTTTCCGGGAGGTTATCGGTACCGAGCACGGTGGTCGGGTCGAGACTCCGATGCTCGGCTACGCCGCGATGAACCACACGCTGCGGGACCGGGAGCCGCCGCTGCGGTGCAACCGCGACATGCGGCGGGCGACCTTCGAGGAGCGCGGCCTCGAGTACGTCTCGGAACTGGCCCTGCGGAACTGGCGTGACCTGCTGGCGATCCTGCGGTGGAACGTCGACCACGGGATCGGCTTCTACCGGGTCACGTCGACGCTCGTCCCCTGGAACTCACAGTTCGACCTCGCGGAGTTGCCCGACTACGAGGCCATCGGCGAGGTCGCCGCGGAGTGTGGACGGTTCGTCCGCGAGAACGGCGTCCGTCTCACCTTCCACCCGGGTTACTGGTGTCGCCTGGGCAGCGACGACCCGGACACGCGGGCGAACTCGGTGCGGGGGGTCGACTACCACGCCGACTGGCTTGACCTGATGGGGCTGGCGCGCTCGCCCTACTACGGAATCAACGTCCACGTCGGCGCGACCTACGGCGACAAGGAGGCTACCGCCGAGCGGTTTCGCTCGTCGGTCCGGAAGCTGTCGCCGGGCGCCCGGGCGCGACTGACCGTCGAGAACGACGACAAGGAGAGCCTCTGGAGCGTTCCGGAACTGGTCGCGGCGCTCGCGCCGGTGGACGTGCCGGTGCTGTTCGACTACCACCACCACTCGTTCGCCGACCGGGGGCTGACCTACCGCGAGGGGTTCGAGCGCGCGGCCGAAACGTGGGGCGAGGTGCGCCCGGCGACCCACTACTCCGAGCCCGCCCGTCTCCACGGCGAGGACGCCCGGCCCCAGGCTCACGCCGAGTTCCCCGCCCGCGTCCCCGGGTGGCTGGCCGAGCGCTCCGACGTGATGGTGGAGGCCGGCGGCAAGGAGCGGGCGGTGCTCGACCTGCTGGAGCGGTAGGAGGATCCTTCCCTCGCGCTCGACGGCGATCAGGCCGCGTCGCCGTCCGCCCCGGAGAACCAGCCCAGGACCGTCATCGCCAGGATCAGCGGCCCGCCGATCAACAGGGCCGGTCCCGAACTCGCGGTCCGGTAGACGGCGACCGCCGCGCCGGCGACCGGCGCCGTGGCCGCCGTGCCGGCGCTGAGAAGCCCCACCAGCGCGACGTCCACGCCGCCGACCCCGCCCGGGACCGGGACGGCCGCGCCGACGACGGCGACGGGGATCACCGCCAGCAGGACGCCGGCGGGTACCGTCAGGTCGACGGCGGTCAGCGACAGCCCCAGCGCGAGGACGGTGAGCACGTGCGCGACCGCGAACAGCCCCCCGACGATGCCGACCTGCCGGGGCGTGCCCTCGCGGAGTCGGCCGACGGCGTCGACGAGGTCGCCCGACCGGCATCGGACCGCCTCGGGGTCGGGCGACGGGACGCGCGGCAGTCGACCCGCGATCCGGGCGAGACGGACCGCGACGGCCACGATCCGCGAGTAGACGCGGCCGCGGGCCCGCCAGAGACCCGCCGTGCCGACGGCCACGGCCCCGATCAGGCCGAGGGCGATCGCGCCGACGCCCGTTCCGCCGGGGGCCGTGGCGACGTGGTAGACGGCGCCACACAGCCCGAACGCAACGACGGCGAGGTTGGAGAGGAGGCTGGCGACGACGACGGCCGCGACGCCGTCCTCGTAGTCGGCGTCGGCCGCCCGGGCGACGACGTGGCCGTTGACCGGCGCGCCCCCCGCCTGTCCGCCGGGGACGACCGTGCTGATCGCCGTCGTGACGGCGTAGACGCTCACGATACGGTGTGTCGGCACCGAGTAGCCCAGGACGTCCAGCAGGACGCCCAGCGCGACCCCGCGGAGGACCAACACCAGCAGCGCCACGCCGACGACGACGGCGACGGTCCCCACGTCGGCGGCCAGGACCGCGCTCCGGAACCGACCCAGCCCGAACGCGTCGACGAACAGCGCCCCGGCGAGCACCGCACCGACGACCCAGACGCCCCGCGGAACGGTCGGTCGGCCGGTCCCCGACCGTGTGTCGTCGGTCCCCGCCTCGCTCGACCCGTTCACGGTAACCGTGATCAAGGGGCGCCCCGAATTATAATCTGGTGATCGTTTCACCCGGATCGGGGCCCGAACGATCCCACGAGCGACCGTCCGGCGGGCGGTCACGACGCGTCGCGAGGTCCCCGGACGGCCGCCTCAGCCGCTCTTCGTGACGCTGTACCACTCGCCGTCCCAACTGACGGCGTACTCGACGACCGCCTTGATCCCCGCCAGGCTGTACAGCGGCAACACCGCCGGCATCGCGACGTAGCCGACGCCGACGTCCTCGAGGCGCCCGGCGGCGCTGTCGTAGAGGCGCAGCGCCAGGGCCGACCCGGCAAGCGTCAGCGCCGGCAGCAGGGTCCAGCCCGCGACGCCGTTGGCGACGAGGACGGCCATCTTCGAGACCAGCGACAGCATGAACAGGTTCCCGAGCACCGAGCCGGCACAGATGACCGGCGAGAGCAGGTCCCGGTACGTGCGCGGCGACGTGCAGTCGCCCAGCAGCGAGTGAAACACCTGCGCGTAGCCGGTCATCCAGCGCTTGCGCTGGCCCCACCAGTCGGCGGGCGTGTGTGCCGCCTCGATGGTCGAGGCGTGGGAGAACTGCTCGACCACGTCCAGGTCGGCCTCGTAGCAGTCGAAGGCGAAGGCGTAGTCCTCGGTGAGCATCTCCGGGTCGTAGCCGTCGACGGCCTCGAACGCCTCCCGGCGCATGACGACGGTCCGGCTGGCGGCCATCGTGAAGTCGGTGACCGCGGTGAGCAGCCGCTGGCTGAGGTCGCCCAGCACGACCGACTCGTAGTAGGCGACCGTCTCGACGAGCCCGTCGGACTCGGGCACCGTCCGCCCCTGGACGACGTCACAGTCCGCGAGCCGGTGGACCGCGCTGGAGACGAACAGCGGGTCGACGGCCTCGTCGGCGTCGAACACCGCCAGGTACTCGCTGTCGGTCGTCTCGGCGGCGTAGTTGATCGCGCCGGCCTTGCTGCCCGGGTAGCGGTCGTTGACCAGCACGTCGACGCGGTCGTCGGTCGCGTACTCCCGTGCCCGCCGGAGCGAGGCGTCGTCGTCGGGTTCGGCCACGACCAGCACCCGGAGGTCCTGGTACCGGCTCGCCAGCAGGCTCTCGACGCTCCGGCCGAGCGCCGCCGCGTCCTCGTGGACCGGGACGACGGCCGTGACCGTCTCCCCGTTCGTCGGGAACTGGTCGTCCTCGCGGGTCGCGAGTTGGCCGAGCAACACCAGCCCGGAGAGACCGAACAGACCGGAGAGGGTCAGGCAGGCCACGACCGCCTGCAGGATCACCAGGTTGCTCCCGCCCAGCACCGCCGGGAGCGTGACGACCATCGAGAGGCCGCCCTGGAGGTAGCCCAGCACGACGACGGTGGCGACCAGCGAGACGAAGGCGCCGGCGTCGAGCGCGTCGCGGGCGGTGGAGGGGGCCAGCCCGCGGAGGGTGTTCGTCGCGCGGTGCAGCGTTCGATCGGCGGGAAGCCGCTCGGAGAGGTCTGGCGGGGACATCGCCTACCATATCGCTCTCGTCCAGACCCCCTGTATCGACCCGCTAGCAGTCGGAGGCCCTGCCGAGATCGCCTCTAGCTATCAAGAGAGCCGGGACGTGCCGGGCGGTGAGGATGGTGGCGTCGCCGCTCACGCCGGCGACGCGTCGCCCGGTTTCGGGACCCTCGGTACCGTGGCCCCGTGTTTTGTTCCGTGACGGATCGACCGTCCCGGCGTCATGTCGCTCGGTACCCGTTCCCGGGACGTGGCGTCGCTCTCGGGTCTCCGACCCGGAGCGGCCGCGTTCGGGGCCGCCCTCTCCGTGACGAACGCACTCCACACACCGTTCGGAGCCATCACGCTCGGAAGCACCACATTGCCCCGGTCTCGGTCAGCGTGACGCTGTCGACGGACGCCCTCCTGTTCGGCATCGTCCTGCTGCTGTTCGGCGTCTGGACGGCGTCGTCGGCGGTACCCGACGGCGGGGCCGTCGTCTTCACCGGCCTCGCCGTCTCCACGCCGGCGTTGGTGGGTAGCGTCGTCACGACGGTCGCACGCGTGTGGGACGGGGACGCCGACGTCGAGGAGAAGACGTGAGCCGGGTTCGGGGCCCGACGACCGGGTCGTCGGCCCGGAGATGGGCGTCCCGAGCCACCCCCCGGACGGTCACTGACCGGGGAACAGCAGCATCCGGCCGACGATGTAGACGAAGTAGACCCCGATCAGCGTCACCCCGACGTTGCGGGTGAGCAGTCCGTCCTCGTACCGGATGTACGCGACCAGTCCGAGGGTGACGAGGATCTTGAACGGCAGGTCCCAGACGACGATCGCCGACGGGACGTGGTAGGTGGAGATGGCGCCCCCGAGGCCGAACCCGACGAGCGGGTTGACGATGTTGCTCCCGATCAGCGCCCCGACGGCGATGATCGGCGTCTTCCGGCGGATCCCGTCCAGCACAGTGCTCAGTTCGGGAAACGAGGAGGCGATTCCCAGCGTCAGGACGCCCACCATCGACCCGCCGAGCAACACGCCGGCCACGACGTTCTGGATCACCGCCAGCAGGACGGAGGCGCTGCCGAGGATCAGCCCGAGCATGACGACGGCCACCGCCGAGTCCCTGGCGACGTTCGTGCTCGGGGCGCCCTCCACGGGGGTCTGCTGGCGTCGGGCGTAGCTGTAGACCAGGTAGACGACGAACGCGACGAGCAGGACGACGCCGTCGAGTCGGGACACCGTCCCGTCCCAGGAGAGGGCGAGCGTGAGCACCAGGCCCACGACCATCGGGGCGAACGTGTCACGCAGGATCCGGTCCGAGAGCTCGACCTGGCCGAAGCCCAGCAGTAGGATCCCGAACAGCAGCAGTTGCTGTGTCGTCGACGAGCCCATGTTCCCGCCCAGGACGACCGCCGAGGTCGTCTCGTAGTCGAGCGCGTTCGAGACGATGCCAACGGAGGCGGTGACGTCAGCTGCCCATCCTTAAAGGGGTGGGCTTGTCGGTGGACTCCCGAGTT
>CAZMWG010000120.1:0-9200 GCA_964569925.1 uncultured Halobacteriales archaeon | reverse complement strand
CCGGCCCGACCGGGCGAAGCTATTCCACGGGTGCCCGTCAACGAATCCGTGTGGCACGTGACAGCTTCGAGACGCAACTCGCCGACCTCGAGGACGCGGTGTTCGGGCTGGGCGAGACCGTCGCCGACCGACTGGAGCGGGCGCTGACGGCCTACCGCGAGCACGACGGCGATCTCGCACACACCATCGCCGAGAGCGACGGGGCGATCAACGACCGGTATCTGGCCCTGGAGAGCGACTGCGTCGACCTGTTCGCGCTCCAACAGCCCGTCGCCACGGACCTGCGCTTCGTCGCGGCGTCGTTCAAGATCGCCACCGACCTCGAACGGATCGGCGACCTGGCGGCGAACCTGGCGGGCTACTCGCTGGAACTCGGCCGGAGCGACCTCACGGCCGTGCCCGTGGCGGACGTCGGCGAGATGGTCCATCGGAACCTGCTGGCGGCGCTCGCCGCCTACCGGGACCGCGACCCCGCGGCCTGTCGGGCGGTCGCCGCCGACGACCACGACGTCGACGAGCGCTGCGAGGCCGCCGCGGACGACCTCGTCCGGTCGCTGGTCGGGCGGGAACGCAACCCCACCGCCGAGGAGATCGAACCGCTGCTGGCCGACGCACGCCTGTTCATGCTCACCGTTCGGGACCTCGAGCGGGTCGGCGACCACGCCGTCAACGTCGCCGCCCGGACGCTGTACGCCGTCGACGGCGACCCGGAGCTGATCCGCTGACCGGTCGGGCCGGTGGTGTTCGGTTACGGAGATAGCAGTGTCAGAGCCGGTGAGACGGCCTGGGAAGCCCCGGCCGGGGCTTCCTGGGGGGTTTCCCTTCCGGCCTCGGTCGTCGCTGCCACGGTAAACACTACCGTCGTCGGCGCGGCCGACGGTGAAACGGCCGCCGACCGAACGCAAGCTATTCACTCCCGTCGCCACCACCGGCCGGTATGGGACTCGCCAGGCGCCTGTGGGCGCTGCGGGAGCGCCGTCCCGGTTTCGTCGCCCTCGCGGTGCTCGTCCTCGTGGCCCTCCTCGTCTTCCCGGCCGTCGAAGCGCTGTTCCGGGCGGTCGACCCGAAGGCACAGGCGATCAACTTCCAGGACCTGACGGTCTACGAGTTCGCCGTCGACCGCTGGCGGGCCGGCGAGCCGATCTACGTCCCCAACGACGACGGGGGCTACTGGGGCAACTACCTCTACCCGCCCGTGTTCCTGGTCCTCTTCCGTCCGTTCGCGGCGCTGGGTCACGAGGCCGCGGGGATCGCCTGGGGCGTGACCACGACGCTGCTGCTGTGGGTCGCGCTCCAGTCCGTCGCCGCGGGGCTGGGGGTCTCCCTGCGGCTCCACGAGCGGCTGATCGGCCTGTGGGCGCTCGTGGGCTTCTATCCCGTCCTGCTCTCGTTCAAACTCGGTCAGACCGCCGCCCTCCTCGGGGCGCTGCTGTCGTTCGCGCTGGCCGGACTGCTCGCCGAGGACCGCTCGCGGGCGCTGCTCTCGGGGGCCGCGACGGGGGCCGTCGGCGTCGTCAAGTTCGCGTACGCCCCCGTCGGGGCCCACCTGCTGGCCGACCGGGACCGTCTCGTCGGGGCCGTCGTCGCGGGCGTCGGCCTGGTCGCGCTGTCGGTCGGGCTGTTCGGCCTCGACACGAACCTCGCGTACCTGGACGTGCTCGTCTGGGGGGTCGACCAGGGCGGCGGCGAGCGACTCCCGAAGGCCTACCTCTGGTTCCCGCCGTACTTCAGACAGCTCCACTGGCTGCCCGGCGCGCTGTTCGTCAGGCTGGGGATCGCCGGGCTGGTCGCCGCCGGCGCCGCCCTCGCGGTCGACGCCGGCCGGTCCGTGTTCGCGCTCGGCGTCGCCGCCTTCCTCCTGATCACGCCGCTGCCCTACGTCTACTACTTCGTCGCCGCGCTGCCGGCCGTGCTCGCCCTGCTGTCCGTGGAGTTCGAGGCCGACGGCGCCCCGTCGCTGGTGCTCGTGGCGCTGCTCCTGTTGCAGGTCCACGCCTACGGGCTGAAGCTGCTGGTCGACCGGCTCCCCGCGCTACTCGGCGGACTTCCGGACGTCGTCTACCCGCTACTCCAGCCCGGGCTGTGGGGCGTGCTCCTCCTCTTCGGCCTGGCCGCCCGGCGGGTCGTCGCGGCGGTCCCCCCCTCGCGGGTGGTCGAGGACCGGACCGCGGCCCGCGGGGACTGACGGCCGTCCCCGTCTCGCGCTCACCCCTCGGCGGCGGCCAGCCCTTCGCCGGTGATCCGGAAGCGGACGCTGTCACCGACCGGCCGGGAGCGGTGTTTCTCCAGCGTGGCCCGCCGGTTCCCGCCGCGGAACCGCTCGACGCGCAGGATCGCCCCCGACCAGTGATCGAGCGTGTGCCCGCCCAGCGCCCGCGTCCGGTCGGCCTCGGGGTCGGTGAACACCTGGTTGGTGAACAGGACCGCCAGGTCGTGCTTGCGCGCCAGCGACAGCAGGTGGGTGATCTGGCGGGCGACCGCCCGCAGGGTCTCGCCCTCGTCGCCCTCGGTGCGGCGCAGCCGGTAGAAGCCGGTGGCGCTGTCGAGCACGATCAGTTCCACCCGCGGGGCGAAGTCGGCGGCGTCCTGGACGGCCTCCCGCTGCTCCTCGAAGTCCAGCGCCTCGGAGACGACGATCCGCTCGGCCAGGCTCTCCAGGCTCTCGTCGGTCCCCTCCGCCCGCGCGCTGCCGAGTTGCTCGATCCGGTCGGGCGAGAGCCCCTCCGTGTCGACGAACAGCGTGGACCCGCCGGCCGCGGCGGTCTCGACGGCCGCGCTCAGCGCCAGGTTCGTCTTGCCCGCCGCCGAGGGGCCGTACACCTGCGTGACCGCGCCGCGCTCCAGGCCGCCGCCCAGTAGCTCGTCGACGGGGTCACAGCCGGTCGGGACGTGATCGCTCACACGCGGGGTTACGCGGGGGCCGGTAAAAACCGGTCGGAGCGGGACCGGCCGCGCTGGTCCCGACCGACCGGGACGCGGGCGAACCGCCCGGTCGTCCGGCGACGGGACCCGGAACCGCCCGTCCGTCCGGTCGGGTCGCGACGTCGCCGCGGGTCGACGCCGACGGTCCGCAAACACGAAGACCCGACCCGGTCTACCCTCGCTCGATGACCCTCTCGGAGGAGGCCCACGAGCGGCTGGCCGACGTCGTGGAGCTCCAGCCCACCAAGAACGCGGAGCTGCGCGAGCGGTGGGGGATGGACAGCGGGAGCGAGGTCCACGGCTACCTGGAGTCGGAGCTGGGCGACTACTACTACCGCAACGACGACAGCCTGATCTGTGCGACGCCGGCGGCCGTCGAACTGGTCGGCGCGGGCGACGCCGCCGAACAGACCGTCGAGCTCTCCGAGCTGCAGGCCGCCGCCGTCGACGTCCTCGCGGGCCCGGACGAGGAACCCATGAGCGTGGTCGCGACGCTGCACGCGCTCCGGGACGCCGGCCACGACCCCGAGATCGACGACGTGCGCTCGGCGCTGTACGCGCTCGTCGACCGCGGCGTCGCCGAGCGCGTCCAGCGGACCGTCCCCACCTTCCGGCTGGCCGTCGAGCGCGACCGGCTGCGGATCGACGCCTGACCCGCCTCAGCGCCGCCGTCGCCGCCTGTCCTCGAGCAGCCGCCGGATCCCCGCCCCGGGACCGCCCTCGATCGGCCAGCCCCGGGTCCGCCAGGCCGGGGGTTCGGGCTCGAACGACCCGCAGGCGCTCCCACACTCGGCCGGCGTCGGGACCCGCCCCTTGGCCGCGCAGTGAGGGAGGAGCCAGCCGCCCTCCCCCTCGCGGCGTAGCTCGTAGTGTCGACAGTCCGGGCGGGTGGCGTCGGCGTACGAGCGCCACCCCCGCTCGTAGGCCCGCTCGGCGATCTCGCGGCGCTTGGCTCGCTTGTCCGTCGGGTCGACGTACTCGAACCGGGCGGCGCTTCGTCCCTCGTCGGGGTTCTCCAGGATCCGCGTCCCCGGCTCGTCCACGGCGAGCCGCCGGGGGAGCCACACCGGTCGGACGGTCCCGTCGGCGGAGAGCGTGAGGATCCCCGCCTCCGGCGGGAGGTCCTCGAACAGCGCGGGCGGGACCCGGTCGTCGGTGGCGGCGGTGGCCACCCACACCTCGTCGGCGAGTCCGAGCGCGACGTCCCGGCGCAGTTGGTCCGCGAGGTCCCGGGCCGCCGCGGCGTCGAGGTCGGGCTTGTTCTCGATCGCGACGACCCGGTCGACCCAGTCGGGGTAGGGACGGGTCCGCCGGATCTCGACGCGACCGTCGCGCTTGCGACGCCCCAGGACCCCGCGGTCGGCGGCGCGGTTGACCGCCTCGCGGACGTACCGCCAGGGGTAGTCGGGTTCGGGCAGGGCCTCGCGGTACCACGCCCACTCCGCGGGGGCGTGCCGGACGACGGGGAGCAGGTCCGAGTCGAGCCGCTCCTCGCCGAACGCCGCCCGGGCGTCGAGCCCCTCGGGGTCACACTCCAGGACGATCGTGTCCCAGCGCCGCCGGGCGGTGCCGAGTTGGCGGGCGATCACGACGGCGTCGCCGGCCGTCGCGGGGCCGCCCATCGGCTCCCCGCCGGGGGGCCACGACCGCTCGGCCCACCGGCAGACCCGCAACTCGAACGCGAACTCGCTGTCGACCTCCACGGGCGCACCTGGCCCCCGGCCGGTAAGAGCGTTTCCCGACCCCGGCCGGCGTGCGGGCGACCGCCACGGTCTTGTATCTCTGTACGACAGGACGAAGTATGCTGTCGCCCTCCGAGACGACCGCTCGCGCCCGAACGCTTCGCCGACAGACCGACCCGTCGGGGACGTCCGCACGGACCACCGGACGGAGGTGGGCGGCGTGAGCGACGCCGTCGTGCGGGAACTGAGACGGACCCGCCGGACCATCAGGCGGGTCGGGGCGCTCGCCACGGCCGCCGCGCTGGGTGCCGGCGCCGCCGCCGGGGAGTTCCCGTCCGCCTGGGCGATCCTGCCGGCGTGGGCGCTGCTCGCCTACGTCGCGCTCAGCGTGGTCTGGTCGGCGCTGAGCGAGTACGACGGCTACGACCCCGACGACGAGGACGACCCGACGGCGACCGGGGACGGGTAGACGGCCCCCGCCGTCGCCGGACGGTCCGGACGGCTCTACTCCTCGGTCTCCTCCTCCTCGCCCAGGAACTCGTGGGCCTCCTCGAGGATCTCCCGGGGACCGTCCTGGGTGACCGTGTTGACCGCCTGCTGGTAGTCGCGCCACTGCAGGTCGCGGTGTTCGTTCGACAGTTCGGCCGACGCCTCGTAGGATCGAGCGATGAACAGGTGGACGGTCTTGTGGATGGTGTTCCCGTCCGCCTCGAAGACGTAGTCGTAGTCCTTCCGGAACCCGTCGATCAGCCGGAAGTCCTCGATGCCCGCCTCCTCTTTCACTTCCCGGATGGCCGTCTGCTGGAGTTCCTCCTCGCCCTCGACGCCGCCCTTGGGGAACTCCCAGTCCCCCGGGCGGCTCTTGAGCAGCAGGTACTCGCGCCGGCCACGGGTGTCGCGATAGAGGATCGCTCCCGCGCTCGTGGCCTCGATCATTATCCGAGGGTAAGACCGTCGTTACTTAAGAGAATATCGGAGGGCGCGACCGGAAGCGAGGGCTTTTGTCGCACGGACGGCCACCGACGACCATGCCGTTCGTCACGACGCTCACCCTGGAGAGCGGGGATCGCCGCCGGCTGGACGAGGTGGTCGACGGGATCAAACAGCGGGCGGCCCGGAAGGGGGTCGAACTGAAGGGGCCACACCCCCGGCCGCCGGAGGACTACCGGGTGCCACAGTCCAAGACCCTGGGACCCGGCGCCGACCGGTTCGAGTCCTGGGGCTACACCGTCTACACCCGCACGATCGAGATCGTCGGCTACCAGGGGTTCGCCCGCGACGTCGCCGGCCGGGAGTACCCCGACGGGATCCACGTCAGCGCCGAGGTCGAACAGCGCAGGCAGGCCGGCGGGTAGACCGCGAGGGCGAGGCTCCCGCCGGGACGGGACCGGCCGAGGACGCCCGTGGGCGGGGACCGGCCCGCGGCGAGTGAGCGAGCCTAAGTTCCGGGGGGCCGTCGCGGCGGTATGGACGAGACGCGACGCGAGCGGCTGGTCGACCTGCGCAGAGAGCTCCACCGACACCCCGAGCCCGCCTGGCGGGAGTTCTACACGACGGCCCGGCTCCTGGAGGCCGTCGAGCGGATCGGGGTCGACGACGTCGTCCTGGGCCCGGAACTGCTGGCCGAGGACCGACCCGGCGTCCCGGACGACGACGACCTCGCAGAGTGGCGCGAGCGGGCCCGCGACGCGGGCGTCGACGAGGAACTCTTAGCGGCGATCGGCGACGGCCACACCGGCCTGTTGGCCACGATCGAGGGGGAGGGCGAGGGACCGACCGTCGCGCTGCGGGTCGACATCGACGGGCTGCCCCGCGAGGAGTCGACCGACGAGAGCCACCGGCCGGTCGCCGAGGGGTTCCGGTCGGAGACGCCCGCGATGCACGCCTGTGGCCACGACGCTCACGCGGTGTTCGGGGTGGGCGTGCTGGAGGCGTTCGCCGACCGCGCGTTCGACGGTCGGCTGAAGGTCCTCTTCCAGCCCGCCGAGGAGATCGTCGGCGGCGCGAAGCCCGTCGCCGAGGGGGGCCACCTCGACGGCGTCGACGCGCTGTACGCCGTCCACGTCGGCCTGGACCACCCGACGGGGGAGATCGTCGCGGGCGTGGAGGGGATCCTGGCGGTCGACCAGTTCCGGGCCACCTTCGAGGGGGAACCGGCCCACGCCGGCGGCCACCCGGCCCAGGGGCGCAACGCGAACCAGGCGCTGGCGACCGCGGTGACGAACCTCTACGGGATCGCCCGCCACGAGGACGGCCCCACGCGGGTCAACGCCGGCCGGATCGAGGGCGGCACCGCCCGCAACATCATCGCCGAGGAGGCCGTGATCGAGGGGGAGGTCCGCGGCGGGACGACCGAACTGATGGAGTACACCCGCGAGCGCGCCCGGACGGTGCTCGAGTCGGCGGCCCGGATGCACGACTGCGAGGTGACCGTCGAGCCGACGGGCGGGGCGCCCTCGGCCGACAGCGACGACGCCCTGATCGACGTCGGCTACGAGGCCGCCGCGGGGATCGAGGGGATCACCTCGCGGCTCCGCACCGACGACCTGGGCGGCAGCGAGGACGCCACCTTCCTGATGCAGCGCGTCCAGGACCGGGGCGGGCTCGCGGCGTACGTCGGCGTCGGCACCGACCACCCCGGCGGCCACCACACCGCGACGTTCGACGTCGACGAGGCGTCGATCCCGATCGGGGTCGACTGGCTCGCCGCGACGCTGTCGGCGACGCTCGACGGTCCGGCGGCGACGGTCGCCGAGCGACGAGCGGCGGAGACGGCAGCGGCCGGGCGGTCGGCGGACGACGAGCGGGCGGCCGAGAACGAAGCGGAGGAGTAGCGAGGCGGGCGGCTGCCGGAATCGGGCGGAAGGATTCGGCGCGGTCGTCGAGATCAGACGGGAGGAGTCGGCGGAGTCGCCGAGAGCAGTCGGGAGGAGTCGGCGGAGTCGCCGGGATCGGGCGGGAGGAGTCGGCGGAGTCGCCGGGATCGGGCGGGGGGAGTCGGGAGTCGCCGAGACGAGGTAGAGAAGATCGGGGGACGAGCGACCGTCGAGTCCGGGCGAGAGGAGCGGGCGACTCAGTACTTCGCCTCGGCGCCGGTGCGGGCGTACACCTCGTCCATGAGGTCGTCCCGGCGGTCGCGCCAGGCGTCGAAGCCCGACGGGTCGGCGGGGTAGTCGCCGTAGAGGTCGAGCAGCCGGTCGGCGAGCTTCTTCACCGCGTAGAGGTCCCGGATCGTCCCCCAGTGGCCGAAGCTCTTCACCGCGGTCTTGAGCTTCAACAGCGGCCCCACCTCGGCGGAGCCGGAGTAGAGCGCCTCCGCGATCTGTTCCCCGGGGAGCGCGGCCAGAAGCGCCGTCAGGTCGTCGAGGTCGTAGGCGGTGGTGAAGACGTTGTAGACGTCGAGCGCGGCGTAGCGGGCGCCGAAGTGGTCCATCACGCGCTCGTTGTACTCCCAGAGGGCGGCCTCGTCGTCGACGACGCCGTCGTCGATGGCGTCGATGGCGGCCTCGGCGGCGTACACCCCGGCGTAGGCGGCGCCGGCGATGCCGCCGCCGGTGGTGGGGTTGACGTGGCCCGCGGCGTCGCCCACGGCCAGCATCCCCGGCGCGACGGCGGAGTCGTACGGCCGGCGGGTCGGCAGGGCGGCGCCGAGCTTGTCGACGACCTCGGCGTCGCGAAACTCCGGACGCTCCGCGAGGTCGCGCTTGAGGTCGTCGACCAGTTGCATGGGTTCCTCGTTCATCTGGAAGCCCAGCCCGGCGTTGATCGTCGTCTCCGTGCGCGGGAAGTACCAGAGGTAGCCCGCCGAGCGCTCGGTGGGCTTGAACACGAGGGCGTCGTCCCACTCGACGGGCTCGTCGACCTCGATGATCTCGCGGTAGGCCGAGCAGAACTGCGAGTAGCGGACGTTCGTGTCGAAGGTCGTGCCCGAGAGGTCGGCCTTGTCCTGGAGGATCGACAGGGCGCCCGCCCCGTCGATCACCGTCTCGGCGTCGTAGGTGACCGGGTCGCCGTCCCGGATCGCCCGGAGGCCGACGACGCGGCCGTCGTCGTTCTGACGGACGTCCTGCACGACGGTGTCGAAGTGGAACTGAGCGCCGGCGTCCCTGGCGCCGTCGATGAGCTGGCGGCCGAACTCGTGGCGGTCGATCACCGCCAGTTCCCCCGGGACGGGGATGTCGAGCACGGTGTTCTCCGTGGGGATCTCGAAGCGGCCGTGGTCGACGGCGGTGTTCGTGAACGACGGTTCGATCCGGGACCGCGGGATCGCGTCGGGAAAGGAGGAGGCGCCCTTCAGCGCGTCCCCACAGGCGATGTGACCCGCCTCCCGCTCGTCCTTGCGCTCGGCGACGACGACGTCGTAGCCGGCGCGGGCGACCGTCGCGGCCGCGTAACAGCCCGACGTGCCGGCGCCCGCGACGACCACGTCGGTCTCGTGAACGGTCATCGTCGGTACTCCCGGCCCGGTCGAGAAAACCGTTTACGGTCCGCGACCGGCTTGGAAAGAGTTTTGCCGGGACCGACGGAACTGCGGGCCGTGACCGAACACACCGTCGAGTTCGTCGGGACCGGCGAGGAGATCACGGTCTCCGAGAA
>CAZMWG010000119.1:0-9322 GCA_964569925.1 uncultured Halobacteriales archaeon | reverse complement strand
ACACGCCGATGATGACGGTCCACCTCGAAGACGAGTACGCCGAAGAGCGCGAGCGAGCCCACGAGGTGGTCTGGAACATCGAGGCGACGCGGATCCTGGCGCTGGGCGACATCTCGACCAACGTCGCGGACATGCTGGTGCAGGTGGACCTCAACGAGGGGACCCTGGCCGAGCGGTGGCCGACGGTGCCCGAGGTCGACGACGTGGCCGCGGAGATCGCCGAGACCATCGAGTCCGACCTGGGCGTCGAGACCCGCCGCGCGGGGACGATGATCGAGTTCGGCCCCGACGAGCCCAGCTACCGCGACCTGCTCCAGCTGGTCGAGCAGCTCCGCGAGATCGTGTTCAAGGGGATCGACGAGATCTCCCGCGTGGTGATCCGCAAGGAGGAGACCGACCGTGGCGAGGAGTTCGTCCTCTACACGGAGGGGTCGGCCTTCGGCGACGTGCTCGACATCGAGGGGGTCGACGCCTCGCGGACCACCTGTAACAACATCCACGAGATCCACCGCAACCTGGGGATCGAGGCCGCCCGGGAGGCGCTGATCAACGAGACGATGAACACCCTCGAGGAGCAGGGGCTGGACGACGTGAACGTCCGGCACCTGATGTTGGTCGCGGACATCATGACCAACCGGGGGACGATCGAGTCGATCGGCCGGCACGGCATCTCCGGGTCGAAGGAGTCCGTGCTGGCGCGGGCCGCCTTCGAGGTGACGGTCAACCACCTGCTGGACGCGGCGATCCACGGCGAGGTCGACGCCCTGGACGGCGTGACCGAGAACGTCATCGTCGGGAAGCCGATCAAGCTGGGCACCGGCGACGTCGACCTCCGGATGGGGAGCCGCACCGGGAGCGAGAGCGACTGACAGTGGCGGTCGAGCTCTCCGACGAGGACAGGCGACTGATCGCGCTGTTCGAGGAGGAGGCCGACGTCCCGGTCCGGGACTGTCTGCGCCTCGACGAGCACGACCAGGTGGTGTTCCTGATCGCCGCCGGCCGGATGGCCGAGGCGATCGGCCCCGGCGGGCGGGTGGTCGAACGGGTCGAGGGGAAGCTCGACACCTCGGTCCGGCTCGTCGAGGACGCCGACCGGCCGGAGGCGTTCGTCGCGAACGCCCTGGCGCCGGCGGCGGTGTACAACGTCACCATCTCCGAGAACGACGACACGGTCGCCTACGTCGAGGTGGCCAGCGAGGACCGCGGCGTCGCCATCGGCACCGACGGGCGGACGATCGAGGCGGCCCGGCGGCTGGCTCGCCGCCACGTCGGCGTCGACGGGATCGAACTGACGTAGGGCGGCTCCCCGGCCCCGGAGACAGTGTCCAGTCACGGGATCGAGACGATCGTCGTCGGCCACGGAGAGCCCCCGACACGCTCCGGAGTCCCGTGACGGATCCCCTCTGTTCGGATAGTACCGCCGCAGAACTTCGGGGAGCCGCGCCCTCTCATCCGCCACGAGTCGGCCGTCGACCCGTCCGAACCCTGGTGGACCGAAAGGGCGAGCGGGGTTGCACGAGCCGCGGGACCGCAACCCCGCGAGGGCTTTTCGTGTCTGTGTCTCTCAGGGCGTGTGGTCGCGTGTCCGAACACCACCACGTCGGACTGCTCCGCGGCACGGGCGCCGCCGAAAGAAGAGTCTTAAGTGGATGGACCGGGTAGCGCTGTCCACTATGGCGAACGGCAAGTACGGCGCGCGCAAGCTGAAGAAGGACCGCCAGCGACACCGGTGGTCCGACTCGGACTACGCGCGCCGCGAGCGGGGGCTGGGCAAGAAGTCAGACCCCCTTGAGGGTGCCCCGCAGGGTCGGGGCATCGTCCTGGAGAAGGTCGGAATCGAGGCGAAACAGCCCAACTCGGCGATCCGGAAGTGCGTCCGGGTCCAGTTGATCAAGAACGGCAAGCAGGTCTCGGCGTTCTGTCCCGGCGACGGCGCCATCTCGTTCATCGACGAGCACGACGAGGTGACCATCGCGGGGATCGGCGGGGCGAAGGGTCGCGCGATGGGCGACCTCTCCGGCGTGAACTACAAGGTCGAGAAGGTCAACGGCGTGTCGCTGATCGAACTGGTGCGGGGCAACGCCGAGAAGCCGGTGCGATAATGTCGACCGAGGACACCCCCGAGCCCGACGCGCCGGGCACCGACGAGGAGGGCGCGCGCGCCGAGCTGTTCGACCGCTGGCCGGTGACGGAACTGGAGTTCTACGACCCGTCGACCGAGCGCTACATCACGGTGACGCCGATCGCACACACGATGGGCCGTCACGCGGACAAGCAGTTCAAGAAGAGCCAGATCAGCGTGGTCGAGCGGCTGATCAACCGGCTGATGCAGACCGGCGACAACTCCGGCAAGAAGCAACTGGCGACCCGCATCGTCCGGGACGCCTTCGACACCGTCCACGAGCGCACGGAGGAGAACCCGGTGCAGGTGCTCGTCCGGGCGGTCGAGAACTGCGCGCCCCGCGAGGAGACGGTCCGGCTGAAGTACGGCGGCATCTCCGTCCCGAAGGCGGTCGACGTCGCCCCCCAGCGCCGTGTCGACCAGGCGCTGAAGTTCCTCGCCGAGGGCGTCTACCAGGACTCGTTCAAGGCCGACGCCAGCGCCAGCGAGGCGCTCGCGAGCCAGCTGATCGGCGCCGCGAACGCCGACGTCTCCGCCTACGCGGTCAACCAGAAGGAGGAGAAAGAACGCGTCGCGGCCGCCGCGCGTTAGTCCCGCGCCCGCGTTCACGCTCCGATCATCGGGGACGGACCCTCTCTCATCTCCGCTTCGGGACCAGCCGCCGGACTCCCGGCGTCGCCGGGCGTCGGCCCGGCTACCGGAACAGCGCGGGCACCGCCTCGGCGAGGTTCGCCCCGCTCCCGGCGGCGATCCGGTCGCGTGCGAACTCGGCCAGCAGCGGCAGGTCGCTCAGATGGAGCAGTCGGGCGATCGCCAGCGGGTCGCCGTCGTTGGCCCGCCCGAGCGTCCCGTCGTCGTGCCGGCGGAGGTCCCGCATGAGCCGGTCGTAGCGCTCGTCGGGCGCGAAGTAGAGCAGTTCGGTCATCAGCAGACGCCGGCGGGCCGACGGCGCGACGTCGCTCTCCCAGAGTTCGTCGTACAGCGCCATCGCCTCGGCGGAGGTGTTCCGACGGTCGCCCATCAGACAGTCGTCGACGGTGACGGCCGCGGCCCGGCCCGAGCGCATACACTTGTCGATCCCCTCGCCCCACAGCGGGTCGATCGTCGGGACGGTGTCGCCGACGGCCATGAAGCTGTCCGTGCTCATCCGCGTCGGCGTCTGGATGTGCGCCGAGCCGCGGTGTTGCTGTTTGTCCTCGATGGGCTCGGCGTCGGTCAGACGGGGGTCGCGCTCGATCCACTCGGTCAGGTAGTCGTCGATGGTGGCGCCGTCCCGTCCCCGCTCGGCGTGGCGCTCGTTCTGGATGTAACAGATCCCGACCTTCGCGCGGTCCTCGCCGGTGTGGAAGATCCAGGCGTAGCCGCCGGGCGCGGTGCCGTGGTCCAGGCGCAGCATCATCGCGTCCCGTAGGTCGGCGTAGTCGGGGTGGCCCACCTCGACTCCCTCCATCTCGTACTCGACGCCGATCGCCTGGCGCTCGCGGTCCAGGTCCGCGACGCCCAGTTCGGTGGCCAGCGGCGCCGCGGGCCCGGTCGCGTCGATCACGACGTCCGCGTACACCTCTCGGTCGCCGTTGTACCGGACCCCCTCGACGGAGCCGTCCTCGACGATCGGCGCCGTGGCCCGCGCGCCGAAGCGCACCTCGGCGCCGTCCGCCCGGGCGTCCTCGACGAGGAACTGCTTGTACTTCCCGAAGTCGAGCACCACGCCGGACTGGTCGCGCCGGAAGTGGTCGGTGGGCGACTCCAGCACGACGTTGTCGGTGTGGTTCTGGACGACCCGCTCGGGGATGCCGAACGAGGCCATCGCCGACGGGAAGGTGCCGGCCGTCGACTTGTTGCTCGTCCGGGGGAACTGCTCCTCCGGTTCGGCCTCCAACAGCAGCGTCGAGTAGTCCCGCGCGGCCAGGTCCCGGGCACACTGCCCGCCGGCGGGGCCCGCGCCGGCGATGACGACGTCGTACTCCGCCCGTCGGTCGTCGCTCGATCGACTCATTTAGCGTGTAAGTGGGGCGTAGTCGTGTAGTTCCTTACGGTTGTGGCAGACGATCCGGGGGGCCAGCGGGCGACTCCCTCGCGGGGGCGACCCGGCGTCGGTCCGCGCCTGTCGACCGTGGACTACTTGTCGGTTGACGACCCACGCCGGCGTATGTCCCAGGCACACGACGGGGTGGAGCCCGTGGCGGCCGGGACGGTCCGGCGGCTGGCGACGGCGGCGCTGTTCGCCGCGCTGGCGGCCGCGCTGGCCCAGGTGTCGATCCCGCTGCCCGGCGGGGTCCCGTTCTCGGTCCAGCCCTTCGCCGTCTTCCTGGCCGGGATCGTCCTCGGGCCGCTGTGGGGCGGGTTCGCGCTCGCGCTGTACGTCCTGGCGGGGGTCGCCGGCGCGCCGGTGTTCTCGAACGGTTCGGCCGGCCTCGGCTACGTGTTCGGCCCCACCGGGGGCTTCCTGCTGGGCTTTCTGCTCGCGGCGGTGGTGATCGGCGCCGTCGTCCACCGCTCGGTCGAGCCCGGCCCCCTCGGGGAACTGTCGGTCCCGGCGACGGCCGTCGGCGTCTCCCTCGGGCTGGTGCCGATCTACGCCGTCGGCGTCCCGTGGCTCTCGTGGGCCAGCGGGGCGCCCCTGCCCGCCGCGGCCGCATCGATGGCGCCGTTCGCGGCGACGGACCTCGTGAAGGCCGGGCTGACGGTCGCGCTGGTCTCGACGGGTCGGCTCGCCGAACTCGCATGATCGCCCTCGAGGGCGTCGTCCACCGCTACGACGGCGAGCCGGCGCTCTCGGGCGTCGACCTGCGGATCCCGGACGGCGAGTGGCTGTTGCTGGTCGGCCCCAACGGCAGCGGGAAGACGACGCTGGCCCGTCACTGCAACGCGCTGCTGGACCCCGACGAGGGACGGGTGACGGTCGACGGCACCGCCACGACCGAGGACCCGGTCGCCGCCCGGACCCGCGTCGGGATGGTGTTCCAGACGCCCCGGGACGGCTTCGTCGCCGCGCGGGTCGGCGACGACGTCGCCTTCGGCCCGGAGAACCTGGGGCTCGACCGCGCCGAGATCGACCGGCGGGTCGAACGGGCGCTCTCCGCGGTCGACATGGCCGACCGGGCCGACGAGCGGGTCGCGGCGCTCTCCGGGGGCGAGCAGGCCCGCGTGGCGATCGCCGGCGCGCTCGCGATGGAGCCGGCCCACCTGGTGCTCGACGAACCGCTGACCGGGCTGGACCCCTCCAGCCGCCGGGCCGTGCTCGACCGGCTCGCCGACCTGCACGCCGACGGCACCGGGATCGTGTTCGTCACCCACGACCTCCGGGATGTCCTCGGACGGGCCGACCGCGTCGTCGGGCTCCGGGAGGGGACCGTGGTCGCGGACGTCCTCCCGGAGCGGGCCCGCGACTCCCTCGCCGACCTGGACGTCCGGGTTCCGACCGAGGGCCCCGGGTCGGAGAGATGAGCGACATCGCGGGCGGGAACGCGACGGGAAGCGCCGGGGACGCCGAGGACCGGTCGGTCGCGGCGCGACTCGACGCCCGGTCGAAGCTCGCGGTCCAGTTCGGGCTGGCGCTGGCCGCGGTCGGCCGCCCGACGCCGCTCCGGCTGGCGGGGCTGTTCGCCGTCGGGCTGGCGACGCTCCCGGCCGCCCGACTCCCGCTCCGGCGGGCGCTGTGGTCTTACCGGTATCTGCTCGCCGTGCTGGCGGTCGGGCCGGTCCTGGCGGCGCTCTCCCCCGGACCGCCCTGGCTCCGACCGGAGCGGGGGCTCGCGGCGCTCGCGTCGGCCGCCCGGATCGTCCCGGTGTTGCTCGCAAGTGCCGCCTACGGCCGGTCGACGTCGGCCCGCGAGACTCGCGGGGCGGTCGAGCGGCTGGTCCCCGGCCGACCCGGCCGGCTGCTGGGCGTCGGGCTCGCGCTGACGCTCCGGCTGGTCCCGGCCGTCCGGAACGACGTCGCCCGAGCGCGGGACGCCGTCGCGGCCCGCGGCGGGGACCGGCGGGGCGTCCTCGACCGGGCGGCGCGGCTGGCGACGCTGTCGACGGCGCGGGCGCTCGCGCGGACCGACCGGCTGACGCTGGCGCTCCGGGCCCGCTGTCTCGCCTGGAACGCGACGCTCCCGGTCTCGTCGTTCGGCCGCGCCGACGTCGGCGCGCTGGCGCTGGCGGTCGCGCTCGCGCTGTCGCCGCTGATCTGAGCCGTGTTCGCGCGCCCACTCCCCCGGCCGTCGCCGGCCGACCGGTCAGTCCGCCGCGCGGTCGCCGCCGCTCGCGACGGCGTACGCGCGGGTGGCGTCGACCAGCGCCTTCCGGTACTCGCTCTCGTCGGGGTCGGCCGCCAGCGTCCGGAACCGCCGCTTGAACCCCTCGACGTCCACCCCGGGGGCGTCGTCGGCGGCGGCGTGGGCCAGGTCGTAGATCCGGTGGCCCGCCTCGACGAGGTCGTGTCGCTCGACCAGCGCGAGCGCGAAGGCGGCGTTGACGGCGACGATCTCCGGGTCGCCCCCGTCGGGCGCGATGGGCCGCCAGCCGCTCCGGGGGGTGTCGGCGACGGCCGCCGCCAGCCCCGACTCCAGGAAGGCGACGAGCTTGTCGGCCGGGGCCACCTCCACCCAGAGGTCGTCGGCGTAGACGTCCTTCATGTGGTTGGCGATCTGGTAACAGTGGATCAGGCGGTGGCGCTCGACGCTGTGACCGGCCAGCGCCAGGAAGAGCACCTCGTCCATCGACTGGGTGTGTGAGGGGTGGCCCTCTTCGTAGCGGCGCACGTGGGCGAACTCGTGGAGGGCCAGTTCGCGGGCCATCGCGCTGGTGGCCGCCCGGCGGGGCACCGTCAGCAGGTGGCCGTCGTCGTCGTGGCTCACCCGGGTGCGCTCGCCGGGGTCCTCGGTCACCCGCACCGTCACCGGCCGGTCGACGTCGTACTCCGTCGCGAAGATCTCGCCGGCCCCGAGAAACGGCTCGGCCGGGCTCCCACGCACGTGCACGTCCATGCAATCATTCTGCGGTCCCGAGAGGCATGTCTCTTGCGGGCGATGTACGTGGACGTGGCGGCCAGGTTTATCACGATAGACCGTGTGCTGTGCTGTCGTGGTGATCGACGGCACGCGGTCGACGGGGGAGCGCCCCCCGGGACGGCCGATCGAGGTGTTGCACGTCGACGACGACGCGGCCTTCGCCGAGACGGCGGCACGGCTGCTGGAGCGGGCCGACGGGGAGATAGCGGTCGAGACGGTCACCGACGGCGAGACGGCGCTGGACCGGCTCTCGGACGGCCGGTTCGACTGTGTCGTCTCCGACCACGAGATGCCCGGTCGGACCGGACTGGAACTGCTGTCGGCGGCCCGGGAGCGCCGCCCGGAACTGCCCTTCCTGCTTTTCACCGGCGACGACTCCGAGGGGCTGGCCCGCCGGGCCATCGACGCCGGCGCCACCGACCTCGTCCGGAAGGAGGCGGGACCGGGGACCGAGCGGTACGCCGTGCTGGCCAACAGGATCCGGACGGCCGTCGAGGCCGCCGGACGGCGACGCGAGCGACGACGCCGCCAGGAGCTGTTCGAGCGGCTCCAGGCCGCCGCCGACGCGGGCGCCTGGGAGTACGACGTCCGCTCGGGGGAGCTGTGGTGGACCGAGGGGCTCCACGAACTGACGGGCGTCCCCGCGGAGGTCGAGCCGACGGTGGAGCGGGCCCTGGAGTGCTGTCTCCCGGCCGACCGGGAGATCCTCCGCGACTCGCTCGAGCGGGCGGTCTCCGGCGAACGACTCGACGACCTGACGGTACGGCTCGACGACGGCGACGACGACCCTCGATGGGTTCGGATCGACGTCGAACCCGAGACCGTCGACGGCGAGGTCGTCCGGCTCCGCGGGACGGTCCGGGACGTCACGGAGCGCCGGGAGCTGGCGGCGGAGCTGGAGCGCGAGCGGTCGCTGCTGGACGTGATCTTCGACCGGATCCCGGCCCACCTCTTCGTGAAGGACCGCGAGGGCCGACACCTCCGGGTGAGCGGCTACGTCTCGGAGACGGAGGGACGAGCCGGCCGGGACGGCGACCGGGACGAGACGCTGATACTCCTGGGTGGCGAACACCAGCGCGAGGAGGTCCTGGGGAAACGCGACGTCGACATCGTCGACAGCGAACACGCTGAAGAGGCCTACGAGGACGACCTGCGGGTGATCGAGACCGGCGAGCCGGTCGTCCGGAAGGAGGAGTACGCCGACGGGGCCGACGAGTGGAACCTCACCTCGAAGGTGCCCTGGCGGGACAGCGACGGCGAGGTCGTGGGACTGATCGGCATCTCACAGCGGATCACCGACCGCAAGCGCACCGAGCGCGAACTCGAACGGAAGAACGACCGGCTGGAGCGGTTCGCGAGCGTGCTCAGCCACGACCTCCGCAACCCGCTGAACGTCGCCGCCGGCCGGCTGGAGCTGGCCCGGGCCGCCGACGCCGGTCCCGACGGGGCCGACGGCGGGGACGAGCGCGCCGACCACCTCGCGGCGGCCCGGGAAGCGATCGACCGGAGCCTGTCGCTGGTCGAGGACCTGCTGGCGCTGGCCCGCGAGGGCCGCGACGTCGACCCGGAACCGGTCGACCTGGCGACGGTCGCCACGGAGTCCTGGCGGGCGGTCGAGACCGGCGACGCGACCCTGGCGGCGACCCTCGACCGGACGGTTCGGGCCGACCGGAGCCGGCTGCGCCAGCTGTTCGAGAACCTCCTGGCCAACGCGGCCGACCACGGCGGCTCGACGGTCTCGGTCGGCCCGCTCGCGGACGGGTTCTACGTCGCCGACGACGGCCCCGGGGTGCCGGTCGACGAGCGCGAGGCCGTCTTCGAGGCGGGCTACACGACCGACGCCGACGGCACCGGGCTCGGGCTGTGGATCGTCGCCGACGTGGCCGAGGCCCACGGCTGGGACCTCTCGGTCACCGAGGGCGGCGACGGCGGCGCCCGCTTCGAGGTGCGCGGGCTGGCGTTCGTCGACTGAGCCGTCGGCGTCCGGGAACGCTCCGCCGGCGACCGGCGCGGCCCGACCCCCCGACGGGCGGCCCGGAACCGCGAGCTCCCGTCGCGAGCGGGCGACCCCGCGGTCGGCCGACAGACACGAAACACTAGCCTTTTGACGATGCTGACGGTAGATCGGGTACGATGGGCCGACGCAAGAAGATCGTACAGGAGTGCGAGACACTGATGGACAGTCCGGAGAACATCCGGA
>CAZMWG010000118.1:0-9560 GCA_964569925.1 uncultured Halobacteriales archaeon | reverse complement strand
CGCGTTCTCGTCGGGCCGGCGGAGGATCGCGGCCTCGTGGTCGGGCCGCCGGAGCGCCACGTGGTCGGGGTCGGTCGCCGACCCGGAGACCGGCTCCGTCGGTTCGTCGTCCGGTCGCCCGTCGTCGGCGTTCCGTCCGCAGCCGGCGAGACCGGCGAGCAAGGCACCGGCCCCGGAGAGTACCGCTCTGCGCGTGCGGGGGACCATCTCCCCGTGGGTTTTCCTGTCGCGGTGTTAAACGGTTCGGAGGCCCGGAACGCCGCCGACCGTAGGCCGGGGTGGCCAGCCCACACCACTAAGCCCGGCAGGCCCGAGCGGGACCCATGGACGTGCTCGTCACCGGCGCACACGGCACCGTCGGGACCGCGATCACGGAGCATCTGGGCGAGGACCACGAGTTCACGCTGCTGGACGTCGAACCGGCCGACGACGACCGCCCGGGCGAGTCGGTCGTCGCGGACGTCACCGACTACGAGGCGATCCGGCCCCACTTCGAGGGCCGGGACGCCGTGGTCCACCTGGCGCTGATCCCCGGCACCGGCGGGGCCGCCGAAGCCTCGCTGGCGTGGGACGAGCCGCTCTCGGCCAACCTGGAGGGGATCAACAACGTCTTCGAGGCGGCCGTCGACGCCGGCCTGGAGTCGATCGTGTTCGCCTCCTCGAACCACGCCGTCGGGCTGGTCGAGCGGCGCAACCGCCCGGAGGTCTACTTCGACGGCGAGGTGCTCGCGGGCCACGACGAGCCCCACCGCCCCGACTCCGCCTACGGGCTGATCAAGAGCTACGGCGAGGACCTCGGTCGACTGGCGGCGGAGGCCCACGGCGTTCGCTTCTACGGCCTGCGGATCGGCGCCGTCCGCGAGCCGGAGTACGACCACCCCTACGGCGACGCGGAGCGGGCCGTCGACGAGGGCGCCTTCGAGCGGGACAGCGACGCCTACGAGGAGCAGGTCGCCCGGATGCACGCGCTCTGGCAGTCCCGGCGGGACTGTGCGCGGTTGGTCGACTGCTGTCTGTGCGACGAGAGCGTCGAGTGGGACCACTTCTACGGGCTGAGCGCGAACGCCACCCGCTGGCTCGACGACGCCGACCACGCCCGGGAGACGGTCGGCTATGAACCCCTCGACGACCCCGCCGACCGCGACCGCCCGTCGGCGTAGACGCGGACGACTCCGCCGGCGACGATCTTCTCGCCGCCGCGTCCCCGAAAACTCCGGGTTCCGTCCTCACTCGGCGACGACGGGGTTTCCCAGCGCGCCGATCCCCTCGACCTCGGCGACGACCTCGTCGCCGGGTTCGAGCAGTTCCGGCGGCTCCCGGAAGATCCCGACGCCGCCGGGCGTTCCGGTGGCGATCACGTCGCCCGGGCGCAGCGTCATCGCGTGGCTGACGTACTCGACCAGTTCGGGGACATCGAAGACGAACTCCGCGGTGGTCGAGGACTGTCTGGTCTCCCCGTTCACCCGGCAGGCGACGTCCAGCGCGGCCGGGTCGATACCGTCGGGGTCGGCCCGGAGATCGGGCACCAGCGTCGGGCCGACCGGCGCGAACGTGTCGTAGCTCTTGCCACGGAAGAACTGGCCGTCGTCGAACTGCGCGTCCCGGGCGCTGACGTCGTTCAGCACCGTGTAGCCGGCGACGTGGTCGCGGGCGTCCGCGGCGTCGACGTCGCTCGCGGTCCGCCCGATCACCACGGCCAGTTCCACCTCGTAGTCCACCTGTTCGACCCCGTCGGGGTGGACGATCGGGTCGCCGGGGTTGGTGACCGCCGTCGGGGCCTTGCCGAACAGCAGCGGCCGGTCGGGTGGCTCCTCGCCCTGTTCCTCGGCGTGGTCGTGGTAGTTCAGGCCGACACAGACGATCTTGCCGGGCCGGGGGACCGGCGCCAGGAGCCGGACCTCCTCGACCGGTCGGGCGCGGTCGGCGGCGGCGTCGACGGCCGCCCCGACGGTCCGGAGGTAGCCGGGGTCGGTCAGCTTCGCCTGTGAGAACGACTCGCGGGCCCCGGACAGCGGGACGACGGCGTCGTCGCGGCGGACCCCCCACTCGGGCGGGCCGCCGGCCGTGTAGCGGACGAACTGCATCCCGAGTGCCTGCGCCCGCCGGTCACTAACCCGTTTCCCCCGGCCGCCGGACGGTGTTCGGACACAGGATCGGGAGGATCGGTCAACGGGCAGCGAAAGCCCTCCCGGGGTTGCGGTCCCGCGACTCGCTGCGCGCGCTTCGCGTGCTTGCGTCGTCGGACTTGTGCAACCCCACTCGCCCTTTCATCCGCCGGGATTCGGCTGTCGAACCGTCTGAGTTCCCGCAGACGAACGGACGAGCTTCTGTCGGGACTCTGCGGCGGCGCTATTCGAGCGTGGAACGTCCGTCACAGCGCCTCGGAGGGTATCGAGGGCGTTCCGTGTCCCGGTTTACGTGTATCACTGACCGCCGAAGCTTCTTGTCGCCGGCCGCGGTGTGGACGGGCGTGAGCTACCGGCCGACCTGGGAGTCGCTCGACCGACACCCCGTCCCGGCGTGGTACCGCGACGCGAAGCTCGGTATCTTCGTCCACTGGGGGCTGTACTCGGTGCCGGCCTGGGCGCCGACCGACGCGGACATCGGCGACGCCGACGCCTCGCCGTACGCCGAGTGGTACCCCTACTACATGCACGAGGAGGGCTCGCCGACCCGGGAGCACCACCGCGAGACCTACGGCGCGGACGCCGACTACCTCGAGTTCGCCGAGGCGTTCGACGCGGCCCGGTGGGACCCCGGGGAGTGGG
Source organism: uncultured Halobacteriales archaeon (assembly GCA_964569925.1). Classification (GTDB taxonomy): domain Archaea; phylum Halobacteriota; class Halobacteria; order Halobacteriales; family Haloarculaceae; genus CAZMWG01. Next base: position 6,792 of record CAZMWG010000118.1, on the reverse strand, counting down.
CCGACCTGTTCGCCGACGTCGGCGCCCGCTACGTCGTGCTCACGGGTGAACACCACGACGGCTTCCCGCTGTGGGACAGCCACTACGTCGCCCACGACGCCGCGTCGGTCGGCCCCGAGCGCGACGTGGTCGGCGACCTGGCCGCCGCGGTCCGCGAGCGGGGGCTGCGTTTCGGCGCCTCCTACCACGCCAACTACAACTACTACCAGCCCGGCTTCGAGGGCCGCTTCGGCCACCCCGACTACGAGCCCGGGTTCCCGGGCGAACCGGGGGGCGGCCCCGGGCCGGAGTACGTCGCGTTCATGAACGCGAAACACAGGGAGCTGATCCGGACGTACGAGCCGGACCTGCTGTGGTTCGACGTGCCGATGGCCGACTCGGACCACCTGCGAGCGAAGGAACTGATCGCCGACTTCTACGAGCGGGCCGCCGAGGCGGGCCGGGAGGTGGCCGTCAACGACCGGTCGGCGACCGACGCCGCCGGGCCGACGGTCGACGCCGGCGGGGACGGGACGCCGCCGTTCCACGGCGACTTCCTCACCCCGGAGTACGCGAGCTTCGACGGGATCCTCGACGCCAAGTGGGAGTGCTGTCGCGGGATCGGCCGTTCCTTCGGCTACAACGCCGCCGAGGACGCCGGGGACCACCTCTCGGCCGACGAACTGGTCGAACTGTTCGTCGACGTGGTCTCGAAGGGCGGCAACCTCCTGTTGAACGTCGGTCCGCGCGCCGACGGGATCATCCCGTCGCTCCAGCGCGACCCCCTGACGGGGCTGGGGGGGTGGCTCGACGGCAACGGCCGGGCCTTCTTCGGCTCCCGGCCCTGGGTCGTCGCCGAGGACGACGCCGCCGACGTGCCGGTGCGGTACACGCGCCGCAACGGCGACCTCTACGCGACGACGCTCGCTCCCCCCGGAGACGAACTCGAACTCGCCGTCCCCGAACACGTCCCCGTGAACGGGGCGCCGTCGGCGACGCTGCTCGCGGCCGACGGCGACGTCCCCGTCGAGACCGCCGTCGCCGGGGACCGCCTGCGGGTCGCCCTGCCGGACCCCCCGGGCGCGTCCGTGGTCCGTCTGTCCGGGCTCGGGGCGGCGGCCGACTGAGCGGCGTGGCCGACCGAGCGGCGTGTCCGGGCGGCGCGACCGGGCGAGCGGACCAGGTCGGAACGGTCCGGTCGTGGGTCCGGTCGACGGTCCAGCCGACCGGCGTGCGGCGCGGTACCACTTATGTCGGCGGCGGTTGACGGGGGGCGCATGGACGGCAGACACGCCGACAGCAGCGTGATCGTGACCGGAGCGGCCAGCGGGATCGGTCGCGGGATCGCTCGCCGGTTCGGCGAGGAGGGCGCGAACGTCGTCGTCGCGGACGTGCGCCGCGAGCCGAAGCAGGGCGAGCGGTACGACACGGACGTGACGACGCCGACCGACGAACTGATCAGGGCGGAGACGCCCGGGAGCGCGACCTACGTCGAGACGGACGTGAGCGACCCCGACGACGCCGCCGGGGTCGTGGACGCCGCCGTCGAGGCCTACGGCGGGGTGGACGTGCTCGTGAACAACGCCGGGATCCAGATCGAGGGCGACTCCCAGTCCACAACGATCGAGGAGTGGGAGCGGTCGATCGGCGTCGACTTAGACGGGGTGTTCTACTGTACGAAACACGCCGTCCCCCACCTGATCGAGCGCGAGGGGTCGATCGTCAACGTCGGCTCGGTGCGGGGGTTCGAGGGCGGGGGCGGGCCGCCCTACGCCGCCGCGAAGGGCGGGGTGGTCAACCTCACGCGGGACCTGGCGGTGGAACTCGGCCCGGAGAACGTGCGGGTCAACTGCGTCGACCCCGGCTACATCGAGACGCCGCTGCAGGACATCAACACCGACCGGGACGTCGCCGACGCCGAGGAACACACCCTGCTCCCCCGCTTTGGCACGCCGGAGGACGTCGGCGACGTCGCGGTCTTCCTCGCCAGCGACGAGGCGGGCTTCGTCACCGGGGCGAACGTCCCCGTCGACGGCGGCTGGCTGGCCCACAGCGGGCTGTGAGACGGGAGCGGGGACCGTCCCGTCAGTCGGCGTCCTCGGGGGCGACGTAGGTCACCGGACAGGGGGCGTTCAGCAGGACGTCCTGTGCGGTGGAGCCGAACACCGCCTTGCCGACCGGCGAGCGGGCGCCACCGGAGATCACCACCCGGTCGGCGTCGACGTCGCCGGCGATCCGGACGATCCCGTCGGCGACGTCCTCGACGACGCCCCGGCGCCCGTGGGCGACGTCGCGCTCCTCCAGCAGGTCGGCCAGGTGCTCCAGGGACTCGTGGCGCCCCAGGATCGCCGGCAGGTCCTCGACGGTGGCGCTGTCGTAGCCCAGTTCGGCGGCCACCTCGCGGAACCCCTCGCGGGTGAACACGTGTGTGAGCACGACCGTCGCGTCGGCCGGGACCGCCACCTGCAGGACGGCCCGGGCGAGCCGGTCCAGCCGGTCGTCGTCGCGGGGCCCCACCGCCAGCACCACCGTCTCCAGCGGGTCGTCGACGTTCACGTGTGGCGTGTTCACACGGACCGTCTGCGGGCCGGGAGGACAAAACGGCGTCGCTACCCGTCGGGGGCGAACCGCCACACCCGCTGCATGAACGGGATGCCGTCCTCGGGGTCCGCGTCGGCGTCGACCCCCTCGCGCTTGAACTCGCCGGTGTGCCGCTCCCACTCCGCGACGGTCTCGTCGCCGTCGACGGCCTCCAGGTAGCGCTCCAGGTCCCGACACTCCAGCACACAGACCGCCAGGTCCTCCCGGACGTACAGTTCGAACTCCTCGACGCCGCCCCGCTCCATCGCGTCGGTCACGCCCGCGGGGACGTCGTCGTGGGCCGCGACGTACTCCTCGCGTCGCTCCGGGTCGAGCCGCTGGACGTACACCGCTCGCTCCGTGTCAGCTTCAGACATGGACACGTGGACTCCCGCCCGAGACATGAGGGTTCCGGCGGCCGGCGGGTCGGCGTGTCGCGGTTTCGTCGGTCGACGGGTCGCACCGCGAACGGGACGGCGACCGGTCGGTGCCGGCGGGACCGCGACGGGACGCGCCGTCGCCGGTCGGGTTCGGACGCCGACGGTCGACGGAAGAGGAGGGGCCGGCTCAGACGCCGATCGCCGACCGGAAGGAGGGGCCGTCGCCGACGCCGGCCGTGAACCGGTAGAGCCCGCCGGCGCCGGGCGTGTCGTCGCGGCCGTCCCCGCCGGCCGTGGTGACGTAGGCCGCCCCGTCGCCGTCGAGACCGATCGAGGTGGTCAGCCGCGGGGGGAACTCGACGGTCCGGGACCGGGTCCCGTCGGGGGCGAACCGGACCACGCGGCCGCCGCGCCAGAAGGCGACCCACACCCCGCCCTCGTCGTCGACGGTCAGCCCGTCGGGCGAGCCCTCGATTCCGTCGACGTCGAACGGGGTCTCGGGGTTCGACAGTTCCCCGGTCGCCCGGTCGTAGTCGTACCGGCGGACCGATCCCCGGTCGTCGGGCCCGTCCCCGGTGTCGGCGAAGTACAGTTCCGAGCGGTCCGGGGTGAACCCCATCCCGTTGGGAAGCCCGCAGTCGAACAGGTGGGTGGCGGTGCCGTCGGGGTCGAACCGCCAGAGCGCCCCCGAGCGGTCGTCGCCGGGCATCACGCCGGCGAACACCCGCCCCTCCGGGTCGGCGAACACGTCGTTGAACCGCGCGTGGAACCGGTCGGGGTCGGCGCGGCGGACCGGTTGTGCCGAGCCCGTGTCGAGGTCCAACCGGCGGACCGCCCCCCGGTCACAGAACAGCAGCAGGGAGCCGTCGGCCGCGAGCGTGAACCCGCCGACCGGCTCGTCGGGGTGGACGAAGACGAGTTCGTGCTCGTCGCTCGCGGGGTCGTAGGCGTGGACCCGGCCGGTGGGGATGTCACACCAGTAGAGGCGCTCGCGGTCGGGGTGGTACAGCGGCCCCTCGCCGGTCCCACAGCCCGCGTCGACGACCAGTTCCGGCCCGGTCATTCCTCGATCCGGCCCGTGGTCATCAGTTCGTTGAGTTCCTCCAGGCCGGTCTCGTCGGGCTCGAACGTGCCCATGAGCCGGCCCGGACGTACGCGGACATCCCGACCCGGTCGAGCGAGCCGCCGCCGTCGCCGCTGCAGCCCGCGAGCGTGCCCAGGACCGCCGCGCCGCCGGTCGCTTTCAGGAACCTCCGTCTGGTTCTGTCTGACATACCGTCCCTCGGTTGGCAGCATCCATTCATAAAAGTTTGTGTGGTTCCGCCTACCGGTCCCGACAGAATCGGGGGACGTCGCCGCGATCGAACCGTCAGATCCCGTGACAGGTAGGGCGATCGTACCCCGGTTCGGCGGGTCCGACGGTCCGGGCGGAGGGCCGGGGCTCAGCGGTCGTGGACCGCCCGGAAGCTCCGGCCGGCGAGGTAGGCGGCGTCCCGCGCCGAGAGGAAGGGGACCGACTCGATCCAGTCCAGACAGTCGGCGTAGTCCGCCCAGTCGTCCATCCAGGGGTAGTCCGAGCCCAGCATCAGTCGCTCGGGGCCGAACCACTCGACCAGCCGGCGGACGTACCCCCACATGTCCTCGTAGGGGAACGGCTCCTCGCTGGAGCGGGGCAGCGAGCTCAGCTTCACGGCGACGTTGTCGTGGGCCGCCAGGTCCTCGAACGCGGTCCAGGGGGCCTCGTCGGGCGCGGTCGACTCGTCGGGGAACGCCATGTGGTCGACGACGACCGTCACGCCGGGGTGGTCGTCGGCCAGCCGCTCGACCGCCGGGAGCTGTCGGGCCTTCGGGAAGACGAAGACCGCGGCGTCCTGGCGGGCGACCTCGTCCCACACCGGCGCGAGCGCGTCGTCCTCGATCCAGTCGGCGTCGGGGTCGAGTTCGGTCGGGCACTCCTCGTAGCGCAGGCAGGCGTGCATCCGGATTCCCAGCGTCCGCTCGTGGCCGACGACCCGCCGGACGTCCGCACGCACGCGCTCCTCGTCGCCGAACAGATCGAGCAGGGAAACCCCGTACAGCCGGTCGGGGAACGTCTCGATGGCCCGCATCGTGTACTCGTTGGCCCGCGGGCCCCGACCGTACAGCGGCGTCGTGACGATCACGGCCTCGTCGACCCCGGCGGCGTCCATGTCCGCGATCAGGTCCCGCGCGGTGTAGGCCCCGTCCCAGCCCGGCGGCAGGACGGCCGACCGCCAGGGGAGTTCGTCGGTGTCAGGGCCCCACACGTGGGTGTGGGCGTCGACGACGCGGCTCACTCCAGGTTCCCCCCGCCGCCGACCCGCAGGATCGTCCCGACGACGTACGACGCCCGGTCGCTGCCGAGGAACATGACCGCGTCCGCCAGGTCCTCCGGCCGTCCGAGCCGGCCGAGCGGGCGGGCCTCGCCCCACTCCCGGAGGACGTCCTCGACGGTCCGGTCGGGGTCGTCGGCGACGGCCTCGCGGGCCTCCGTGCGGACCTGGCTCGTGTCGGTGAGGTCCGTGGAGACGGCGTTGACCCTGATCCCGTGTTCGGCGAGTTCGACCGCCAGCCGCCAGGTGAGGCCGTTGATCGCCGTCTTCGAGATCCCGTACAACCCGCGGGCGCCCGTCCGCCGGTCGCCGGTCTGGCTGGTGTGGTTGACGATCGACCCCTCGATCCCCTCCTCGATCATGTGGTTCGCGACCAGTTGTGCGGCGTAGAACTGCGCGCGGACGTTGACCGACATCGCGAGCTCCCAGTCGTCGAGGTCGGCCGCGACCAGCGACTCCTCGCCCGGCCAGACGGCGGCGTTGTTCACCAGCAGGTCGACCTCGCCGAAGGCGTCGATCGAGCGGGAGACCAGCCGCTCGACGCCGTCGGGGTCGCCCACGTCGGCGGCGACGCCGATCACGTCGCCGTCGCCGAGTTCGTCCAGTTCCGCCGCCGTCGCCTCGACGTCCGCTTCGGTCCGGGAGTTGACGGCGACGTCGGCGTCGGCCGCCGCCAGCCCCCTCGCGATGCCGCGGCCGATCCCCTTCGTCGATCCGGTGACGATCGCCGACTCGCCCTCGTAGTCGTAGGTGGCCCGTCCGACCATGAGGCGTGCACACACCCGCCGCCGGCAAGTAGCTACCGCCCCGCGGACCGTCGCCTCGTCGCGACCGTCACCTCGCCGCGTCCTCGGCTCCACCGGCCATCCCCCCGCCGCGACCACCGCCTCGCCGCGACCGACGTGTCGCCACGGCTGACCTCTCACCGTGGCCGCCGGCCCCACGATCTCGGGGCCGTCGGGCGTCCCGCCGTCGGTTTTAAGTTGGCGCTGTCGGTGTGGGGGGTATGGCGCCGGAGATAACGCGGATCGAGTCGACGGAGTTCTCCTACCCCATCGAGGACGTCGGGACCGACCAGCACGGGTTCAACCTGGTGTACGAGCCCGGGACCACCACCCACCGGAAGCTGTTCGGCCTGAAGATCCACACGGACGTCGGGATCACGGGCGAGTACGTCGGCGGCAACTCGCCGGGGGCGGCCCAGATCAACACCTTCGCCGACTACCTGGTCGGGAAGAATCCCTTGGAGCGGGAGCGCCACTGGTCGGAGATCAAGCGCGCGCTGCGCAAGTACGACCGGATGGGGATCGGACCCGTGGACATCGCCATGTGGGACTTCGCCGGCAAGTACCACGACGCCCCGATCCACGAGCTTCTGGGCACCTACCGGCGGCGGTTCCCCGCCTACGCCTCCACGTACCACGGCGACGAGAACGGCGGACTGGAGACCCCCGAGGACTTCGCCGACTTCGCCGAGGACTGTCACGAGACGGGGTACACGG
>CAZMWG010000117.1:4945-9633 GCA_964569925.1 uncultured Halobacteriales archaeon | reverse complement strand
GAGCGCCCGGGAGCGGGCGGGCGCGATCACGCCCGTCCCCGGCGGCGTCGGTCCGCTGACCATCGCGATGCTGATGTACAACACGGTGAAGGCGGCGAGCCTGGCGTCGGGCGTCTCGGTCGACCTGCCGTAAGTCATCGTCGGGAGCGACCCGGACCCGGCGGCCGACGGCTCCTCAGAGGGCTTCCACGGCGCCACACTGCGGGCACCGGATGGCCTCGTCGCCGCTGCCGTCGTCGATCGACTCGACGGCGTCGTGGCCCGCGGCACACTCGTAGTGGACGAACACCGCGTGGTCCCCGTGCCCGTCGAGGACCACGTGTTCGCTCTCCTCCGGGACGACCAGTCCGTGACAGAAGTGACACTCTCCGTCCGGCTCCATGAGGACACCACCACGGTCCATGTGTAAGAATCCCACGCCCGCCGCCGGAGACCGGACGCGTGTCCGTCCCGGACCGGCTCCCGCGTCGAACCGCCGTGTGCCCCCGAGCGGCCGCGGCGGCCGCGATCCGTCGTCGCGTTCCCGAGTGACCGTGACGACACGACCCGTCGTCGTCCCCCACAGGCCGTGACCCGTCGCCGCCGCGGAGGGCGAGCCCCGCCACGGGACGGAGTGGCCGTCGTGGAACACAAGCCGTCGCCGTCGTGACAGGCTGGGTGTGCGCCCGAGGGCGGGCGACGAGGTCCGGGCCCGGGCGGTCGCGGGATCCGCGGGCGCCGACCCGCCGACGCTCGCCGACCGACGCCGACGGTCGATCACCGGACGCTCGCGCCGTCTCCGGACGGTATCGCCGGACCGCGGGCGGACCGTCGACCCGCCGACGGACGCCCCCGACCCGACCATTTATTGGACTGAGAGCCGGTGTCACGAGGAAGACCCACGCCAATGCAACACACCACTGCGGACGGGGTGACGGTCCGGATAGCGGGCGCGGGGCCGGACCCGGACCTCCTCGGGGCCGCCCCCGACGGCGCCGTCGAGACGGGCCCCACCGGCGTGCCGGCGCTGGAGCCACTCGTCGCGGTGACCCGTGACGGGGAGACCGCCCTCCACGCCCGGTGCTCGCCGGCGGAGATGGAGTCGATCGCGGCGAAACCGAACGACCCGACGGCCGGCGACCCCGACGCCGTCGTCGAGCACGCGCCCGACCCGGCGACCCTGCCGGCGACCGGCAGCGGACTCCCGGGGCTCGATCTCGGCAGCCGGGTCGTGCTCGGCGCCTGCGGCTGGCGCCGGCCGACGGCGACGGAAGACCACGAGGCCGCAGGCGGCTTCCTCGATCCCGACCCCGCCGCCGTGCTCGACGCCGGGGCGGACCTGCTGGGCCGTGGCTGGGGCGACCTGTGTCAGGACGCCCCGCTCGCGGGCGTCTGGGAGACCGCGCGGGACGCCGACGGCGACGCCGCGGTCGTGCTCAACGCCCACGGCGACGCCGCGGACCGGCTCCTGCTCGAGAGCGCCCCCTTCGAGGCGCTCGACGGGGCGGCCGCGGTCGCCGGGACCGTCGACGCCGACCGGATCGTGGTGTACGCCTCGACGGCCGACGAGCGGACCCTGGCGACGGCCCGCGAGGCGGCCCGCGAGTACCCCGACCCGCCGGCGCCGATCGACGTCGTCGCCGGGCCGGCGGAGTACCGCGCGGCGGAGCCGACGATGGCCATCGAGGCCATCGAGGGCAACCACCGGCTGGAGGCCCGGATCTCCCCGCCCGGACCGGAGTCGGTCGGCCTGTTCGAGGCGCCGACCGTCGTCCACACCGCCCGGACGACGGCACACCTGGCCGCGGCGCTCCGGGCGGACGACGGGGACGCGGGCACGACCCGGACGGTGACCGTGACCGGCGACGTCGAGGCGCCGGCGACGGTCGAGTTGGCGCCCGGGGCGACCGTCGAGGACGCGCTGGCGGCCGTGACGGTCGACGGGACGTTCAAGGCCGCCTGCGTCGGCGGCCGGTTCGGCGGCGTCACGCGGGACCTCGACGTCGGGGTCGACCCCGGGGCGCTCGCCGACGCGGACCTGGGGACGGAGGGGACCGTGGCGGTGCTCGCCGACGACCGCTGCGTGCTGGAGTTCGTCGGCCGACGGACGCAGTTCGCGGCAGACGAGAACTGTGGCCGCTGTGTCCCCTGTCGCGAGGGGACCGTCCAGCTGGCGGAGCTGCTGCGGGACGTCTACGACGGCGACTACGACCCCGCGGGAATCGAGGAGCTGGTCGGGGTGATGGAGCGGACGAGCGTCTGCGAGTTCGGCGTCGCCGCCGGCCGTCCGGCCCGGACGGCGATCGACGCCTTCGAGTCGGAGCTGCTGGCCCACGCCGACGGCCGGTGCCCGGCCGACAGCTGTCTCGACGCGCCGGAGGCCACCTGACATGAGTTCACAACCACACGACCGCGAGAGGGACGCGCCGCCGCTGACCGAGCAGATCGCGCCGGGGACGGCCACCGACCCGCCCGTCGGGAGCGACGGGCCGGCGACGGTGACCGTCGACGGCACCGAGGTGTCCGTCGAGGCGGGGGCGACGCTGCTCGACGCGATGGAGGCCGTCGAGACGGCCGAGGACGTCCCCGCGCTGTGTAGCTACGACCGCGCCGAGATCGGCCCGCGCAGCACCTGTCGGACCTGCGTGGTCGAGGCGGAGGGTCACGGGATCGTCCCCGCGTGTAGCTTCCCGGCCGAGGACGGCCTGACCGTCAGGACCGACGCCGAAGCCGCGGCGGAGGCCCGGGACGTCAACCTCGATCTGGTCCTCTCGAACCACAACCTGCGGTGTACGGCCTGCGGGAAGAACGGCCGGTGTGACCTCCAGGACGCCGCGATCGAGCAGGAGGTCGAGGAGCCACGCTACGGCGTGCTGGAGGAGCGCGACGAGTACGAGCCGATCGACGACACCTCCTCGTTCATCCAGATCGACCGCAACAAGTGTATCCTCTGTAACCGCTGTGTCGAGGCCTGCAACGACGTGCAGGTCGCCGGCGTCCTCCGGATGGAGGGAACGGGTGCGGACACCCGGATCGGCTTCCAGAACGACGCCGGGACCATGGAGGACTCGACGTGTGTCTCCTGTGGCCACTGTGCGACGGTCTGCCCGACCGGATCGCTGGTCGAGAAGGGGATCGAGGAGGCCACGACCATCCCGATCCCGGGGTTCAACCAGAAGAACAGCGTCGGGCGGACGATCGAGAGTTCCGGCGAGACGGGCGGACCCATGACACCCAAGAAACGGCGGACCAGCGACGACGGCAGGAGCGACGGCGGGACACCGACGGCCGAGAGCGACCGAGCGTCGGCGGGCTACGGCGCCCACGAGGACCCCGTGACGGTCGACACGACCGAGGTGGAGACCGTCGACGGCGACGACGTCTTCGACGACGACGGGGGTGCGTGGCCGTGAGCGACGGCGAGGACGACCTCGACGGCGTCGCGGGCTACATGCAGCAGGCCAAACAGGAGGCGATGCGCAACGTCGAACACGTCGCGGAGGGGGTCGCGGCCGAGACGCTGCCAGAGGGGAAACTGTTCGAGATCGCCCAGTCGATCGGCGACCGGCGCTTAGAGGAACTGAACGTCGCCGACACCACCTGTGGCTACTGTGCTGTGGGCTGTCGGTTCGACCTCTACTCGGACGGCGAGGAGGTGCTCGCGGCCCGGCCGACCGCCGAGGAGGACGCGCCGGTCAACGGCATCTCAACCTGCGTGAAGGGGAAGTTCGGCTACGACTTCGTCAACTCCGACGACCGGCTGACGACGCCGCTTGTGCGCGACGAGAACGGCGAGTTCCGGACGGCCTCCTGGGAGGAGGCGCTCGACCGGGTCGCCGAGGGGCTCGGGGGGATCCGCGACGAGCACGGCGGCGAGGCGCTGTCGGTGATCGCATCCTCGAAGGCCACCAACGAGGAGAACTACCTGATGGGCAAGTTCGCCCGGCAGGTGCTGGGCACCAACAGCGTCGACAACTGCAACCGGCTCTGTCACTCCTCGACGGTCGCTGGCCTCGCGAAGACCTACGGCTACGGCGCGGCGTCGATCACCACCGACGACCTCGAGACGTCCGACTGCATCCTGCTGACGGGCTCGAACACCACGGAGGCCCACCCGGTGTTGGCGACCCGGATCAAGCAGAACGTCCGCGACGGGGCGGACCTGCTCGTGTTCGACCCCCGCGAGATCCGGATCGCCGAACACGCGACCCAGTACACCCGGGTCCAGCCGGGCTACGACGCGGTGTGGATCAACGGGATCACCCGCTACATCGTGAACAACGACCTCTACGACGAGTCGTTCGTCGCGGAGCGCACCACGGGCTTCGAGGAGATGCGGGCGGCCGTCCAGGAGTTCACCCCCGAGCGCGTCGAGGAGGTGACGGGGGTCCCCCGGTCGGAGATCGTCTCCGCGGCCGAGACCATCGCCGAGGCCGACCGGTGTGTGTTCGGCTGGACGCTCGGGCTCACCGAACACTCCCACGGCACGGAGAACGTGATGGCGATGGCGAACCTCGCGGCGGTGACGGGCAACCTCGGCAAGCCCGGCGCCGGCGTCTCCCCGTTCCGCGGCCAGAACAACGTCCAGGGCGGGGGCGGCGACATGGGGCCGCTCCCCGACAACTTCCCGGGGTACCAGGACATCGCCGACGACGAGGTCCGCGCCAAGTTCGAGGACGCCTGGGACTGTGAGATCTCCCCGGAGTACG
>CAZMWG010000117.1:0-4935 GCA_964569925.1 uncultured Halobacteriales archaeon | reverse complement strand
GTACGGCTACTACACCACCCAGATGTTCCTCGCCGCGGACGACGACGACGTGCGCGGGATGTACATCATCGGGGAGAACGCCGCGCTCTCCGAGCCCGGCGTCAACCACGCCGAGGACGTCCTCGCGGACCTGGACTTCCTGGTCGTGCAGGACCTGTTCGTCAACGAGACCGCCGAGTACGCCGACGTGGTGCTCCCGGCGTGCTCGTTCGTCGAGAAGGAGGGCACGTTCACCAACACCGACCGGACCGTGCAGAAGGTGAACCAGGTGATGGAGCCGAAAGGCGACTCACGGCCCGACTGGCGGATCCTCCAGGACCTCGCCCGGCGACTGGGTCGGGAGTGGGAGTACGGGTCGACCGCCGAGATCATGGAGGAGGTCAACTCGTTGACCCCGCTGTACGGCGGCGTCTCCCACGAGCGCGTCGAGTCGGAGGGCGGGCTCCAGTGGCCCTGCCCCCACGAGGACCACCCCGGCACCGAGCGGCTGTACGCCGAGGAGTTCAACACCGACGACGGGAAGGCCCACCTCCAGGCCGTGGGCTACAGCGAGCCCGCCGAGACGCCCGACGAGGAGTACCCCCTGTCGCTGACCACGGGCCGGGTGCTCTACCAGTACCACACCGGGACGATGACCCACCGCGAGGAGGGGATCATGAAGTACACCCCGAGTGACTTCGTCGAGATCCACCCCGACACCGCCCGGGCCCACGGGATCGAGGACGGCGACACGGTCCGCCTGGAGTCACGGCGGGGCGAGATCGCCGTCCCGGCACAGGTGACCGACCGGGTCGGCCCGGACAACGTGTTCGTCCCGATCCACTTCGCCGAGAGCGCGGTCAACCGGCTCACCGACGAGGAACACCTCGACCCGGCGGCGGCGACGCCGGAGTTCAAGTTCTCCGCCGTCCGGATCCGCGCCGACGACGACGCCGAGCCGACGGTGGACCCGGCCGGGGCCGACCCGAGCGCGGGCGCCGGAACGGGGGACGACTGAGATGGCCGAGCCCGCGCGATCGACGCCCGAGGGCGCCACGCTCGGCGACGCCGACGACGGGATCGACGAGGCCGGCCGGGAGGCCATGGAGCGGGCGCTCGCGGCCCACGGCGAGGAGATCGCCGCCGTCGTCGAGCGGACCGACGAGGCCGAGGACCTGTTCGCGACGGCGATCCTGGTGGCGGCCGCCGCCGACGACGCCGAGGTCGAACACCTCGTCGACAGGCTCTCGAACCTGGTCGCCGCGGCCGACGGGATCGCCACCGACGACACCGCCGCGCTGGCCGAACAGCTCGGCGAGGACGCCGACGATCTGGGCGAGACGCTCGATACCCTCCTGGCGCTCCAGCGTCAGGGCGCCCTCGACGACCTGGTGACCGTCGCCGCGGCGTTCACGGGCTCGCTCTCGCCCGACCAGCTCGACCGGCTGGCGACGGCGATGGAGGCCGACGGCGACGCGGTCGTCGACCTGGTGGAGCGGCTGCTCGAACTCGGGTCGGCCGGCGACTTGGAGGAGCTGCTCGACCTCGCGGAGACGGCCTCCGCCCTGGAACTCGACGAGGACGGCGTCGCCGCGCTGAACGACGTGCTCGGAGCGGTCGGCGACGCCCGCAGGGACGCCGAGCCGGTCGGCCTGCTGGGCCTGCTGGGCGTGCTGCGTGACGGCGACGCCCGTGCCGGTCTGGGCTATCTCGTCGAACTCCTGCGGAGCCTGGGCCGGCGGGTGCGGTAGCCGCGACCGTGTCCGACCGCGACACGCCGCCGTCGGACGGCTCGCCGCGGTCCCCCGTTCCGGGGGAGTCCGCCGACGAGCCCCCGGCTGGGGGGTCCGAGAGGACCCCCTCGGACGAGTCGCCGCCGGGGACGGTGTGTCCGCTCTGTGCCGTCGGCTGTCGGCTCCGGCCCCGGGAGTCGGGCGACCGCGCCCGCGGGGTCGCGGGGCCGGCCAACCGGAACGGTCGGCTCTGCCGGAAGGGGATCGGCGCCTTCGACGGCACCGGACCCGGGAGCGCCGACGACCGGCTCACCGAGCCGACGGTCCGCCGGGACGGCGAGGCGGTCGCGACCGGTTGGGACGACGCCCTCGCGGCGGCCGTCGCGGGGCTGGAGCAGGTCCGGGCGCGCCACGGGCCCGAGGCGCTGGCCTTCCTCGGCGCGCCCCACTGCACGAACGAGGAGAACTACCTGCTCGGGAAGCTCGCCCGGAGCTTCGGCACCAACGACGTCGACAACCGGGCGCGGCTCTGTCACGTCTCGGCCGCCCGCACCCTGGAGGAGCGGCTCGGCCGCCCGGCCACGACCGGCAGCCTCGCGGACCTCGCCGAGGCCGACGTGATCGTGGTCGCGGGCGCGAACCCGGCCGAGCGCCAGCCGGTCGCCTTCGACGGCTTCGTCCGGCCGGCCGTCCGCGACGGGGCGACGCTGGTCCACGTCGACCCCGTCGGCAACGCGACGACGCGGCTGGCGGACGTCCACCTGTCGCCCCGGCCCGGACACGACACGGCCGTCTTCGACCTGCTCGCGGCCCGTGTCCTCGCCGACGGCGACGCGATCGACCGCGAGTTCGTCGCCGAGCGGACCCGCGGGTTCGAGCGGTTCGCCGAGTCCGCCCGGGCGTTCGACGCCGCGGCCGCGACGACCGCCGCGGGGGTCGATCCCGGAGCGGTCGACCGCGTCGTCGAGCGGATCGGGGCCGCCGACCGGGTCGCGGCGCTGACCGGCACCGGCGTCGACGGCGAGGGTGCCGCCGCGCCGGCGGCCCTGCTGAACCTCCTGCTGTCGACCGGGAACGTCGCCCGGCCGGGGAGCGGCCTCTACGTCCTCCGCGGGCTCGCCAACGAGCAGGGGGCGGTCGACGCCGGCTGCGCCCCCGACCGGCTCCCGGGCCACGCCCCCGTGACCGACGCCGCGGCGCAGGCCCGCGTCGCCGACGAGTGGGGGTTCGAGCCGCCGGCCGACCCCGGCCGGACGGCGCCGGAACTGCTCGACGCGTTCGGCGACGAGGTCCGCGGGGCGCTGATCGTCGGCGAGAACCCGGTGGTCTCGAAGCGCGACCGCGACCGCGTGCTGGCGGCCCTGGACGCGCTCGACCACCTGGTCGTCCTGGAACTGCGGGGGAGCGGGACGGCGGCCCGCGCCGACGTGGTCCTGCCGGCCGCCGCCGGCACCGAGAAGGCGGGGACGTTCACCAACCTCGAACGGCGCGTCCAGCGGTTCGGCCCCGCCGTGGAACCGCCGGGCGCGGCGCGTCCCGACTTCCGGATCCTCCGGGCGGTCGGCCGGCGCGCGTTCGGCGACGGCCGGTTCGACCACGACGGCCCTGCCGATGCGTTCGCGGAACTGGGCCGGGTCGCGCCGACACACGCGGGGGTCGCCCACGACGCCCTCGACGTCGAGGGACGACGGTGGCCGTTCGGCGACGACGGCGTCCTCTACCGCGACTCGTTCGACACCCCCGACGGCCGCGCCCGGTTCGGCACCGTCCGCCCGGTCCCCGAGCACGACGACCCCGGGAGCCGGGACCGCCTCCACCTGGTGGCCGGCGGACGCGTGGGGGAGGCCGCCGGGCCGGGCGTCGACGGGGCGGAGGCGCCCCTCCGACTGCACCCCGACGACGCGGCCGACCGCGGGATCGGGGCCGGCGACCGCGTCCGTGTCTCGGCCGGCGAGGCGAACGTGACCGCGACCGCGAGACCAGACGAGGAAACCCGCCGAGGGACGGTTCACCTGCCAGCGGCCGCCGCCGATCCGCTTCTGAGGTCCGATATGTCGACCATCGACGTCGAAGCGGCGGCGGAAAGGTCCGAGTAACGGAATCCGTCGTTATACGGGTTCGATCTGTGTCTCGACTGCTCGAAGTGTGGATCGGACGGGCAGTCGAATCGCTCCGGGTCCCGACCGGGAGACGGAACGCCGGAGCGGACCCCGATCGGCTTCTCAGTCGTCGGCACCGTCCCGCTGGACGAGCACGACGCCGGCGAGCACCGTCGCGCCGCCGGCGACGGCGGCGGCCGTCACGGGTTCGTCGAGCAGGGCGGCGCCGAGCACGACGGTCACGACCGGCTCGACGGTGCTGACGACCCCGACCCGGCCGGCCTCCAGCCGCGAGACCCCCTCGTAGAAGAGGAGGTGGGGGAGCACCGTCGAGAGGACGGTGATCCCGGCCACGATCCCCCACCCGGTCGTCCGGGTCGGGAGTGCCAGCCCGCCGGCCAGGACGCCGTAGACGGTCATGCTCGCCGTCGTCCCGGCGAGGACCCCCACCATCACCCCGCGGGGGGTCGCCCGCGGGACGACGTACCGGCTCCCGGCGGTGTACACCGCGTAACAGGCCGCCGCGCCGAGCGCGAGCGCGACGCCGGCGGGCGTGACCCCCGCGGCGTCGGTCCCGACCACCAGCGCGACGCCGGCGGTCGCCAGGCCGAGGCCGGCCGCCGTGCGCGCGGTGATCGACTCCCCGAGCGTCGCCGCCGAGAGGACGATCGCCATCGTGGGGTAGGTGTAGAGGACGATCGTCGCCATCCCGGCGGTGAGGTGGCGCAGCGAGACGAAGTAGAGCACCGTCATGACCGTGTAGACCACGCCGAGCCCGAGCGCCGTCGCCCGGTCGCGCCGGGCCGCGGGCAGCGACCAGCCCCTCGCCGCCGCGACGCCGCCCAGCACGGCGGTGGCGGCGGCGAAGCGGACCGGCAGCAGCGTCGACAGCGGGAGGCCGATCCGCGCCGCCAGTTCGCCGAAGATCCCGATGGTGCCGAAGCCGGCCGCCGCGGCCGCCACCAGCAGGACGCCCGCCGTGGTCTCTCGCACGGGGGGCGGTGTCACCCGACGCCCCTACCGTTGTCGGTCCCGCCGGACCGGGGACTTTTGACCGTCAGGCGCCGAGTGGACGACGTGATACCCGGCGCCGACGAGTACGACGTGGGGATCGACGTCGCCGA
>CAZMWG010000116.1:0-9729 GCA_964569925.1 uncultured Halobacteriales archaeon | reverse complement strand
AGCCGACCATCAGCTGCTTGAACAGCTGCGGGCTCTGGTTCATGAACGCCTCGCGGCCGAAGTAGGTGATCGGGAACAGCTCCGTCCCGCCCTCCGTGCCGGTGGCGACGATCTTGGGGGTGTTGATCTCCGTGCAGCCGATCGCGCGGAACTCCTCGCGGACCGCGCGCAGCACCTCCGCACGGATCTCGAACACCGCCTTCGTCTCGGGCTTGCGCAGGTCCAGCGTCCGGTTGTCCAGCCGGGTCGACAGCTCCGCGTCGACCTTCCCCGAGGGGTCCAGCGGCAGTTCGGGGTCGGCCTCGGCGACCGTCTCGACCGACTCGGGGACGATCTCGACCCCGGTCGGCGCCCGTTCCTCCTCCTCGACGACGCCGGTCACGGAGACCACCGACTCGCGGTGGAGCTCGGTCCCCGCGGCGACCAGTCCGTCGCCCATCTCCTCCTTCTCGAACTTGACCTGGATCCGTCCGGTCTTGTCCCGGACGATCAGGAAGGCGATCCCGCCCAGATCGCGGATCTCGTGGGCCCAGCCGGCGACGGTGACCGTCTCGCCGGGCTCGGCGTCGGCCGCGTACGTTCGCTCGTCCATACCTCCCGTTCCGACGGCCCGGACTTAAGGACACTCGTTCCGCGCGCCCGCGACGACGGTCCGTGCGCGGGCAGAGGACGCCCGCGCTCGCTCGCGGTCCGTGACTCGCGACCCCCGGATCACCCTCCGGCCCGGCGGGTCGCCGCGGCGACGTAGACGGCCGGCAGGAGACAGGCGACGGTCACGACACCCCAGAACGGGAGCTGTCGCCCGGGCCCGGGATCAAGGAGCGCGTAGGCGACGCCCGCCACGACCACGACCAGGCCGGCGGCGACCGTCGCCGGCCCGGCGGTCCGTGCCAGGGTCTCGTCGTCCGGATCCGTCCCCCGGGAGCCCGCCACCAAACCGACCTCGCCGGCACGGATCCGCCGTCCCACCCACGCGATGGCGGCGCCGGTGACCGCCAGCAGCCCGGCGACGAACCACCGTTCGGCGTCGACCACGCCGGTCGTTCCGGTCGGGTCGACTTGAAACCCGGGCGACGGCTCCGCGCGGCTCGCACCGACTCCGGGGACCGACGACCGGTCACCGCCCCAGCGCGTCCTCGAACCAGCCCCGGTGGACGGCGACGGCGTCGTCGCCGGTCAGCTCCGGGTAGCGCGGCCGGGTCACCACCCCGGCGGAGTCGACGGCCGCCGTGACGACCGCCGCCACCCGCTCGGCGCGGCTCACCGCCGGGTACGGACGGTACTCCTCGTACCCCGCCCGTAGCGCCGCCCGGAGGGCGGCCTGCACGTCCGCGTCGGCGACGTACCACCGCGCCACGAGGTGTTCGAGCTTCGCGACCGCCACCCCCGGCGGCGCCGCCAGCGGCGCCTCCCAGTCGACGATCGCGGTCACCCCGTCGTCGTACAGCGCGTTGCCCGGCCGGAGGTCCCACGGGAACAGACGGACGAGGTCCCCGTCGGCCGCCGGGCCGGCGTCGCCGACCGCCGCCGCCAGCGCCGGCCGGAGGTCGTCGAACGCATCCGGGAGCGCCTCGATCCCCGCTCTCGCGTAGTCGCGGAGCCACTCCTCGGGTGGGGTCGGCTCCGCCACCGTCAGGTCGCCGTCCGGGACCGCCGACAGCGGACCGGCGTCGCGGAACGCCCACTGGTCGTGCACAGCTCCCAACACTCGGCCGAACTCACGTGCGACGGCGATCCGGCCGTCGTCCGGTAACCCGGCAAACAGGTCGTGGAGATCGTCGCCGGCCGCCCGGTCCGTGACGAGGTAGCCGCCGCCTTCGAGGGTACCCAGCGCGCGGACGGTCGGCGTCGGGACCCGGTCGGCGAGGGCGGTGAGGACGGCGGCCTCCGTGAGCGCCGTCGCGGGATCGGGCGTGATCTGGACGACCAGGTCCGGCCGGTCGCCGAAGACGGCGACGACGGTCCGCTTGCGGTTGCCCCGCGCCGCCGGGGTCAGCGTCGGCTCGGCGTCCGGGTGGATCCGCCGGAGAACGCGACGAACGTCGTCCACGGTGTCGGGAGGCGGTCAGCGGTCAAATGTCCGGCGGTCGGTACAACCGGCGGGCCACGGTCGGCACCACCCCTCCGGGACGCCGGGACGCGCCACAGGGCGACCCAGAGTTTCGGACTGCGGCGATCGGAGGCTCCGATCGACCCGTCAGACCAGGATGTCGGCCAGTTCGTCGGGGTTCGAGAGGACGTGTTCCGGGCGGTAGGCGCCCGGATCGAGGTCGTCGCCGCCGTCGACGCCGTGGGGACACCAGGCGGCGGTCATCCCGGCGGCGTGTGCGCCGGCGACGTCGTAGGACAGCGAGTTGCCGACGTACAGCGCCTCGCGGGCGGGGACGTCGACGTCGCTCAGTGCGCGCTCGAACGGGTCCGGGTGGGGCTTGCGCCGGCGCATGTCGCCGGCGTAGACGGTCGTGGCCATCCGGTCCCGGAGGTCCAGCGTCCGCATCTTGGGGATCTGTCGCCGCGCCGGCCCGTTCGTGACCACGCCGACGACGCCGGCCGACTCCGCGGCCTCCAGGGCCCGGCGGGCGCCCTCGCGGTAACGGACCGCGCCGAAGTCGCTCTCGACGTCCAGCGCCCGGGCGAGGTCGTCCGCGGGCACCGCCCGGCGGCCGTACTGGGCGGCCAGCCGACGGAACCCCTCCGCGATGTAGCTCGTCCGGTCGCCCGGCGCGGGCGACCCCGACAGCGCCGACCACAGCTCCTCGGGACTCCCGAACGGCTCGACGCCGGCCCGCTCGAACGCCGCGTCGTAGGCCGCGTGCTCGTCGCCGGCGTTCTCACACAGCGTGCCGTCCAGGTCGAACAACACCGCGGCGATGTCCATGGCCGTCGTAGGCCGCGGGCGCTCAAAAGGGGCGCGGGCTCCGAACGGCGGTCGCCGGGCCGGTCCCGCCGCTGGCGAGCGAGCGTTCGAAAGAACCTCGAAGGTCTGGCCGGGTCGTCGCCGAGCGGACTACTCCTCGTCGCCCTCGCCGCCGTCGGTGAGGATCTCCACGTCCTCGGCCGGTTCGTCGTCGAAGAACGCGGGATCGGCCTCCTCCTCGTCGGTCTCCGCCTCGATCGACTCCTCGTGCCAAGCGTGCTCTCGGGGGTCGTATCCGTGACACATGGTCTGTACCCTCACACCAGACTTCGTCCGACGAAATATAACGGTTGTGCCTCCTCCGGTCGGAGTCGTCGGCACGGCGGGCCGGGTCCGTCGAACCGGCCCCGTCGGTCCCGCGGGCGGTACGGAGAGACACCGACGGGATGTCCGGCGGGAGCGATAGTCGTATCACCGACGGGTGACACGACCGACCATGGACGTCGACGAGGCCAGCGAACTGTGCGGGTCGGTGCTGGACGAGGTGGGCGGGGCGGTGATCGGGCGCCGGGAGTTCTTCGAGACGGTGCTCACGGGTGTGGTCGCGCGGGGGCACGTCCTCCTGGAGGACGTCCCGGGGACGGGGAAGACGCTCACCGCACGGGCGTTCGCGGACGCGCTGGGCCTGTCGTTCTCCCGGATCCAGTTCACGCCGGACCTCCTGCCGGCCGACATCACGGGGACCCACGTGTTCGACGAGGGCGACCGGAGCTTCGAGTTCAACGAGGGGCCGGTGTTCGCGAACGTGGTGCTGGCCGACGAGATCAACCGGGCGCCGCCCAAGACCCAGTCGGCGCTGCTGGAGGCCATGGAGGAGGCCCAGGTGACCGTCGACGGCGACACCTACGAGCTGCCCGACCCCTTCTTCGTGATCGCGACCCAGAACCCCGTCGAGATGGAGGGGACCTTCGAGCTGCCGGAGGCCCAGGTCGACCGGTTCCTGGCGAAGAGCTCGATCGGCTACCCTGACGAGGACGGCGAGATCGAACTGCTCCGACGACGGGCCGACCGGGACGCGCGGAGTCCCACCGTCGACCGGGTACTCTCCCGCGAGCAGGTCGACGACCTGCGGGCGCTGCCCGAGCGGATCGTCGTCGAGGACGACGTGCTGGAGTACGTGGCCGGCGTGGCGCGGGGAACCCGGAACCACCGCCACGTCGACGTGGGGGTCTCGCCGCGGGGGACCCAGCGGCTGTTCGAGGCGGCCCGGGCCCGGGCGGCGGTCCGGGGCCGCGAGTTCGTCACGCCCGACGACGTGAAGCGGGTCGCACAGCCGGCGCTGGCCCACCGGCTGGTGCTCACCCCGGAGGCCCGGGTCGAGGACGTCGCGGCGTCGGGGGTCGTCGACGAGGTGCTGGGATCGGTGCCGGTTCCGACGGTGGCGTAGGCGGCAGTCGGTCCGTACTCCGGGTAAACGACGGCATAACAATGCGGACACCGGCCGCCACGCCGGTAGGGGGGTCGCGACGGCGAGCCGTGGGTCGTACGCCGGCGTCCGACCGGTGGGTGGGGGGTCCCCCCGGACACAGAACCATGCAACTGACACTGATCGGAGTCGGTCGGGCGGGCGGGAACGTCGTCGACGCCTTCGTCGAGCAGGAGCGACGCGGGACCGCCGGCGTGCTCGGGACGCCCGTCGCGGTCGACGCCGCGGAGACCGATCTCCGGGAGTTACAGCACGTTCCGAGGGAGCAACGGGTATCGATCGGTCCGGACGGGCCCGGCACGTCGCCGGGTCCCGGCCGGACGCGGGGGGTGGACGCGGTCCGACGGGCCCTCGACGGGACCGAGGGCGGGACCGACGCGACGCTCGTGGTTGCCGGGCTCGGCGGGTCGACCGGCGGCCGCGTCGCGCCGGCGATCGCACGACACGCGCGACGGACGGACGACCGACCGGTGTACGGCCTCGCACTGCTGCCGGCGAGCGACGACGACGGCGACCCGCGGGCCGCCGCGCGGGCCTTCGGGGAGTTCCGTGACGCCGTCGACAACCTCCTGCTGTTCGACAACGACGCCTGGCGGGAGATCGACGAGACGCCGACCGAGGCCTTCGAGACGAACAACCGCGAGATAGCGCGCCGGTTCGGCCTGCTGTTCGGGACCGACCCCGGCGACGAGGGGGTCGCGGCCTCCGTCGCCGGCGGCTCGGCGCTGGCCGAGACGCTCGCGGCCGGCGACGTCTCGACGCTCGGCTACGCCGTCGAGCGGGTGCCCGAACTCGAGACGGGCCTGTTCGACCTGTTTCCCGGGGCCGTCCAGCAGCGGACGGCACCGGGCCCCGGGACCGCCGGGACCACCCGTCTCGTCCGCGAGGCGACGCTCGGTGGCCTGTCGCTGCCCTGCGAGGCCGCGACGGCCGACCGCGCGCTGTTCGTGATCGGCGGGCCGCCGGGCTGTCTCAACCGACAGGCCGTCGACCGGAGCCACCGGTGGCTGATCGGCGAGACCGGCACGCCGGCGGTCCACGGCGGCGACCGGCCGCTGCCCGACGCCGACCACGTCGCGGCCGGGGTCCTGCTGACCGGCGTGGAGACGCCCCGGATCGCGGCGCTCGAACGGCGGGCCGGCGACGGGTCGGAGCCGGCGCGGCTCTGACCGGCCGGCCGTCGGAGCGCCGATCGAGCGGCCGGCACGAGTCGACCGGCCGCCCGCCTCAGTCGAGCAACCGAGCGAGAAGCACCGCGGCGAGCACGAGCACGACCACGGCGCCCGCGGGTCGCCCGGTCCGGGCGACCCTGAACAGACCGTAACCGCCGACGCTGACGGCGGCGGCGACGCCGGTCGTCGCCGCCACGTGCAGCAACTGGGTCCGTCCGTCGACGCCGCGGGCGCCGACCTGTCGACCCAGGCCGATCCCGTTCTCGCCGGCGTCCCACGCGACGACGGTGGCGCCCGCCGCGACCAGTACCAGCGGCGTCGCCGCCCCGCCGCCGCCCGCGATCACGACGCCGGCGAACAGGGCGACGGCGCCGACGGTGTGGAGCCGTCGCGAGCCCCGGCGCACCGCCACCGGCATCACCACGAGCCCGACCAGCCCGGCGACCGTGGCGGGCACGGAGACGACCAGCGGGGCGACGGCCGCGAGCGCCGCGAGGGCGGTCGACCAGACCGCGACCCCGGGCGGCGACGGCTCGAACCGGTCGCTCACCGCTCCCACCGCCGTTCGGTCTCGGCCACGGCGCGTTCCAGGTCCGCGTCGGCCCTCCAGTCGACCACCGGGACGCCCCGGCCCCGGAGGTCGGCGACCCTGAGCCGCCGGCGGGTGGCCGCCAGCAGGTGGCCGGCGGTGTCTTCTGCCGTCGGATCCGGGCTCACCACCGTCGTCGGGTGGCCGTGGGCGTCCAGCCTGACCGCGGCGGCCGCCGCGCGGTCGTCGGTCAGCGGCGAGAACAGGAGCACCTGCGCGTCGGCGGGGAGCCGCTCGCGGAGCCGCTTCACCGACTCGTAGACGCCGCCGTCATCGTCGGGCGGGAGCGGTGCCAGCGCCGGATCGACGGCCAGGCGCTCGCGGACCCGTCGCCGGTGGCGGTCGCCCCGGCCCGGCGCGAGCCAGCAGTCTCGCGGGCCCAGCGTCGCCAGCCCGACCTCGTGGTTGCGCGCCGCGAGCGCGACGAACGCGGACCGGGCGGCGGCGACCGCCCGCTCGATCGACGGCTCGCCGGTCGCGGACGAAGCCTCGTAGGCGACCGGTCGCGCGTCGAAGACCAGCACCACGCGCACGGTCCGCTCGACGCGGTACTCGACGGTGGTGAACCCCTCGCCCCGGGCGGCCCGGTTCCAGTCGATCCGGCCCGGCGGATCGCCCGGCCGGTACTCCCGGACGCCGTAGAACTCCACACCCGGGCCTCCGGCGTCGGCCGGGAAGCGGCCGGCGTGGGCCGCCGTGCGGGCCCGGAGCGGCAGTTCGACGCCGCGCTCCGGGAAGGACGGCTCACAGACCAGCGTCGTTCCGGGGTCGGCCCACTCGACGCGCTCGGTCGCGCCGCTCACGTCGCGGACCAGCACCATCACCGGCCGGAACTCGTGGGCGCCCCTGCGGGCCGCGACGGTGTAGGAGAGCGACGCGGTCTCACCGGGGCGCAGCGCCGTCGCCAGCCGCGGCGACCCGCCCTCGACGCCCAGTCGCGCCGGGACGCCGTCGACGACCCGCAGGTCCGACAGCGTCCGCTCGCCCTCGTTGGTCACCCGGAGGGTGACCGTCACCGTCTCGCCCTCGTCCGGGTCGCGGTCGCCGAGCGACCGCTCGACGGCGAGGTCGGGCTCCGGAACGTCGGTCAGCCGGCCGTACCCCGCGAAGGCGACGCCGAAGACGCTGGCCAGCAACAGCGGGGCCTGTGCGGTGATCACGCCCACGCCCAGCGCCAGCAGCGAGAGGGCGCTCACGCCGTACCACCGGCGGGTCTCGCGCTCGACGACCTCGCCCGGCTCCACCGTCCGAGGCTCGTCGTCGTCGTCCTCGCGGTCCGGCGTGGCCCCGACGACGGTCCCACCGGGCACCGACCCGAACGACACTACTCCCCACCCCGGACGATCCCGTGGACGGCGGCGATCGCCCGCCGGGCCCGCCGCCGGAAGGGGCCCTCCTCGTCCCACAGCGTCCCGGCGACGGACTCGCCCAGCGACGACCCGGTGCCGTCGACGGAACTGAAGAACTCCGCCGCCTTCCGATCGGTCGTCCACGCCCCGCTCCGGAGCCGCTCGTAGGCCTCGGACTCGGAGTACCCCCGGTATCGGACCAGCACGGCGACCGCTATCTCCCGAAGCTCGTCGCGGACGTGCAACGCCCGCTGGTCGCCGGCCGAGCCACCGATCGACGGCACCGCGGCCAGCGACCGGTCGAAACCGTCGCCGGGCACCCGCGGCGACGCCGGCGACTCGGGCGACGGCGGCTCGGTCGCCTCCGTCTCGTGGCCGAACCAGGACCACGTCCGGACCAGCCCCGCGAGCACGGCGACCGCGGCCAGGGCGGTACTTCCCGACGACGGAACGGCGGCGGCCAGCCCGGGGACGAACGCCGCGGCGAGTCCGACCGTCGCGACGCCGACCGCGACGACCGTCAGGAGCCGACCCGCGTTCACCTCTCGTCCTCCGCGTCGCGTCCAGCGGCGCCCGTCTCACGCTCCCACCCGTCCGTGTCGGCGCCCTCCGAGTCCGCCGTCCGCTCGGCGTCGATCCGTTCGACTGCGGTCTCGGCCCGCCGCTCGCGCTCGGGGGTGGCCGCCCGGCCGTGGTAGCGCACCGTCCGGAACAGGTCGGTCAGTTCGGCGACGGCCGCCTCGTCGTGGCCGGCCCGGCGGGCGCGACGGGCGACCTCCGCCGGCGTCGCGGTCCGGCGGTCGACCCCCTCCAGCGACTCCGTCAGCGCCCGCCAGGCACGGTAGACGTCGTTCTCGGCGGCGACGTCCTCGTAGCGGCCGGCGAGACCGCCCCCGCGGCCGCCCGCGGCGACCGTCGGCGCCGTCCCGTCGTCGTCGGTCGTCGCGGCGACGGCGGCGACGCCGCCCCCGCCCGCGTCGTCGAGCCGGTCCGAGGCGACGGCCAGCCCCGCGACGACCAGCAGGCCCGCGGCGACGATCAGCGGGACCGGCAACTCGGGGAGCGCCGCCGGCGACCCGCCCCCGTCGCCGCCGAACAGCGCCGCGCCGACGGAGCCGGAGCCGGCCAGCCCGCCCCCGCCGTCGCCGGCCAGCGCCGACAGCGCGAGGACGAACAGGAGGAGCAGGAGGAACACGGCGACCGTCCGCAGGCCGTCGATCAGCGCGGCCCGGAGCTGTGCGAGCAGCTCGCGAACCCCCTCGGTGAGCACCACCCCGATCACGTACAGCACCGTCAGCAGGATCGAGCCGGCGAAGACGAGCCTGATCGCCAGTTCGATCGCTCCCGGCGGGACGATACCCGTCGCCGCGACGTCGCCGTCGGCGAACTGGATCCCGACGCCGGTCCCGTTGCCGATCCCGGAGCCCGTGTTGGAGCCGATACCGACCCCCTCGGAGGACTGGACCTCGCTCGCCCCGCCACCCCGGCCGTCCAGCCCCGCCGCGGCCGTGGCGAGGACCGCCACCGCGAGCACCACCGCGACCCCGAGCAGCACCCGCTCCCGTCTCATCGGTCCGGCTTGCGGTGCGCGCTACTTAGTCCGCTCGCTAGCGGCGGACGAACCCCCGTGGCGACCGCCGGCGACGCGCCGACTCGGACGCCGTCGACTCGCCCGCCGGAGCCGTCGGCCGCCGTCGTCGGCCGGGTTCACACGACGGCACCGTCCGGGTCCGGCTCCCCGACGGGTCGGGAGCGCTTCCCGAAACATTATACACCAGTCCTCGTAGGCCCACACGTCGAATGAACTACGAGAACCTGAGCGATCCCAACGCGGAGTACACGATGCGGGATCTCTCCGCGGAGACGATGGGTATCACCCAGGAGCGAACCGACGACCACGACGTGGAGATCACGGACGTCCAGACGGCGATCGTCGACGGCAACTACCCGTGGACGCTCGTGCGCGTCTACACGGACGCCGGCCCGGTGGGGACCGGGGAGGCCTACTGGGGCGGGGCGCTGCCGGAGATCATCGAGCGGCTCAAGCCGTTCATCGTCGGCGAGAACCCGCTGGACGTCGACCGGCTCTACGAGCACATGGTCCAGAAGATGTCCGGCGAGGGATCGATCGCCGGCAAGGACATCGCCGCCATCTCCGGGGTGGAGCTCGCCCTGAACGACGTCGCCGGGAAGATCATCGGCGTCCCGGCCTACCAGCTGCTGGGCGGGAAGTACCGCGACGAGATGCGGGTCTACTGTGACTGTCACACCGAGGA
>CAZMWG010000115.1:2828-9830 GCA_964569925.1 uncultured Halobacteriales archaeon | reverse complement strand
GGTCCCTCGCACGCGAAGCGGGCGACACGCTCGCAGAGCGAGCGGTCGCCTGTGGACGCACGCGCCATCGTGGCTGGTGAAGATTGGCTGGTTGATGATGGCACGTCGGGACTGACCGGTCGGCGGTGGTTCGTCGAGGCCAGCGGTTCGCAGTGGCCGGCCGGGCGGACGGGTCCGCGGTGGCCGGCCGGGCGAGCGGGGTCGGGGTGGTTCGTCGGGGTCGCGGCCGGGGTGAGCGTCGGTCCTGGGGCGCTCGTCGGGTCCGCCCGTGATGGCAACGTCTTTAATTCGGGCGGGGACAAGGGGGCGAACATGACAGCGCGGGAGGGGCGCCGATGCGGGTCGTGATCGTCGGCGCGGGCGAGGTCGGGTCGAGCATCGCGGCGAGCCTGGCGGACAGCCACGAGGTGTTCGTCGTCGACCTGGACCCCGAGCGCGTCGAGTCGATCCAGTACGACGTCGACGCGCTCGCGATCGAGGGCGACGGCGCCTCCATCGAGACCCTGGAGGAGGCGAGCGTCGCCGACGCGGACATGCTGATCGCCAGCACGGACGACGACGAGACCAACATCGTCACCTGCGGGACGGCCAGAACCCTCGGCAACCCGTTCACCATCGCTCGCGTGCGGGACACCAAGTTCCTGCGCACCTGGCAGCGCTCCGAGCGCGCGTTCGGCGTCGACTTCATGGTGGGGACGAACCTGCTGACCGCCGAGACCGTCGTCCGGGTGATCGGCCTGCCCGCCGCGCGGGACGTCGAGACGTTCGTCGACGGCACCGTCCAGATGGCCGAGTTCGACATCGACGCCGAGAGCCCCGTGGCGGGTCAGACGGTCGCCGAGGCCGACCGGTTCGACTCGCTGACCTTCGCCGCCCTGATACGGGACGGCGACGTGGTCATCCCCACCGGGCAGACGCTGATCGAACCGGGGGACGACGCGGTGGTGATCGGAACCCAGGAGAGCGTCCGAGCGTTCTCCACGGCGGTGGCGCCGGGCGTCGACGGCGCCCGGAACGTGTTGATCGTCGGCGGCAGCGACGTCGGCTATCACACCGCGCGCCTGCTGGAGGAGCGGGGGCTCACCCCGCGGCTGATCGAGCGCGACCACGAGCGGGCCCGCGAACTGGCCGAGGCGCTCCCGGGGACGACGGTGCTGGAGAGCGACGCCACCGACCAGGAGTTCCTGAAGCGGGAACACGTCGCCGAGACGGACGTGGTGGTGACGGCGCTGGACACCGACGAGACGAACCTGCTGGCGGGGCTGCTCGCCAAGCGACTGGGCGCCGGGCGGGCCGTCGCCGTCGTCGAGGACGCCGGCTACGTCGACCTGTTCGAGGAGGTGGGCATCGACGTGGCGGTCAACCCCCGCGAGGCGACCGCCGAGGAGATCACCCGGTTCACCCGCGAGCGCGAGGCCGAGAACGTCGCGCTCGTCGAGTCCGACCGGGCCGAGGTGCTGGAGGTGGAGGTCAGCCCCGACAGCGCGCTCGTCGACCGGCCCATTCAGGAGTCGATCCTCGACTTCCCGGACGGCGTGGTGATCGGCGCCATCTGCCGGAACGGCGAGTTCGTCGTCCCACGAGGCGACACCGTCGTCCGGGCCCGTGACCACGTCGTCCTCTTCCTCGACGCCGCGACCGTCGAGGAGGCCACGAGCATGCTCTGATGGCCCGACGCGTGGCGGACCTCCGGGTCGACTGGCGGGCCGCGGTCGCGCTCGTGGGGACGGTGGTGAAGTATCTCGGCGGAGTGCTCGTGGTCCCGCTCGCGGCCGCGCTGTACTACGGGGACGACGTCGTCGTCTTCGCGGTCTCGATCGTCGTGATCTCGGCGCTGGGGCTGGCCCTGGAGCGACTCGACCCCGACCCCGACCTGGGCGCCCGCGAGGCGTTCCTGATGGTCGGGCTCACCTGGCTCGCCGTCGCCGTCGTCGGAACGGTACCGTACCTCCTGGCGGGAACGGGCGGCCCGTCGACGCTCGCGAACCCCGTCAACGCCCTGTTCGAGTCGATGTCCGGCTTCACCACCACCGGCGCCACCGTCATGGGGACCATCTCGCTGGACCGTCACTCCCACGCCCTCCTGCTGTGGCGGCAACTCACCCAGTGGCTGGGCGGGATGGGGATCGTCGTCCTGGCGGTGGCGATCCTCCCGGAACTGTCGGTCGGGGGGGCACAGCTGATGGACGCGGAGGCGCCCGGCCCCGGGATCGAGAAGCTCACCCCCCGGATCGCCTCCACCGCGCGGGCGCTGTGGCTCGCCTACATCGGCTTCACCGCCCTGGAGTTCCTCCTGCTGACGGGGCTCAACCAGGCCGGACTCGCCCCGCGGATGGGACCGTACAACGCCGTCGCCCACGCGCTGACGACGCTACCGACCGGCGGGTTCTCGCCGGCGGCCCGCAGCATCGAGGCGTTCTCGGCGGCCGTCCAGTGGGTGATCGTCCCGTTCATGATGGTCGCCGGCACCAACTTCGCGCTGACCTGGCGGGCGCTGCGGGGCGAGCCACGGGCGCTTTCCGGCGACGACGAGTTCCGCTTCTACCTGGGGACGATGGGGGCGCTGACGGCCGTCCTCGCCGGGGCGCTGTTCGTCGGGCCGGGCTTCGGGATCGCCCCCGACCCGGACGGGCTGGTCGGGGTCTCGGCGGAGTACTTCGCGGCCGTCCCGGCGGCGATCCCGGGCGACGTCGAGGCGTCGTTGCGCCACGGCGTCTTCCAGATCGTCTCGATCGTGACCACCACCGGCTACGCCTCGACGGACTTCAACGCCTGGGCCGACCCCGCCAAGTACGCCCTGCTGTTCGCGATGTTCGTCGGCGGGTCGGCCGGCTCCACCGGCGGCGCGGTCAAGATCGTCCGCTGGCTGGTGATCCTCAAGTCGCTCCGGCGGGAACTGTTCACCACCGTCCACCCGGAGGCGGTCAGCCCCGTTCGGCTGGGCGGGCGTGCGCTCGACGAGCGCGCGGTCCGTGGCATCTACGCGTTCACGCTGCTGTACGTCGTCCTCTTCGCCGTCGGCGTCGGCGTGGTGATGCTCGACGCCGCCCGGGTGGGGCTGGAACTGTCGACGCTGGAGGGGGCCTCGGCGGTCGCCGCCACGGTCGGCAACGTCGGTCCGGGCTTCGGCGTCGTCGGCCCGATGCAGAACTACCTCGACTTCCCGCCGACCTCGAAGCTGCTGATGGTGTTTCTCATGTGGATCGGCCGCCTGGAGATCCTCCCCGTGCTCGTCCTGCTGACCGGCGCGTACTGGCGATCCTGAGCCGACGGGCGGTCCACAGGCGCCTCCTGAACGGGCCACAGGCTGCGCTTACCAAAGACGGAGGAGCGCGTGTGCGCTCACATGTCGCTGCGGTCCCGCGCGCCCCCCACCCCTTCGCTCGCTCACCTGCCGGCGGTCACCGACGCGCGGCTCTGGCTCCTGGCCGTGCTCACCTTCGGCGTCGGCGACCTGACGACGACCGCGCTGGGGCTGGGCGTCGACGGCGTCGCCGAGGCCAGTCCGGTGGCGCGGCGCCTGATCGGCCACGGCGGGATCGCCGCGCTGGCGGCGCTGAAGGGGCTAGTCGTCGCCGTCGCCTTCCTCGCGTCCCGGCTCGTCCCACACCCACACCGCGTGGGCGTCCCGCTGGGCCTGATCGCGCTGGGCGCGCCCGTCACCGTCTGGAACCTGCTCGTCGTCGTCGGCGCGGGCGCCTGACCCCTCCTCGCCGGCGCCCGCCCGCGTCAGGACAGCGTCGCCTCGGTGTCGATCCCGTAGACCCGCGCCGGCGTGTCGACGTGGGCCCGCCGGATCGCCGCCCCGTGGCCCTCCTGGCGGAGCCACCGCACCCGGCTGGGCACCGTCGCGACCCCGAGGACGGCCCCGGGTCGGTCGGGGTCGTCGAGGAAGTCCGTCTCCATCAGGAACGGCTCCTCGGTCTCGACGGCCGTCTCCAGTTCCTCCTTGTGGCTGATGACGCTCTTCACCGGGCCCGTCAGCCGGCCGCCGGCGTAGTGTTTCACCACCCGCTCGCGGGGGAGGCCGGCGTCCTCGGCCCACTCGACGACGTCGGGGAACGACTCGCCGCTCTCGGTGTGCAGTTGCACGGGACAGCCGACCTCGCCGGCCAGCGAGAACGCGTGGCGCATCGTCTCGTTCGAGGCCGCCCACACCTCGTCCGACACCTCGTAGTGTGGCCGGCCGGACTTGATCGCCAGCGCCGGCCCGTCGGCGACGTACTCCGCGGCGACGTCGAGACCGGCCCGCATGATCGCGCCGGCCTCGTCGGGGTCGTAGCCCAGGTCGACCAGCTTCGAGATCAGCCCCGGGTGCACCCCCAGCACCGGCCACGCCTCGCCGGGCAGTCGCTCGCTCGCGGCCGCCGTCACCTCGACGGTGAGGTCGAACGTCTCGCGGAAGACGGCCTCGTCGGTCGCCGGTTCGACGAGGCTCCAGGAGGGCTTGTTCAGGACGAGCAGGTGGGTCCCGCCGGCGTCGGCGAACTCGGCGGCCGCCTCGGCACCCCGGCCGTTCACCGGGTCCAGGTGCATGTGGTTGTCGAGGACCGGCGTGTCGAGTTCGGCGTCCATACCGCTCGTGGGTCCGCCCGGGGGAAAAGGGGTTCGCGTCGGGGTCGCTCGCGGGCCTTACTCCTCGTCGTCGTCCTCTTTCATCTCGTCCAGCCGATCCAGCAGGTCGTCCGTCGAGGCGTCGGACTCGAAGGAGACCTCCCCGTGGTGTTCCTCCTCGTGGACCGACACGGCCTCGACGTCGTCGTCGGCGTCGACGTTCTGGTTCTCCTGCTCGGACTCGTCGTAGCTCCCAAAGCCCATGCACCACCTTCGCGGGCCGGCTGATAAGCCCCGCGTTCCATGGGGTAGGTTCACACACCACCGGATTCATTACCGGTCGCGCGCACACTCGGCCGTGACCTACGACGTCGTCGGGCTGGACTTCGCGCACTTCCACATGGGCGACAACCTGCGGGCGGTCGCCGAACACCCCGAGGCCCGCATCGCCGCCGTCGCCGACGAGAACGAGGCCGAGTCGACGCTGGGTCTCGCGGCCACCGCCGAGGAGTTCGACCTCGGCGACGACCGGGTGTACCGCGACTACGAGCGCTGTCTGGACGCGGTCGACCCGGACCTGGCGATCTGTTGTCCGGTGCCGGTCGAACACGCCGAGCGGGTCGAGCCCGCTCTGGAGCGGGGTGTCGACGTACTCTTGGAGAAGCCGATGGCCGGCTCCGTCGCGGAGGCCGACCGGATCCGCGACGCCGTCGCGGACGCGGACGCCGAACTGCTGGTCAACTGGCCGCTCGTCTGGACCCCCTCCCACCGGACGACGAAGCGACTGATCGACGAGGGCGCGGTCGGCGAGGTGGTCGAGGTGCGTCACTTCGGGGGCAACCGTGGCGGCCACCGCTTCACCGGGGTCGACTACTCCGAGGAGGGCGCGCTGCACTTCGAGGGCGACACCGAGGGCGGCGGCCCGGCCGAGAACCTGGCCGACCCGGACGACGGCGTCCCCGCCGCCGAGCGCACCTGGTGGCACGACCCCGACCGGGGCGGCGGTTCGATCCAGGACTACCTGGGCTACGGGACGACGCTGGGCACCTGGTTCCGGGACGGCGACCTCCCGGTCGAGGTGAGCGCGGGGACGTTCACGCCGCCCCACCTCGAGGTCGACACCCACTGTGTCGCCACCGCCCGCTACGAGACCGGGCTGTCGACCTTCGAGTCCCGCTGGGGGACCTACACCGACCCGTGGGTCCACGAGCCGCGGCCGCGCACCGGCTTCGTGGTCGTCGGCACGGAGGGGACGATCGACAGCGGCGACTACGACGAGGCGATCCGGGTCCAGGACGCCGACCACCCCGACGGTCGCGAGGTGCCCGTCGACGACCTCGAACCGCCCCGGAGCGGCCCGGTCGAGTACGCCGTCTCGCGGCTCGACGGCGACCGGGGGCCGGTCGAACTGGGACCGCTCCGGCCCGACCTCTCCCGGGACGCCCAACTGATCGTCGACGCCGCGGCCGAGAGCGCCCGGCGCGGCGAGGCGGTGGAACTCGCCGACCTCGACCCCCGGCGGGACTGAGATGGTCGACCCCGACCCGGCCCTCGACGTGGACGCGTACCTCCGGCGGATCGGCGTGGACCCGGCGACGGTCGATCCGCCGCTGGACGACCCGACCGGCGACGACCGGGCGACGCTGGCGCGGCTCCAGCGGGCCCACGTCCACGCCGTCCCCTTCGAGACCCTGGCGATCACCGGCGATCCGTACGGCGACGGCGGCGGCGGGGGCGTCTCGCTGTCGCCGGCCGACCTGCGCGAGAAGGTCGTCGACCGCGAGCGAGGGGGTTTCTGTTTCGAGCTCGACGGCCTGTTCGGCCGGCTGCTGGCGACGCTCGGCGTCCCGGTCGAGTACGCCGCCGCGCGGGTGCTCGACGGCGACGGCGACCCCGGCAACCCCGCGAACCACCTCGTGTTGGTCGTCGACGGCGAACTGCTGGTCGACGCCGGCCTCGGGAGTCCGAAGCTCCGGCGGCCGGTCGCGCTGGACCCGGACGCGGCCCCCGTCGAGGACCGGGCGGGCGTCGGCTGGCGGGTCCGGGCGAGCGACCGGCCCGACGCCGACCGCCGGCTCCAGGTCCGCGAGGACGGGCTCGACGGGGACGCGGACGACGGCGACGGCTGGACGACACGGTACCTGCTGGACACGACGCCGCGTGATCTGGGCTACTTTCGGGCGACCTGTGACCACCTGGCGACGGCGCCCGAGTCGGGGTTCACGGGCGACCCGGTGGCTACGGTCGCGTTGCCGGGCGGGTTCGCGAAGCTGACCCCCGACCGGTTCGTCCGCGAGGGGCCGGACGGGCGCGCCGAGCGGGCGGTCGACGCCGACGGCTACCACGACCTGCTGGCGGACGTGTTCGGGATCGAACTGCGGGGGTGACCCCGGGGACCGCGGGCGGTCGGAGTCCGGGGCCGACACCCTCGGAGAACAGCGACGGTGG
>CAZMWG010000115.1:0-2728 GCA_964569925.1 uncultured Halobacteriales archaeon | reverse complement strand
CGGAGAACAGCGACGGTGGGGGTCGACACCCTCGGAGAACGCCGCGGCTCGGGGTCGGCGGCTCCGGAGAACGGCGACCGTTCGGGCTCAGGCCCGCGCGGTCTCGGTCGGCTCGGAGACCCGCAGCGTCGTCTCGGCCCGCCGGGCGGTCGCGGGGACGTAGACGTCGGCCTCGACCGTCCGGCTGGCGCCGGGGCTGAGCGTCCCCGCCGGGCAGGTGCGGCTGGCGACGGCGTTGCCGTCGGCGTCAAGGAACTCAACCACGACGTCGACGTCGCTGGCCTCGCCCTCGTTGTGGACGGTGACGCTCATCCGGCCCAGCCGGTTCTCCAAGGCCGCGACGTCGACCTCCTCGCCCTCCTCGGTCAGGAAGACGAGCCCGTCGGTCGAGAGGTGGTCGACGTCGTCGTCGATGTAGCGGAAGATCCCGTCGCTGATCGACTCGGTCAGTTCGTCGCCCTCGCTGCCGTCCTCGAAGAGGGCGGCGATCGGGTTGAGGTCGGTCCGGAGGTCGCTGGCGATGGTCGAGCGGTTCTCGGTGTTGGTCTTCAGCCGGCGGTAGTCCTCCAGGAACGGGTCGAACGCCGAGGGGAGGTCCCCGTCGTACAGCTCCCAGAACCGGCGCAGCTCCGCGTCGAAGTTGATCATCGGCGGCAGCGGCGCCGCGGTCCCGCCGGCCGGCACCCACGGTCTGCGGGCGGTCGTCCGGTCCTCCCGGGCCTCGGCCTCGGCGACGGCGCCGTCGAAGTAGCCGAGCGTCTCCAGGAGCGACGCGATGATGGCCGTCAGCAGCGTGACGAACAGCACGCCCGCGGTCAGGAGATCCGAGACCGGCCGCGGGAGCGTGAACTGGAAGACGGCGATGAACACGCAGGTGACGATACCCACCACCAGCAGGAAGGAGCCGAAGTTGGGGTCCCGGCCGGTGAGAAACTCGATGCCCTGCAGGAACCCCGCCCCAGACCCCGAACGGTCCTCCCCGTCGGCCCCGCCGGGGTCCGGCGTCGAGTCCGATCCGCTCATCAGTCCGCTCCGGCCGGGTCCAGCGCCCGGTTGGCCTCGACGGCCCGCTGGAGGATCTGGACGAGGTGGGCGACCCACAGCCCCGCCGTGAAGCCGAAGAGGGTGGCGACGACGGTCATCCGGATCGGGTCGTTCAGCGGCGACACCGCGACGGCGATACACAGCGCCCCGAACACGGCCATCAGCCCGTACTGGACGCGAGTCTCCCGGTTCGCGCGCTTGATCTCCTCGATCATCGGTTCGTACCGAGGGCCACGACCGGTTAAAGTCTGCTGACCGTGTCGGCGGGTCGCGGGGCCGTCGTCGCCCGCGGCCCCCCTGGGCTGCGGTCGGGCCGGCTCGCGGTCGGCCCCGCGGAAGCTTTTGTCCGTCGAGCGCCGACGGCCGGTATGGACAGAGAACCCGAGCGGATCGCCGGCGTGACCGACGTCGATCTGTCGGGCCGACGGGCGCTGGTGACCGGGTCGACGTCGGGGATCGGCCGCGAGACCGCGCTGGCGCTGGCACGGCTGGGCGCGGACGTGGTCGTCCACGGCCGGGACCCGGAGGCCGGCGCCGAGGTGGTCGACGAACTGGAGGCCGCGGGTGCCGACGCTCGGTTCGTCCGGGCGGACTTCGCCGACGTCGACGCCGTCCGCGACCTGGCCGCGACCGTCCGCGAGGGCGGCGAACTCGATCTGCTCTTCAACAACGCCGGCGGCCTGTTTCGGGACCCGGAGGTCACCGACCTCGGCGTCGAGTACACCTTCCACGTCAACCACCTGGCGCCGTACCTGTTGACGGCGGAGCTGCTCGACTCGCTGGCGCCGGACGGGCGGGTCGTCACGACCTCGTCGGCGGCCCACCGGAACGGTGACCTCGACCTCGACCGGGTGACCGAGCCGACCTCCGGGTTCGGGGCCTACGGCCGGTCGAAGCTCGCCAACGTGTTATTCGCCGCCGAACTCGCCCGCCGGCTGACCGCGGCCGGCCGGTCGATCACCTCCAACAGCGTCCACCCCGGCGCGATCCCGGGCAGCGGGTTCAACCGCTTCCTCCCGGGGCCGCTGTCGTCGCTCACCCGCGGGCTCTCGATGGTCCCGGGCGTCCCCGACGTCGAGGACGGCGCCGCGGAGCTGCTGTTCGTCGGCGTCTCGCCCCGGACGGCCGACGTCACCGGCCGCTACTTCGCCAGCCGGTCGGTCGGCACGCCCTCGAGGTTAGCCCGGGACCACGACCTGGCCCGGGAACTGTGGGAGCGCAGCGCCGATCTGCTCGGCATCGAGACGCCCCTGGCCGACGCCGGCGCCTCGGCGAGCGACGCCGGGGAGACGGGGGCGGACGGAGCTGCCGGGGACGACGCGGAGGGGGGTGGGGCCGAGGCGTGAGCGCCCCGGACCCCCCGGAGGAGTATCTCACGCCGACGGCGGCGGCCGTCGAGCGGGCGCTCGCGGCACACGACTACGAGCTGTCGGCGACGGTCGACGCGATCGACGCCGCCGTCCCCGGAGCGGGCGGGCTGTTCGACCCCCGGACCGATCACGGCGACCTGGCGGCGGCCGCCGACCGGGTCGCAGAGACGGCCGACGGGGACCCGCCGGCGCGGGCGCCCGGCCTGGACGCGCCGACGCTGTACGTCGACGGGAGCTCACAGGGCAACCCCGGGCCGGCCGGCGCCGGCGCCGTGATCCTCGACGGGGACGGCACGACCGTGGCCGAACTGGGC
>CAZMWG010000114.1:0-9895 GCA_964569925.1 uncultured Halobacteriales archaeon | reverse complement strand
CCTCCATCTTCACGAGGTCGTTCTGGACGCCGAACTTCTCCTCGCCCTTGATCTGCTGTTTGACCAGCTCGATCGTGAACGGCGTCGCCACGACGGGGGCGTCGTAGCGGTGGGCCAGTTTCGAGATGGCCCCGATGTGGTCCAGGTGACCGTGCGTGGGCACGATCGCCTTCACGTCGCCCTGGAGTTCGGACATCACCCGGTCGTCCGGGATGGCGCCCATGTCGATCAGATCGAGCGAGTGCATCCGCTCGGTCTCGACGTTGTCGTGGATCAGTACCTTCGAGAGGTTCAGGCCCATGTCGAAGACGACGACGTCCTCGCCCGCACGGACCGCCGTCATCTGTCGGCCGACCTCCTCGTAACCGCCGATCGTCGCGATTTCGACTTGCATAGCTGTTGCGCCGAGTGAAGCCCCCGTGCGGGGCCGGCTGGGACGGTGGTCCAACCTCTCGCCGTCGTCGGTGCGGGGAAACCGCCGCCCCGCGGGGCCGATCGGGCGACGCCCGCAGCCCCGGGGCGGCCCCCGCGGGTCCGATCCCGCGACGGCCTCTCCGTCGGTCGCCGGCCGTCGCCGCACGGACGGCCGTACGCTCGGTTACTAGCCTCTTCGTCGGGCGCGTTGAAAAGGGTAGGGGTTCGCGCGCCGCCGGGTCACCCCTCGTCTCCCGCTCGCCCGCCGAGGCCGTCTACCCGCCGGACAGTCGGTCGTCGAGCGGGTCGTCGTCGTCCTCCGTCCCCGTCGAGGTCCCCTCCTCCCCGGCGTCGGCGTCGCCGCCGCCGTCGGCTGGCTCGACGTTCTCGCCCGACAGCGGCCCCCCGCTCCCCCCGTCCTCCTCTCCCGGCGACAGCGACTCGAACTCCGACGGGTCCGGGGGCGTCCACTCCTCCGTCCGATCGTCCGTCTCGTCGCCCTCGAACAGGTCCGCGCCCGGCCGCTCGTCGCCTCGGTCGCCGCCGGCCGGACCGTCGCCGGCCGCCGGGTCGTCGGGGCTGCTCCCGGACGGTTCGTCCCCGGAGGATCCGGGCTGGATCCGCGTCTCGCGCTCCTCGACCGGCGGCGGGCTCTCGCCGGGACCCCCCTCGCTCCCGGCCGGCCGATCGTCGGTCCCGGCGCCGGTCCCGATCGGCTCCCCGGCCGTGGACGAGGGGTCGGCCGGGTGGTCCGGTCCGTCGTCGTCGCTCCCGGCGCCGGTGGTCTCTCCGCCGGGGATCGGGTCGAAGGAGTCGTCCCCCTCGGCGGTCAACAGATCGTCCGATCCCCGGGGTGGAGCCTCTTCCCGTGGCTTCTCGTCGTCCGGAGGCCGGGCCTCGTCGACGGGACCCGCGGGGCCGCCGACCGATCCTGGCGGCGACTCGTCCCCGGTCCCGAGAGACCCGGCGCCGCCCGCGTCGGAGCCCCGATCCGCGGCGGCGCTCGGTGACGGGTCCGGCCGGGACGACTCCTCGTCGCCTGCCGCGCCGGTCTCGATCCCCGCTCCACCGCCCTCGACGTCCGTCGTGCCGGGGGCGGTTCCGCCGGCCCCGACCGTCCCCGCGTCGGCCGGGTCCTCGGCCGGCACCGGTTCGGGCGCGCCGCCCGCCTCGACGTCCCCGGGAGCGCCGCGGGACTCCCCCGGGTCGACCGTCCCGGAGTCGTCCGCCGAGGGGACCGGACCGACGCCGAACGCGCCCGCCTCGTCGGATCCGCCGCCGGCGGACGGGTCCCGAGCGTCTCGCGCCGTCTCCGCCCCGGTCGAGCGGGCGGATGTCCGCTCGACCGACCGCGACTCGACCTCGACGGCCACGGGAGCGTCGACGGCCGCGCCGACGCCGACGCGGGCGGCGTCGGCGATCAGTTTGTAGACGAGTCCGAACGCCCCCGCGAGGCTCACCCCGGCGCCCGCGACCACGAGCACGGCGCTCGCCGCCCCGCGGGGCTGTGAGAGGGCGGCGACCGACGGGCTCGTGAGCGACAGGCCGGCCCGTTCGGCCAGGACAGCCCCGCCGGCCAGCAGGACGCCGCCGACGGCGGCCGTCAGGAGGACGTACCCCAGGAGCA
This sequence comes from uncultured Halobacteriales archaeon, assembly GCA_964569925.1. Classification (GTDB taxonomy): domain Archaea; phylum Halobacteriota; class Halobacteria; order Halobacteriales; family Haloarculaceae; genus CAZMWG01. The sequence continues at coordinate 7,854 of CAZMWG010000114.1, read as the reverse complement.
CGCTGCCGTATCCGAACGCGTCGGCGGGTCCGATGTCGGTCATCGTGATAATCGACAGTAGCGTCGCTCAAGTAGGTTTCGTCGGTTCACCCGCGGAGAGACAGGACCGCTCCGCGGGCGCGACGCGCCCCCCGGCCCCGCCGCGGCTCAGTCCCCGTTGTCCCCGCCGCCGGCGACCGTCGTCCCGGGTCGGTCGCCGGCGACGAACGCGGGCAGGTCCGCCGGGCCGAAGACCTGTGCCGGCGCCGCCAACCCGAGCAGCGACCGCACCTTCCCCGCCATCCCGCCGGTAACGTCCGTCGCCTCGCTACCCCCGAGTGCGTCGGCGACCTCGTCGAACCGCTCGATCCGGTCGATCACCGCCCCGTCGGCGTCTAACACCCCCGGGACGGTCGAACACAGTCCCACACGGTCGGCGTCGACCGCCGGCGCGACCGCCACGACGATCTCGTCGCCCGACAGCACCGTCACGCCCTCGCCGGCCGTCGCGACCACGTCGCCGTGGGTCACCGGGACGAACCCCTCGGCGAGCAACCCCTCGATCGCCGCCGTCGGGACGGTCAGGTCGCCGTCCGCGTCGCGGGCGGCGACCGACAGCGGGTGGACCGGCAGCGCCGGCACCCCGCGCTCGCGCAGCGCCGTCACGACGCGGTCGTTCAGCCGCTTCATCGCCCCGTGGATCGCCCCCGCCGCGTCGGCGTCGCGGGTGCCCGAGTCCACGCCGACGCCGTGGCGCTCGGCGTGGTGGTGGCCGAAGCTCCCCCCGCCGTGGACGACGACCAGCCCCTCGCCGTCGGTCGTCGACCCGTCGCCGACCTCCGTTCCGGTCTCGTCGGCCGCTCGGTCGGTCCGGCGGGCGAAGCCGGCCAGGGCGTCGGCCGCGTCGGTCAGCGCCCCCTCGTCGACGGTCTCGGGCTCGTCTTTCTCGGTGAGCACGCTCCCGCCGAGTTTGAGGACGACGGTCACTCGACGCGCACCCCCTCGACGTCCAGTTCGGCGCGGAAGGCGTCCTCACAGCCCGGCGTGTAGTCCAGCGCCGTCAACGCACCGTCGGTGTCGTCGAGCGCGACCACACAGCCGCCGCCGCCGGCGCCGGTGAGCTTCGCGCCCCGGGCGCCCGCCTCCCGGGCCGCCCAGACCATGCTGTCCAGCGACCGTCCGGAGACCCCGAGCGCCGAGAGCAGGCCGTGGTTGAAGTCCATCAACTCGCCGACCGCGGCGAGGTCGCCGTCGGCCAGCGCCCGCTCGCCCGCCCGGACGAGGTCGCCGATCGCCCCCACGGTGTCGGCCGCGAAGCCGTACGCCGAGCGTAGCTCCCGGACCCCCGCGACCAGTTCGCCGGTGTCGCCCGCGCCGCCGTCGTAGCCGATCACCAGCGGGAGCGAGTCGACCCCCGCCAGGCGGCGACAGTCCTCGCCCTCCACCCGAACCGCCCCGCCGGTCGTCGAGCAGAACGTGTCCGCGCGGGAGGCCTGCCCGTCCTGGACGTCGTGCTCGACGCGGTAGGCACGGTCGGCGATCGCCGCGTCGTCGAGTTCGGCGCCCAGTTCGGCGGTCGCCGCGGCGATGGTCGCCACCACGACCGCCGCCGACGACCCCAGTCCCGCACCCAGCGGGATCGAACTCTCGACGCGGACCTCGAAGCCCGCGTCCGGGCGGTCCGCGGCCGCCCGCGCCTGCTCGATCGCCCCGTCGATGTAGCCGATCCCGGCGTCGATCAGCGACTCCGCCACGTCCACGTCCGGTCGCTCGCCGGTCGTCCCGTCGTACTCGACGACGAAGCCGTCGAGGGTGAGATCCGACAGGTGGACCCGCACCCCCTCCTCGCGCTCGGTCGCGGTCACCCTGGCGCGGCGCTCGATCGCACAGGGGACCGCCGGCTCACCGTAGACGACCGCGTGCTCGCCGAACAGGTACACCTTGCCCGGCGCGCTGGCCGTTGCCATGGCCGAGCCTGTGGCCGCGCCGATTAAGCGTTTCCGGACCCGCGCCGGACAGCGTTCGGACGAGAGATCGAAGGGATCGATCGGTAGGCGCCGAAAGCCCTCGCAGGGTTGCGGTCCCGCGGCTCGCTGTGCTCCTCGGCCGTCGGCCTGCGGTGTCCGCTCACGGGCGGTTTCAGCGCCCGTTCGCACGGGCCGAGGCGGCCTCTCCGAGGCCGCCTCGCGGCTTGCGTCGCCGGGGTTCGTGCAGCCGGCCGCCCCTTCCAACCCCACCCGCGTAGCTTGCTTGACCAGCCGGAACGGGCGGGATCGAAAGGGGCGGCCGGGGCTTCCTGGACGCTTCTCGTCCCGGTCTCAATCGTCGTTGCTAAACACTAACCCTCGAACCGTCGCCGGCCCGGACTACCGTTCCTCGACCCGCATCGGCACGCCGTCGCGGGGGTGGGCCGTCAGCGACGGCAGCAGTTCCAGCCCGTCGCCCAGATACTCCAGCCGGTGGTCGCGCAACACCGCCGCGAGGATGATCTTCGCCTCCAGCATCGCCAGGTGGCGGCCGATGCAGTGACGCGGGCCGCCGCCGAACGGGAAGTACGCGAACCGGGGACGGTCGGCCGACCGCTCGGCGGTGAACCGGTCGGGGTCGAACCGGTCGGGTTCCTCCCAGTAGCGCGCCGAGCGGTGGACGCCCCACTGTGGGAGCATCACCGTCGCGTCGGTGTCGACGTGGTAGCCCGCCAGTTCCACCGGCTCGGTCGGCGACCGGAAGATCGTGTACACCGGCGGGTAGAGCCGCATCGCCTCCTGGATCACCCGCTCCAGGTAGTCGAACTCCCGGACGTGTTCTATCCCCGGAGACTCCCCGTCGAGGACCTCCACGACCTCCTCGTGGGCGCGCCGGTCCGCCGCGGGGTTCTCCGAGAGGAGATACAGCGTGTAGGTCAGGGTCAGCGCGGTCGTGTCGTGACCGGCCAGCACCATCGTCATCAGTTCGTCGCGCAACTGGCGGTCGCTCTGCTCGCCGCGCTCGCGGGCCCGCAGCAGGATCGACAGGAAGTCCATCGGGCCCTCCTCCTCGGTGCCGATCTCGGTCCGTCGCCGGGCGACGATGTCGTCGAGGATCCCCTCCATCGTCTCGAGGGCGCTCTCGAACTCGGCGTCGCCGGGCAGGGGGAGCCACTCCGGGGCGGCGAAGCGGATCGGGTCGGGCTCGAACCGCCGGCCCAGCGGCTCCAGTTGCTCCTGGATGGTGTCCACCCGGTCGGGCGGGAGTTCGACGCCCATCATCAGGTCCAGGATCACCTCCAGGGTCGCGCGGGTCATCGGCTGGACGGCGTCGATCCGGTCGCCCGGCGACCAGTCGGCGACGGTGTCCTCCGCGACGGCCGTGACCCGGTCGGCCATCCCGGCCAGCCGGTCCATCGCGAACGCGGGGTTGGCGAGTTGGCGCTGCTTCCGCCAGGTGTCGCCGTCCGAGAGCAACAGTCCGTCGCCCAGCAGGTCGCCGATCACTCCCTCCTGGAAGCCGGGCTTGTTGAAGCTGTCGGCCTCGCTGACCAGCACCCGCTCGATCGTCTCGGCCTCACACACCATGTACGCGTCCAGCGGCCCCAGGTCGAACGCGGCCATGTCGCCGTACGACGACTCCAGGGAGCTGATGAACGCGAACGGGTCCCGGGCGTACCGGCGGCTGCTGCCGAACACCGGCTCGCCGCGGGGCCCCGGCGGCGTCTGTGACATACCCGATCCTTCGGCCGGAGCGGCTTCAATGGCGCGCTCCCGTCACCCCCCGATCCCGGTGTCGTGTTTCAGGTAGTTCCCGAGATACCCCCCGAGCGCGCTGAGTCCGACGACGTAGACCAGCCCGACGACGAGTCCGACGAGCAACACCGCGATACCGATCCCGCCGGCCAGCAGGCCGCCGCCCGGCCCCATGCCGGGCCCCATCGCGCCGCCGAAGATCGCCGACCCCAGAAAGCCAAACACCAGCGTGCCCAGGAGCAGTGCCGGGATCAGCGCGACGACGCCCGACCAGACGCCGATCCGGACGCCGTCCGATCGGGTCCCGCCCTGCAGGTAGCCCGCGGCCGCGCCGCCCAGCACCGGCGCCAGCGGCACGGCGCCGACGGTCAGCGTCGTCACGACCGCGCCGATCAGCGCGTTCGGGAGGGTGTCACCTTCGCCCATGTCCGGTCGGACCGGCGTCGGCCCGTTATAAGTTCGGGACTCGCTCGGGGCCGGCGACGGACGGCGCCGCCGCTGTACGACCGGGAGAACGGAGAACGGGCGGGTTCAGATCTCGGACTCGAAGTCCTCGAGGGCGTACACCGTGTCCGCCCCGCGACGGTCCAGCGTCTCGTTGGCCAGCAGCCAGTAGACGACCGACAGCGCCTTTCGCCCCTTGTTGTTCGTGGGGATCACCAGGTCGACGTTGGAGGTAGTGTTGTTGGAGTCACACATCGCGATCACCGGGATCCCGACCGTGATCGCCTCCTTGACGGCCTGTGCGTCGCCGATCGGGTCCGTGACGACGACGACGTCGGGCTCGATGTAGCCGTCGTAGTCCGGGTTGGTGAGCGTCCCCGGGATGAACCGGCCGGTACGGGCCCGCGCACCGACGGTCTCGGCCAGCTTCTCGGCCGGGAACCGACCGTACTGGCGCGAGGAGGCGACCAGTATCTGCTCGGGGTCGTAGTTGGCCAGGAAGTCCGCCGCCGTCCGGATCCGCCGGTCGGTCTGGGAGATGTCCAGCACGTACAGCCCGTCGGTCCGGACGCGGTGGATGAACCGCTCCATGTCCTTGGTCTTCTGCTGGGTGCCGATGTGGACCCCCGCGCCGAGGTAGTCCTCGACCGGGATGAGCAGGTCCGCCTCCTCGTCGGACATGACGTCCTCCTCCAAGCCGGCGTCCTCGTCGGCCGCGTCGTCGGGCTCGGTCTCGGCCGCGGTCGGGTCCGCGGCGTCCTCCGCCGTCGCCTCGTCGGCGTCGGCGGGCGGTGCCTCCGTCTCCTCGGCCTCGTCCGGTTCGTCCGTCGCCTCCTCGGCGTCGGTCTCCTCGGCCAGGCCCTCGTTCTCGTTGCCGCTCATACTGCGTTGTCCTCGATTCTGATGAGTTCGTTCAGCTTGGCAGTGCGCTCGCCGCCGACCGCGCCCGTCTTGATGAAGGGCGCCGCGGTGCCGACCGCGAGGTGTGCGATCGTCGCGTCCTCGGTCTCGCCCGACCGGTGGGAGACGACCGGCTCGTAGCCGTTCTCGACGGCCAGCTCGATCGCATCCACCGCGTCGGTCAGCGTCCCGATCTGGTTGGGCTTGACCAGGATGCTGTTGCCCGCGCCGGCCTCGATCCCCGCCGACAGCCGCTCGACGTTCGTGACGAACAGGTCGTCGCCACAGATCAGCGCCTGGTCGCCGACCCGGTCGGTCAGCGTCGCGAACGCCTCGTAGTCGTCCTCGTCCAGGGGGTCCTCGACGTACACCAGGCCGTACTCCTCGATCTTCTCCGCGATGTAGTCGACCTGCTCGTCGGTCGAGCGGACCCGGTCGCCGTAGACGTAGCCGCCCGCCGCCTCGTCGTACAGTTCGGCGCCGGCGACGTCCAGGCCCGTGCCGATCGCGAAGCCCACGTCGTCGGCGACGGTCTCGACGGCCTCGGCCATGATCTCGAAGGCCTCGTCGTCGTCGATCGACGGCGCCCAGGCGCCCTCGTCGCCCTTGCCGGCGGGTAGCTCCCGCTCGGTGAGGATCTCGTGGACCTCGCCGTGGACGGCGGCGTTGGCGAAGACGGCCTCCTCGACGCTCGGTGCGCCGATCGGCGCCGCCAGGAACTCCTGGATGTGGGTGGCGTCGGCGGCGTGCTCGCCGCCGCCGATCACGTTGCCCAGCGGCGTGGGGAACTCGTTGCCCCGGAAGGTGCCGCCCAGGTGCTGGTACAGCGGCGCCCCGAGCACGTCCGCGCCGGCCTTCGCGGCCGCCATCGAGACCGCGACCGCGCTGTTGGCGCCGATGCCCGAGAAGTCGTCGGTGCCGTCGGCGGCGTGCAGCGCCGCGTCGACATCCCGCTGGTTGCCGGCATGGACCTCGCCGACCAGCCGCGGGATCGCGTCCTCGCGGGCGGCGGCGATCGCCTCGCCGGCGGGCAGTTCGATCGCCTCGTACTCGCCGGTGGAGGCCCCGCTGGGGGCCTTCCCGCGACCGAACCCGCCCGACTCGGTCAGCACGTCGGCCTCGACGGTCGGGTTGCCCCGGGAGTCGAGCACCCGGCGCAGGCGGACGTCCGTGATCAGCGTCACGACGCGCCACCCCGGTTGACGGTGAACGGCAACACGCCGGCGTCGTACTCCTCGGCGGCGATGAGGATCGGCTGGGTCTGGTCCGTGTCGATCAACACCGGCGCGCCGTAGGCGACCTGCAGCGCTCGCGCGCCGATGATCCGTGCCTTCTCGTAGCGGTTGTCCGTTGACATGGCCTTCATTGATACGGGGCGACGATGTCGACCAGATCGCGGTGGGAGATCAACATCCGCCGACAGCAGTGGCGCTCCAGCCCCAGTTCGTCCAGCACGGCTTCCGGGTCCTCCGGCTCCTCCGTCTCGATCGTCCGGGCTTTGAACTCCTCCCAGTGTTCCCCGACGACCGTCCCGCACGTGAAACACCTGACGGGTACCATCATCGTGGATCACCGGTAGGACTTCTGGTAGCGGGCCCGGGCGCCCGGGCCGCCCCACTTCTTGGACTCGGACTGCCGGACGTCGTTGACCAGCAGCGACCGGTCGAACTCCATGTAGGCGTCCCGGAGTTCTGCGTCGTTGGTGTGGTCGACCAGCCCGCGGGCGATGGCGGTCCGGGCCGCGTCGGCCTGGCCCATCACGCCGCCGCCCTGGACGTCGACCTCCACGTCGACGTCCGAGCGCAGGTCGGTCTCCGCGATCCGGAACGGCTCCAGCATCTTCAGCTGTGCCAGCTCCGGATCGATCAGCTCCACCGGCCGCGAGTCGATCCGCACCCGGCCCTGGCCGTCCCTGATCGTCGCCCGTGCGATCGCCGTCTTCTTCTTTCCGGATGTGTTCGTTACCATGTCACGTTCGCTCCGATGGCCTCGCTGATCTCGCCCAGCGAGACGAACTTGATGTTCGACAGGCGGTCCAGCGACGTCCCGTCGAGCACCTCCGCGTCGTCGTAGGGGTTGCCCAGGTAGACGCGGACGTTCTCGAAGGCCTCGCGGCCGCGGTCGGTCTTGTGGGGAACCATCCCGCGGATGGATCGCTTGAAGATCCCGTCCGGCCGCCGCGGGTAGGCCGGCCCGCTGTCGGAGCCGACGTCGCGGCGCTTGCGGAACTTCTCGACGATCTGTTCCTCCCGGCCGGTGATCACGGCGCGCTCGGCGTTGACGACGGCGATCCGCTCGCCGTCCATCGCGCGCTCGGCCACCTGGGAGGCGACCCGTCCGAGGATGCAGTCGCGGGCGTCGACGACCACGTCGGCGTCGAACTCGGCGACGCTCATCGGATCACCCGGACCCGAGAGCCCTCGGGGTTGTCCGCCACTGCCTGTTCGATCTGTACCGCTTCGCCGGCCTGTTCGATCTTCTTCTCGGCGGTGCCCGAGAAGTCGACGGCTGCGACCGTGACGTCCTTCTGCAGGACGCCCGATCCCAGCACCTTCCCCGGCACGACGACGGTCTCGTCCTCCCGGGCGTACCGCTCGATGCGGCCCAGGTTGACCTCCGCGTGCGTGCTACGGGGTTTCTCGAGGCGCTCTGCGACGGCGCCCCACACGTCGCCGCCCGACGACCGGGCGGCCGACTTCAGGTCGGCGATGAGACTACTGAGTCGCGGGTTCGTCTTACTCATAACCTTCCTCCTCCGTGAGAAGAGTGCAGGGAGCAGGATTCGAACCTGCGGACCCCTACGGGACAG
>CAZMWG010000113.1:0-9913 GCA_964569925.1 uncultured Halobacteriales archaeon | reverse complement strand
GGGTGGTGGTGGTCGACGACCACCACGGGCACGTCGTAGTGGCGCAGGTTCCGGTAGGCGGGGGTGTCCTCCTCGGTGCTCCCGTTGTCCAGCATCAGGAGCAACGGGAGCTTCTGGCCGTGACGGTCACGGCTCTCCAGCGCGAAGTTCAGGTCCCGGGTGACGTCCTCCAGTTCGTAGAAGGGGGCCTTGCTGGGCAGGCGCTTGATCGCGTGGCGCGCGGCCTGGCCGTCGTGGAAGCGGTCGGCGACGAACCGCTCCAGCGCGAGTTCGAGGGGAACGCTCGCGCAGATCCCGTCGCCGTCGGCGTGGTGGCGCATCCGGATCGGCCGGCCGTCCAGCGCCGTCCGGCGCAGGAGTCGGGCCACCTCCCGGAGGTCGTCCCACAGCTTCTCCAGGGCGGGCCACTCGACGAGCGGCTCCACGTCGTTGGGCTCGGCGGCCTCGGACAGCGCCGCGTCGAGTTCCTCGCGGGCCGCGGGGTCGTCGAGGACGTCGAGCGACTCGACCTCCACCTGGACGCCGCCGTCGCGGGACTCGACGCGACCGGAAACCCGCACCATGTCGGCCAGTTCGACGTCGGGGTGGGCGCGAACGCCCGCCTCCTCGAAGGCCGCACACGGCACGCCGCCGGTGGCGTCCCGGACGGTGAAGACCGTGGGGCCGCCGGTCTGGTTGATCTGGACGACCTCGCCGACCAGCGAGACGGCGTCGCCGACGGCGTCGGACAGCTCTGTGACCGACAGCTCGTCGCCGCGGGCGACCCCGCGGAGCTCGTAGTCGGTCACGTCGACCTCGGTGAACCCGACGTCGCCGTTCTCGCGGACGGTCGCCAGCTCGACGACCAGCTCGTCGCCGACGTCGTAGTCGCCGATCAGTTCGGACTCGTGGACCAACCCCGACAGCTCCTCCGAGAGGTCGACGAACACGCCGTACTCGACGACGCCGTTGACGACGCCGCGGTAGCGGGCGCCCTCCTCGACGTCCTCGAGCGTACAGTCGTCGGCGAGATCGCGGACCACCTCGGGATCCGAGGCGTCCCGACCCTCGCCGGTGGACGGAGACATGAACTTCCGTTGGGCGCTCCGGCGTTTCTAACCTTCGGTCTCGGGGCCGGAACTGGTCCGCGCTCCGTCGTGTCGGTACGGCCGGCTTTCGCCCGCGGCCGGTCCGGGCCCCGCCGGTCGGTCCCCGCTTGGCCTCGACTAACTAATCCCGGCCGGCGCGAACCCTCGGCCGCAATGTACCGTGTACTGGTACCGATCGACACCGACGCGGATCGCGCTCGCGCGCAGGCGACCGTCGTCCGACGGCTCCCGGCCGCCGAGGAGACCGTCGTTGCGACGGTGTTGCACGTGTTCGACGACGCCGACCGGGCGGAGACCACCTCGATCAGACAGCTCTCCTCCGGGAAGGCGGCGATACAGGAACTCGAGGGGGCGCGCGTGACCGTCGAGACGATGAGCCGTCACGGCGACGCGGCCGACGAGATCCTCGCCGCCGCCGACGAGGTCGAGGCGGAGCTGATCGTTATGGGCGGGCGCAAGCGCTCGCCGCTGGGTGCGCTCCTGTTCGGCAGCGTCGTCCGGGCGGTCACCGTCGACGCGACCCGGCCGGTGACCGTCACCGGCGACGTCGTCGAGCAGGAGCCGAGCCACCGGTGTCGGGACTGCGGCGAGGCCTACTACACCGACCTCGACACGGAGATCCGGAGCTGTCGGAGCTGTGGCGGGAGCGACGTCCGGGCGGTCGAGCGCGGACGCACCGCCGACGACGAGCGCCGCGAGGAGCGCGGGCCCGAGGAGGAACGCGAACCGGAGGAGGGGCCACCGGCGTGAGGTCCCACCGGAACAGTTAGGGAGCGGCGGGGCCGACAAATCGGTATGCGGCTGTTTCGCTCGAGCGGGATCGTCGGCATCGCGGAGTCCGCGCTCGAGTTCGCCCTCGCCGCGTCGGAGGAGAGCCACCCCGACGAGTACATGGGGTTCCTGCGCGGCGAGGACGCACGCAAGCTCGGACTCGACGAGGACGGGACCGTTCTGACGGACGTGTTGGTGATCCCGGGGACCGAGACCAACCCCGTCAGCGCCACCGTCAAGACCAACATGGTGCCCAACGATCTGAACGCGGCGGGATCGGTCCACTCCCACCCGAACGGGGTGCTCAAGCCCAGCGAGGAGGACCTGATGACGTTCGGCCGCGGGAAGGTCCACGTCATCGTCGGCTACCCGTACGGCCGCCACGACTGGCGGGCGTTCGACCGGTCCGGTGAGCCGACCGAACTCGAGGTGATCGACGTCGACCCGCCGGAGGACGCCTTCTTCGACTTCGACCAGTCCGACATCGACCGCGAACTGCGGGAGGAACGGTGACCCGCACCGTCGTCGCGCAGGGCACGTTCGACCTGTTACACCCGGGTCACGTCCACTACCTCTCGGAGGCCCGCGCGCTGGGCGACCGGCTCGCCGTCATCGTCGCGCGCCGGAACAACGTGACCCACAAGGCGCCGCCGGTGCTCGACGGTCGCCAGCGCCGAGACACGGTGGCGGCACTCTCGGCCGTCGACGAGGCCCGTCTGGGCCACCCGGAGGACATCTTCGTCCCGATCGAGGAGATAGAGCCGGCCGTGATCGCGCTGGGCCACGACCAGCACCACGACCCCGACGCCATCCGCGCCGCCCTGCGCGAGCGCGGGATCGACTGTGAGGTGACCCGCGTCGGCCCCCGCGAACCCCGCTACGAGGGGGAACTGCTGTCGACCGGCCGGATCGTCGACCGGATCCTGGACGAACGGGGGTGAGCCGACTTCGGCGGTTCCCGTAGCCCGGGACCGACGCGCCCGGTGACAGCCACGGTGGAGCGGTCGGTCCGGAGACTGGACGGTGCCCACTGCGACCGTACTCCGGCCCGTACGGCCGGTAGCCGATCGTTACCCTCGGTCGACGGTGACTCGACCGACTCGCCGTCCGCCCGACGACCGTCTCAGACCAACCCCTCGGCGACGAGTCGGTCGGAGAGCGACTCGCCGTCCCACCCCACTCCCGCGCTACACCAACTCCTCCGCGACGAGTCGGTCGACCGCCTCCTCCAGCCGTTCCTTGCTGTTCGCGTAGGAGATCCGCGCGTAGCCGGGCGACCCGAACGCGCTGCCCGGCACCGTGGCGACGTGGGCCTCCTCGATGGCGGCCTCACACCACTCCTCGTCGTCGTCGGCGACCCGGGGCATCATGTAGAAGGCGCCCTCCGGCTCGGCGACCTCGACGCCGTGCTCGGTCAGCAGTTCCAGCAGGAAGTCCCGGCGCTCGGAGAACGCCGCGACCATCTCCCGGACCTCCTCGTCGGTGTTCTCGAGGGCCTCGACGCCGGCGTGCTGGACGAAGTTGACCGCACAGGACACCGAGTGGCCGTGGACGGTGCCGGCCTGGTCGACGATCGGCTCCGGGGCGGCGAAGTAGCCCAGCCGCCAGCCGGTCATCGCGTAGGCCTTCGAGAAGCCGTTGAGCGTCACCGTCCGGTCCTCCATCCCGTCCAGGGCGCCCAGCGAGGGGGCCTCGACGCCGTCGTAGGTGATCTCCTTGTAGATCTCGTCGGAGATCACCACGACGTCGTGCTCGACGGCGAGGTCCCGCACCCCCTCCAGGGCGCGCTCGCCGTAGACGGCCCCGGTGGGGTTGCTCGGGGAGTTGACCACTAACAGTTCCGTCTCGTCGGAGACCGTCTCCGCGAGCTCGTCCAGGGCCGGCTCCAGCGCGAAGTCGTGGGCGGCGGTGTCGACCCGCCGCAGCGAGCCCCCGGCCAGCTTCGCCATCGCCTCGTAGGAGACCCACGCGGGGTCGATCAGCACCACCTCGTCGCCGTCGTCGATCAGCGCCTGGAACACCTCGTACAGCGCCTGCTTGCCCCCCGGCGTGACCATCACGTTCTCCGGGCCGTACTGCTCCAGGCCGTCGTCGCGGAGCTTCTCGGCGATCGCCTCCCGGAGCTTCGGGATCCCCGACGTCGGCGTGTAGCCGGTGTGACCGGCCTCCAGGGCCGCCTCGGCGGCGTCCTTGATCGTCCGTGGGGTGTCGAAGTCCGGCTCCCCGACCGAGAGGTCGACCACGTCGACCCCCTCGGCCTCCAGTTCGGCGGCGGCGTTGCTGATCGCGAGCGTGGCGCTCGGCGCTACACGTTCTACCCGGTCTGCGAAGTCGAAGTCCATATCAGAGTTCCTCGTACATCTCGATCGCGCAGCGGACGGCCTCGGCGCCCTTGTCGGTGCGGGCCTCGGCCTCCGCGGTGCTCATTCCCGGTCCGACGATCCCCAGGGTCACCGGGGTGTCCCGGTCGAGGGCGACGTCGGTCAGCTTCCCGGCGGCGGCGTGGCCGATCACCTGGTCGTGATCGGTGTCGCCGGCGACGATACAGCCGAGCACCGCCACCGCGTCGACGTCCTCGCGGCGGGCGAGCCGGTCGGCCGCGAGCGGCGTGTCGTACGCTCCCGGCACGGACCGTCTGGCGACGATCTCGGCGTCGGCCTCGTCGGCGGCCGCCTCGGCGGACTCGGCCATCGCGTCGACGACCGCCCCGTGTTTGTCGTACTGGGCGACCACCAGCCCGAGCTGCGCCATGTCCCGGAGCCGGGCGGCCGCGGTCAAAGGTCTACCGTTGTTCGCCCGTGACCGGAAAGGTTCTAATCCCCGAACCGCAGAGGTGCCGACATGGACGGCTCCGGCGACGCCGGGGAGGACCGCGACGCGACCGACGCGGAGCCCGGCGATCCCGAGCGCCGGGACGAGCCCGATTCCGACGCCGGTGACGACGCGATCGACGGGACCGAGGACGGCACAGAACACGAAGCCAGGGACGCCTCCGGAGCCGGCGGTCCCGCCCCGACGGCCGAGGCCGAGCCGCGATCGAACGGGGGACCGGCGACGGACCCGCCGGCCCCCGAACCCACACCCGGCGAGTCGGGCGTCGGCTCCGACGGGCCGCTGGCTCGCGCCACGGCGCTGTACCGGCGACACCTCGGGGAGTACAGTCCGGCGGCGGTCGGTCTGGGAGCGATCGTGCTGGCCGGACTGGCGCTGCGGCTCGTCCTGCTGGGGGCCCGCGTCGCCCACTTCGACGAGGGACGGGTCGCCTACTGGGCACAGCACTACGCCGAGACCGGCTCGTTCGTCTACCGGTACATCATCCACGGCCCGGTCCTCCAGCACGCCGACCGCTGGCTGTTCCCGATCCTCGGGGCCAACGACTTCACCATGCGGCTGCCGGTGGCGCTGGTCGGCGCTGCGCTGCCGGCGGCGGCGTGGCTCTACCGCGAGCACCTGCGGGACTCGGAGATGATCGCCGCGGGGTTCCTGCTCGCGTTCAACCCGCTCCTGCTGTACTACGGCCGGTTCATGCGCAGCGACCTGTTGGTCGCGGCCTTCATGTTCACCGCGCTGGGCACGCTCGTGCGGTTCTACGACACCCGCCGGAGCCGGTACCTGTACGCGACGGGACTGCTGGTGGCGCTGGGCTTTGGCTCGAAGGAGAACGCCGTCGTCTACCTGCTCACCTGGGCCGGGGCGACGGCGCTGTTGATCGAACACGCGCTCTTCCGCCCGCGGAACTACGACTCCGGCTTCGACCTGCTGCGCGCGAAGGTGCGGGCGGTCCGGGCCCGCGATGACCGCTACCGGATCGCCGGGGTCTACGCCGCCGACGTCGCCGGCGCCCTCCTCCTCTTCGCCCTCGCGACGGTGTTCATCTACGCCCCGCGGGGGTCGGTCGGCGACGTGGTGCTGGGCGTCGAGGTGACCGGTACCCACGTCGGCTTCTGGGAGGGCGTGTTCGACCCCACCAGGTTCGGCGCGCTGGTCGACACGACGCTGCACGGCACCGACTACCTCAGACCCGCGACCGACCGGACCGGCAGCGTCGGCGGCATCGTCCGCGGGATGGAGTACTGGTTCGGCCACACGGGCGGCCCCTCCTGCTCGGAGACGTCGATCGCCGGGATCGACGTCACCGGCCTGCTGGGCTCGGTCGGTGTCGACGTCGGGGCGATCACCGGCTACCCCTGTACCCTGGGCCGGTTCGTCGGCGTGTTGCTGGTCGCGGCGGCGCCGCTGACAGCCTTCGCCGTCGCCGGGACCGTGATCGAGCGGTACGGCCGGTCGACCTCCCGGAACCTGGTGATGTTCGCCGCCTATATCGGCTTCGTCTCGCTGCTGGGCTACCCGTTCGGGACGGACATCTTCGGCGCCTGGCTGCTGACCCACGTGTCGGTCCCGCTGACGATCCCCGCCGGCGTCGGGATCGCGGCGGTGTACCGTCGCGGCCGGACGGCGCTTCTGGCCGACGACGCCGCCGGCGTCGGGATCGCGGGGCTGGTGATCGCGCTGGTGGTCCTCCAGACCGCCCTCGTCGGCGCCGGCTCGGTGTACGGGAACAGCGCCGGCGGCGACAACGCCCTCGTCCAGTACGCCCAGCCCGAGAACGCGCTCCGTGGCCCGGTCGAGGACCTCGAACGGGTCGCGGCGAGCCACGACGGCGGTCCGGACCTCGTGGTGTTCGGCGACGAACTGACCGTCGAGTCGGACACCGTCCAGCGGCTCGACACCCAGCCCCACTGCATGGCGTGGTTCAACCCGAGCCTGCCGCTGCCGTGGTACCTCTACAAGGACGGCGTGGCGACGGCCTGCGAGCGCGAGCCGACGGGCCTGACCGACCGGTTCGGTGCGGACCCGCCGCCGGTCGTGCTCACCGCCGGGGGCGACGCCGCGGTCCCGACCGAGGCGCTCCGGGAGGCCGGTTACGAGGCGACGGCCGGCGCGCAGATCCGCACCGGCGCGCGCACGCGGACGTTCTGGTTCCACGAGGAGTGGCGCTCCGACGGGTGAGCCGTCTGCCCGTGGACTCCGGGTCGGGGAGTCGACGCACGGGACCGTGCGGTCTCTCGTGACCGCCGATCGGTGACTTTTACCCCGCCGCCGGCCACCCGCCAGGTATGACCCTGTCGAGCCCCGGACCGACGCTGGGCGTGGTCGGCGGCGGCCAGCTCGGTCGGATGCTGGCCGAGGCCGCCGCGCCGCTGGGCGTCGAGGTGGTCGTCGCGGACCCGACGCCGGACCCGCCGGCCGCGCCGGTCGCGCGGGACGCGATCGTCGGCGCGTTCGACGACGAGGAGACGCTGCGGGAACTGGCCGAGCGCGCCGACGTCCTCACCTACGAGATCGAACTGGCCGACCCCGAGGTCGTCGAGACCGTCGCCGAGGAGACGGACACGCCGGTCCACCCGGACCCCGAAACCCTGCGGTTCATCCGGGACAAGCTGGTCCAGAAGCGCCGCTTCGCCGACGCCGGCGTCCCGGTGCCGGCGTTCCGGGCTGCCTCCACGCTGGGCGAGATCGAGGCCGCCGCCGAGGAGTTCGGCTACCCGGTGATGCTGAAGGCCCGCCAGGGTGGCTACGACGGACGGGGCAACGCGAGCATCCACGACGAACACGGGATCCTCGCGGCCCTGGAGGTGGTCGGCGGCCCGCCGACGATGGTCGAGGAGTTCGTCGACTTCGAGCGCGAGCTGGCGGTGATCGGCTGTGTCGGCGACGGCGAGCGCGAGGTCTTCCCCGTCACCGAGACGATCCACGAGGACGAGATCCTCCGGGAGACCGTCTCGCCGGCGCGGGCCGACCCCGAGGTCCGCGAGCGTGCACGCGAGGTGGCCCACGACGTGCTCGACGTCGTCGAGGGCCGGGGGGTCTACGGGATCGAGCTGTTCGAGACCGAGGACGGCGAGGTGTTGCTCAACGAGGTCGCTCCGCGACCGCACAACTCCGGTCACTGGACGATCGAGGGGTGTCACACGGGCCAGTTCGAGCAACACGTCCGCGCGACGACCGGGCGGCCGCTGGGCGACGCCGGTCGGCGGGCACCGACGGCGCTGACGAACCTGCTGGGCGACGTCGGTCCCGAGGAGCGCGGCCCCGCGACGATGCACGGCGAGGAAGCGATCATGGCGGCCGACCGCGCACACCTCCACTGGTACGGCAAGCGCGAGAGCTACCTGCTCCGGAAGATGGGCCACGTCACCGTCGCCGGCGGGGCCGAGACGGTCGAGGACCCACTCGAACGGGCCCGTGAGCTCCGCGAGGGGGTGTCCTTCGAGGTCGAAGACGGGGACGAGGACTGACCCGGTCGCGGCTCGCGGGGCGGCTCGGTCGACCGCCGTCGGCGGGAACGGGTCAGGCTTACCTGCCCGCCCGCCGTCGGCGGGAACATGACCGCGAACTCGGTGCAGTCGCTGATCGACCAGTTGCGCGAGGAGGCGGCGGCGGACCGCGACCCGGCGGCGACCCCCGACGTCGGGATCGTGATGGGGTCGGACTCGGACCTGCCGACGATGGCCGGCGGGAAGGGAAAACGGCCCGGGGCGACGGCGGCGCTCGCCGACGAACTGGGCTTCGAGGAGCAGACCGACCACGCCGACCCGCCCGATGCCCGGTTCACCTTCGAGACGTTCGTCGTCTCGGCCCACCGGACGCCGGAGCTGATGTACGCCTACGCGGAGACCGCCGCCGACCGGGGGATCGACGTGATCATCGCGGGGGCGGGGGGCAAGTCGGCGGACCTGCCAAACGTCACCGCCTCCATCGCCTACCCGCTGCCGGTGATCGGGGTGCCGGTCCAGGAGAAGTCCCTCGACTCGGTCATCGGGATGCCCCAGGGGGCGCCGATGACGGCGGTCGACGCGGGCAAGTCGTTCAACGCGGCGCTGTCGGCGACACAGATCCTCGCGCGGGCCCACCCGGAGCTGCGCGAGCGTCTCGAGGAGTACCACGAGCGCCTCCAGGAGGAGGTGGGCGAGGCCTCCCGGGACCTGCACGAGCTGGGCACCCCCGGGTTCAAGCGGGCATACTGGGACTGAACCGGGACGGGCCGGCCCGACGACCCGTCGGGGAGACGCGGGACCGAGGGCGAGGGCAGGTTTAATATGTCCCCATCACTGTCGCCCCGGTATGGCAAAGGTAGAAGTGTCCCTGCCCGACCGGATCGACAACGGGATCGACCGGCTCGTGGCCCAGGGGGAGTTCGTCAACCGGGAGCAGGCCGTCGAGGAACTGCTCTCGCGGGGTGTCTCCGCGTACGACACGGTCGAGGAGTCGGAGTCGGCCGCCGAGGACCTGTTCACGCAGACGATCGAGGACCAGCAGGACCCGGCGGTGACCGACGACGGCGACGAGGGGTACGGGCTCTGATCCCCACGCCCGGCCGGCGCCGGTCGGGGACGCGGAGCCCATCGGTCGACATCGGTCCCGAAACGTCCGATCGCCGGCACTCGCCGTCGAGAGCCGTTCAGCGCCGGGAACGGGAAAGAATCAACCCTTATATGGAAGCCTCTCCAAGCGCCGTTAGACGACATGAGTAACCCGTGGATAGCGATCGGGGCGCTCGCGCTGGTCGGGGTGCTCATCCCGGTGGGGATGATCGCCGCCTCGACGCTCATCAGACCGAGCGTGCCCGAACAAGGGAAACGCGCCACCTACGAGAGCGGGGAGGTTCCCACCGGCAGCAGCCGGGCGATCAGGTTCAACATCCAGTACTACATGGTCGCGCTGCTGTTCGTGATCTTCGACATCGAGACCGTCCTCATCTTCCCGTGGACCGTCATCTACCGCGACGCGGTCTCGGCGGTCGGGACCGGCGCCGCGCTGTACCCCATGCTGGTGTTCGTGGGCGTGCTCGCGGTCGGGCTCGCGTGGGCCTGGCGCAACGGCGCCGTCGAGTGGGTGCGGAGTCCCCGCGCCAGCCGTCCGGTCGACCACAAGCCATAACCAATGAGCAGTGACAGCACGAGTTCGGGAGACGCACAGACCACACAGGAGGCCCGCCTGGGCGAGGGTACGGACGACCGGTTCAACTCGAAGCTCCGGGAGGCCTTCGGCTC
>CAZMWG010000112.1:0-9921 GCA_964569925.1 uncultured Halobacteriales archaeon | reverse complement strand
GACAGGCCGCCTCCGTAGGACGGTTCGGACTCCGCTCCGTTCCGACCGATTCCTCTCCAGTAGTACGGCGGTCTATCAGTTAAACGTCGGTATGCTGAAACGCAAGAGGGAGCGTCAAACGTGGATTGTCTCTCAAGTTGACGACGCGTATCCACGGCCTGAAGGCCGTGGTATTGCGCCTGTTCGGCCTATAACCGAGACGAGGGGTCCGGTACGGCCCGCCGTCCGACCGCCTCGCCCGTCGCGGCGACTGATCCCCGGTCACGATTCGGTCCGCGGGCCGGGCCGCCCCGCCGTCCGGCGGCCCGAGACCTGTTGTCACTGTGCGTACAGAAAGCGTTATGTGTAACCGTCGGGACACCCGCCCATGGAGGCTGTCGTCCTGGCCGGCGGTTACGCGACCCGACTGTGGCCGATCACCCGCGACCGGCCGAAGATGCTGCTCCCCGTCGGGGAGACGACCGTCTTCGACCGGCTCCTGGAGGACCTGGAGGCCGACGACCGGGTCGAGACGGTGTACGTGAGCACGAACGAGGCGTTCGCCGGGGAGTTCGAGGCTCACCTGGACGAGCAGGGCTACGGGAAGGCCGAGGTGTCCGTCGAGTCCACCGAGAACGAGGACGAGAAGTTCGGCGTCGTCGGCGCGCTGGCCCAACTCGTCGAGCGCGAGGGCGTCGAGGACGACCTGTTCGTCGTCGGCGGGGACAACCTCGTCGGGTTCGACCTGGCGGAGTTCCTGGACTTCGCGACGGACCGCGGCGGACCGGCGCTCGCGGCCTACGACGTCGGCTCGCTCGAGCGGGCCAAGTCCTACGGCATCGTCGAACTCGACGCCGAGGACCGGATCGTCGACTTCGAGGAGAAGCCCGACGAGCCCCCGAGCACGCTCGCCTCCATCGCGTGTTACTTCTTCCCCGCCGACTCGATCCGGTTCGCCGAGTACCTCGAGGGCGACAACAACCCCGACGAGCCCGGCTGGTACGTCGACTGGCTCCAGTCCCGGGAGGCGGTCCACGCCTTCACCTTCGAGGACACCTGGTTCGACATCGGCACGCCGGAGTCGTACTTCGAGGCCGTGGAGTGGCAACTGGACGGCGCCTCGCTGGTCCACCCCGACGCCACCGTCGAGAACTGCGAGGTCGGCGACGTCGTCCACGTGATGGCCGGCGCCGAGGTGACCGACTCGACGCTCGACCGGACGCTCGTCTTCCCGGACGCCGAGGTCCGGGACTGTCGCACCGACGAGTCCATCGTCGGCGAGAGCGTCGGCGTCGAGGGGCTGGACCTGGGCGGCGCCCTGATCCGGGACCTCTCCTGACGGCCACCCTGCCCGGCTGATCAATCGTTAAATAGCTGACGCCCCCTCGGCCGGTATGGGAGAGACGACGGACGCCGAGGGCGACGAGACCGCCGACGGACCGGTGACCTTCGAGATGGAGATCGACGACTCGCGGACCCGGATCGACGTCTCGGGGGACCGTGACACGGCCGTCGTCGTCCGGTCCGCGTCCGGCGAGAAGATCTACCTGCCCCCGGAGGACTTCGACCGCCCGCCCGAGGAGACCGGCGCCTACGACAGCCCCTACGACTCGGGCAGCGGCGCGGAGGACAGCCCGTACCGCACCAGCGCGGCCGGCGCCTCGGTGACGGGGCTGGAGCCGACGGCCACCGGCTACGTCATCGTCCACCCGGAACCCGCCACCGACGTCCGCTTCCTCCGCTGAACGGGACGGCGGCCGGGCGAGCAGGGTTGCCGAACGGATCGAGCGACGGCGTGCGAGCGACGACGGAGCGAAGGGCGCGGCGGGACGGGGAACGAGCGGCGGCGAGAGGCGGAACGGACCGAGCGGCCGCGAGAGGTCGGCGATCGACGGCGAGGCGGGGACCGGGGCGGTGGATCAGACCACGGAGCGGTAGAACTCGACGTGTTCCTCGGCCACCTCGTCCCAGGTGCGCTCCTCGTACTCGATGGGGGTGTCCATCGCCAGCGCCCGGCGGATCCCGTCGGCGATCGACTCGGAGTCGGGCTCGACCTCGACGACACAGTCCTCGGGGAGCAACTCGGCGGCGCCGCTCTCGCAGGCGACCACCCGTGTGCCCACCGAGAGCGCCTCGACGATGGTGATCCCGAACGGTTCTGCCAGCGACGGCGAGACGAACAGGTCGGCGCTCGCGTAGTAGTCGCCCAGGGACTCCTCGGCGATGTAGCCCGGGAACCGGACGTCGTCGGCGATCCCGAGCAGCTCGGCGAACCGCTTCAGCTGGTCGGTGAGATGCCCCGTTCCGCCCAGCACCAGCGTGACGTTCTCGCGGCCGAGCTTCGAGAAGGCATAGAGGAGATAGGAGATCCCCTTCTGGTCGGTGTGGCGGCCGACGAAGAAGAGCATCTCCCCGTCGACGTCCAGTTCGGCCTTCACGTCCCGGCCGGTCGGCTCGACCGACGAGAAGCCGTTGTGGATCACCGTCGAGTCGACGTCGTACTGGCGACGGACCCGGCCGCGGGTGAACTCGCTGACGGCGATCAGGTGGTCGCTCCGGTTGGCGACCCGCTGTTCGGTCCGGACCTCCCGTTCCGGCGGGTCGATGTTGCGGTCGGCCGACAGCGAGTGGAAGGTGGTGATCCACTCGACGTCGTGGTCCCGTTTGGCCTTCGAGCCCGGGTTGTAGCCGAACCAGTCGTTGGTGTGGATCACGTCGGCGTCGGCCGCCAGGTCGGCGAAGTCGCCGGCCAGCCGGCCGATCCGGGTGACGATGTCCCCCTCTCCGGTCTCCACGCCGTGGATCCCCGCCCTGTCCTCCGGGGCGTACTGCGCCGGAAGCACCAGCTCGAACTCCACGTCCGCCCGGGGCCGGAGCCGCTCGAACAGCTCGGCGACCGCCGTGTCCAGGCCGCCCGTGACGTTCGGCGGGAACCCCCAGCCGAGCATCAGCACTGTCGGTGGCACGGGCCGGTCTTGGGAGCTCTACTATAAAAAACGGCCCCGTACTCTCGGGTCGCTCGCCCCCGTCGGCGCCGGGGTCTCGCCGGGCGAGCGTGGACCCCGCGTTTCAAATAGCTGTACGGCCACGTGGGGGGTATGCCATCCGAGCGCCTGAGCGGAGTGTTCCTCCACCCGACCTCGCTCCCGGGTCCCCACGGCGTCGGCGACCTCGGGGCGGAAGCCCGCGAGTTCGTCGACTTCCTGGACGCGGCCGGCCAGTCGCTCTGGCAGTTCTGCCCGCTGGGACCGACCTCCCCCGCCCACGGCGACTCCCCCTACCAGTCGCCGTCGGCGTTCGCGGGCAACCCCCTGCTGGTCGACCTGCGGTCGGTCGCCGAGGCGGGCTATCTCGCCGCCGAGGAGATCGAACCGCCCGAGCCGTTCCCCGACGACGAGACGAGCTACGAGCGGGTCGGCGCGTTCAAGCGCGACCGGCTCCGGACGGCCTTCGACCGGTTCGACGGGGCCGACGGCTTCGACCGGTTCGTCGAGCGCGAACGCGACTGGCTGGCCGACTACGCCCTGTTCGAGGCCCTGAAGGGGGAGTTCGACGACGACCCCTGGACGGCCTGGCCCGCGGAGGTCCGGGACCGCGAGCCGGCGGCCCTGGAGCGGTACCGGTCGGAGCTGGCGTCGGAGATCCGCTACCGCGAGTTCGTCCAGTGGCTGTTCGACCGCCAGTGGCGATCGCTCGCCGAGTACGCGGACGAGCGCGGCGTCGAACTGTTCGGGGACCTCCCGATCTACGTGGCGCTGGACTCCGCGGACGTGTGGGCCCGCCGGGAGCTGTTCCGGCTCGACGAGGACGGCCGACCGACGGAGGTCGCGGGCGTCCCGCCGAACCCGGGCGACGACGGCCAGCGGTGGGGGAACCCGCTGTACGACTGGGACCGGCTCCGCGAGGACGACTACGGCTGGTGGATCGAGCGCCTGGAGCGGACCTTCGACCTGGTCGACCGGGTCCGGCTGGACCACTTCAAGGGGTTCGACGAGTTCTGGGCGATCCCCGCCGACGCCGACTACCCCGGCGAGGGGCGGTGGATCGACGGCCCGGGCGCCGACTTCTTCGAGACGGTCGCCGACGAACTGGGCGAGTTGCCGTTCGTCGCGGAGAACCTGGGCTTTCTCGACCGGAGCGTCGCCGAACTGCGCGAGCGGTTCGACCTCCCCGGGATGCGGGTCGTCCAGTACGCCGACTGGTGTGAGGAGGGCCACCTCTACCAGCCGATGCACTTCCCCGAGCGGGCGGTCGGCTACACCTCGACCCACGACACCGACACCGCCGTGGGCTACTACCGGGACCTCTCGGGGCGCCAGCGGGACTGTCTCCACTACAACCTCGGAACGGACGGCGAGGAGATCGGCTGGGAGTTCGTCGAGGCGGTGTGGAACTCCGACGCCCGAATCGCGATCACGACGGTCCAGGACCTGCTGGGGCTGGGCAGCGAGGCGCGGTTCAACGTCCCCGGGACGGCGACCGGCAACTGGCGGTGGCGGCTCCCCCCCGGTCGGCTCGACGACGACCTCGCCGACCGGCTCTGGGAGGTCACCGACCGCGCGCTGCGGTGAGACGGGACGGCGGCCGGCGGCCGACGCCCGAGACCCGCGGCGCGGTCCGGCGCCCGGTCAGAACTGGAGCGTCGCCTCCTCGGTCACGACGGTGTCGAGCAGGCGCGTCGGGGTGGCGTCGTAGGCCGGGTTGCCGACGTCGAACCCCTCGGCCGGTTCGAGCATCACCTCCGAGGGCGAGCGGTGCTCGTTGCGGAACTCGAAACCCGTCCCGATGAACTTCGAGGACGACGCCACCACCGTCACCGGGACGTCGTGGTCCTGTGCCGCGAGGGCGATCGGGTAGGTGCCCACGCGGTTGTAGAGGGTGTCCTCGATCAGGCAGTTCATCCCCAGGAACACGCGGTCGCAGTCGTCGAGGTAGTGGCCGACGGCCCCCTCGACGATCAGCGTCACGTCGACGCCGGCCGCCCCGCCCAGACGCCGGGCGGTCCGACGCCCCAGGAACCGGGGCCGGGACTCGGTCACGTACAGGTCGAACTCCGTGCCGTCGTCCAGCGCCGTCCGCAGCGTCGCCAACACCGTGGTCGAGCACTCGTGGGTCAGCAGGACGTCCCCGTCCGAGATCATGTCGGCCGCCCGGCGGGCGGCCCGCTCCTTGCTCGACCGGGCCCCCTCGACGACCTCGTCGACGACCGCCGACAGCCGTTCCTTGGCCGCCGCGAGGTCGTCGAACTCCTCCTCGGCTATCTCGGCGACGATGCGCTGTTGGGTCGTGTGCAGCGGCGCGTGCGAGAGGTTCGCCCGCTGCATCGCGGCGCTGTTGCGTTCGAGGTCCCGCCGGAACTCCTCGACCGTGTGGTACTCGCGCTCCGTGAGTTCGCGCAGCGCCTCGGCCGCCTTCACGGCGACCACCGAGGCGCTGTGGGTGTCCATCCCCTCGATCTCACGGATCGCCTCGTCTATCATGGACGTTCGTATGGAAGTGGGGGGTATAGTGGTTCCCCACGTTCCGGGTGTCCTCCCGACCTCCGGCCACTCCGGCGGTCGGGAGGAGCCGTCCCGGGTCACCCCGGCCGCCCGCGACGGTCCGGGACCACTTTCACTCCGGACGGCCGGGGTTTTCGTTCCTCCGGGCCGTAGCGAGCGGCGATGGGCGAGGACGCGGACGACACCGGCTGGCGCCAGGCGACGCTCTCCGAACCGTGGGAGCGGCGGGCGCGCGCGGGTCGGGACGGTCTGGTCGTGGGCGGGTCGGTCGGCGAGACGGTCCGGACGGCCGATTCCGACCTCGACACGGCCGTCGACCGGCTCCGGACCGTGACCGAGCGGCCCTGAGCCCGCCCTCAGAGACTCGTTCGGAGGATCGCGCCGTCCTCCGACGACTGATTCGCGAAGTTACAGATATAGAGGTCGCCGGTGCCGGGCGCGAACAGCACGTCCGACGGGAAGACCGGCCCGTCCTCGGCGTCGGCGACCGTCTCGGTCGACCCGTCGGCGCCGACCCGCACGACCCGGTTCTGGCTGTTGGCCGCCACGTAGATCTCACCGTCGCGGGCCGTGATACCGTCGGCACCGAAGATCGCGCCGTCGTCGAGGAACGTCGTCGCCTCGCCGGCGGCGCCGTCCGACTCGACCGGCACGCGCAGGAGGCGGCCGGTCTGGCCCGGCGCCCGCGTGACCGCGACGTGGACGTCGCCGTCGGCGCCGCGGGTGATCCCGTTGGCGCCGAAGCTCTCGGTGGCCAACCGGTCGTCGTCGAGCCAGGTCGTCCGCGAGCCGTCGAGTCCCACGGCGTGGACGACGCCGCCGGAGGACTCGGTGACCAGCAGCCGGTCGCGGCCGGCGTCGTACAGGACGTCGTTCGGGAAGCCGCCGATCCCGGCGAGCGGTTCGGCCTCGCCGTCGGGCGGCGCCGCCCGGACGCCCGGGCTGTCGCCGCCGGTCACGGCCACGTAGACGGTGCCGCCCGGACCCACCTCGACGCCGATCGCGCCCGGCGGCGTCGCGACCTGCTCGGTGTCATCGATCGACAGCCCGCTCTCGCCGGTCCTGTCGGCGGCGAGCCGTCGCACCTCGCCGGCGGTGATCCCGAAGTAGAGGTCGCCGTCGGGGCCGAGGGCCACGTTCCCGGCACCCGGTCCCCGGGGATCGGGACCACCGTCTCGACCCTCCCCGACCCGGCCTCGGTCGCGGTGGGCGTGTCAGTCGCCGTCGGCGTCCCCGTCTCCGGCTCGGTCGCCGTGGGCGTCTCCGTCGCGGTGTCAGTCGCCCCGTCGGTCTCCGTCGTGGTCCCGGCCTCCGAACAACCGGCCAGGCTCAGCGCGGCGGCCACGCCGGCCGCCAGGGCGCCGCGTCGCGTCAGCGGATCGTCAGTCATGGTCGCTCGCGCTCGGGACCGACGACCTTTCAGTCGGGCGCCTATCCGGACGCGGCACCCGACTCACTCCTCCAGGCTGGGGTGGGTCTCCTGGCGCTCCGGGTGGGGTTCGGCGAAGCGCTCCCGCATCGCCGCCCGGGACCGCCGGGCGCGTTCGCGGCGGCGCGCGCCGTGGATCTCCTCACAGCCCGGCGGCACCTCGCGGCCGCGGTCGGTGAAGTACCCCTCCGGCGTGACCCAGTCGTGGTAGAAGGGGACGTCGTCGTCCTCGAGCAGCGTCACCGCGACCTCGGCGCCGTGGCCGGCACAGACGACCGCCTGGTGGGGTTTGCCGGCGAGTCGGCCCGCGGCGTACAGCCCCTCGACGCCGGTCCGGCCGCGCTCGTCGGCGTCGACGAACGTCTTCCCCCGGTCGACCACGACGAGCCCCTCCAGGCCGGCCAGATAGTCCGTCTCGTTCTTCGTCGCGGCGATCACGTGGCGGGCGCGACGACGCTCGTCGGCGGTCTCGACGACGAACCCGTCGCCGGACCGCGCGACCGCCGTCACCTCGCCGTCCCGGCGCTCGCAGCCGGCCTCCTCCGCCTGCTCGGCCGTCATCGAGAGCAACAGCCGCGGATCGACGCCGGCCGGGAACCCCGGGAAGTTCTCCAGGTGGGCGTTGCGCCGGAGGATCGAGCCGCCGGCGTCGATCACCAGCGTGTCCAGATCGGCCCGAGCGAGGAAGACGGCCGCCGTGAGCCCCGCGATCCCGCCCCCGACGACGATCACGTCACGCTCCTCCGTCGCTCGCCGCTCTCTCCTCTCCCCGTTCCCGTCCGTCTCTCCGTCCATGTTCTTTAGGCCGGCCTAAATCGATATAGTTCCGTCGGTCGCCGGGACGGACACCCGAAGAACTTCGGGACCGCGCTCACGGGGCTCCCGGCACTATCGGGCGTGTGCGACCGATCGAGCGGCGCCGCGGCGAACCGACGGCCGCGGTCGCGGACGACGTGACGGAGTTGGTCGGCGAGACGCCGCTGCTCCGGCTGGACGCGCTGGCGGGGAACCTCCTCGGGAAGGTCGAGTCGGCGAACCCCTACTCCGTGAAGGACCGGATCGCGCGAGCGATCGTCGCGGCCGCCGAGGAGAGCGGGGCGCTCCGACCCGGGGGAACGGTCGTCGAGGCGACCAGCGGCAACACGGGGATCGGCCTGGCGGCGACCTGCGCCGCGAAGGGGTACGACTGTGTGCTGACGATGCCCGAGTCGATGAGCGAGGAGCGCCGGCGTCTGCTGTCGGGGCTGGGCGCCGACCTCGAACTGACCCCCGCCGACGACGGGATGACCGGCGCCATCGAGCGGGCCGACGAACTCGCCCGGCGCGAGGACGCCGTCCGAGCCCGACAGTTCGAGAACGCCGCCAACCCGGCGGCCCACCGCGAGACCACGGGGCCGGAGATCTGGGCGGCGACGGCGGGCGACGTCGACGCGCTCGTCGCCGGCGTCGGCACCGGCGGGACGATCACCGGCACGGCGGCACACCTGAAGGAGGACCGGGGGGCGGACGTGACGGCGGTCGCCGTCGAGCCCGATGCCTCGCCGCTGCTGTCGGCCGACGACCCGGACGGTCACGGGATCCAGGGGATCGGGCCGGGCTTCGTCCCCGGCGTGCTGGACCGCGACCTGATCGACGAGGTCCGGACGGTCACGGAGTCGGCGGCCGCCGAGACGGCCCGGCGACTGGGCCGCGAGGAGGGGCTGCTCGTGGGGCTCTCGGCCGGCGCGGCCGCGGCGGCCGGCGCGGCCTACGCCGCCGACCACCCCGACGAGACGGTCGTGACGGTGCTCCCCGACACGGGCGAGCGGTACCTCTCGACGGACCTGTTCGACTAGTCGCCGGGCCGCGGGGACCGCTCGCGTCGACCGCAGGGACGGTCGGCGGCGTCGACGGTGTGGCTCGGACCCGGGGGTAACGCGGCCGGACCGGGGGCGCCGTCACTCGACGGGCGAGACGTCGGTGACGGTGCCGACGCCCTTGGAGCGACCCTCGCGGAAGACGAACCGCTGGCCCTCCTCGACGAGGTAGGGGCGGAACTTGAACCGGACCCGGGCGTCGCCGCTGTCGCCGGGGAGCAGTTGACCGCCGTCGGGGTAGAAGGCGGCGGCCTCGCTGACGGTCTCTAAGTGGACCACCGGCTCGTAGCCGGCGCCGATGCGGGTGGGGTGGTTGAGCACCATCACCTCGGCCTCGAACTCCCGGACCGGCGTCGGGTCGGCGTCGCGGGGGAGCAACACCATGCCGCGCTCGACATCGGTCGCGTGGATCCCCTTCAACGCGATGCCGACGATCCGGCCCGCCTTCGCGCGGTCGACGCGGTGGTAGTGCATCTCGATCGAGCGGACCTCCACCTCGCGGAAGCGACCGTCCTGTGTCGGGCCGATCAGCAGTTCGTCGCCGGCCTCGACCGTGCCGGACTTGATCGTCCCGGAGGCGACCGCGCCCACGCCCTGGACGTTGTACGACCGGTCGACGTACATCCGGAACGCGCCCGTCTCCCCGTTGGTCTTGGGGAGTCGCTCGAACATCGCGTCCAGGTCGTCCAGCCCGTCCATCGTGACGGCGCTGGTGCGCAACACCGGCACCACCGTCTCGCCGATCTCCTCGACGGCCGTGTCGACCCCGTGGCGGTCGACCCGCAGCGGCGTCTTGTCCACCTCCCGGAGCAGTCCCTCCACCTCGCGCTCGACCTCGGCGACCCGCTCGTCTCCCACCAGGTCGGTCTTCGTGATCGCGACCATCGTCGGCAACTCCGTCGCCAGCAAGATTCCCAGGTGTTCGCGGGTGGTCTTGGTCGGCCCGTCGTCGGCCGCGACCGTGAGCAGGCCGTAGTCGAGCTTCTGGCCGACCAGCCCCCGGATCGTCGTCCGGAGCCAGGGCTCGTGACCCACGGTGTCGACGAAGGAGACCAGCCGATCGGCCTCCTCCACGACGCGCGCGCGGTCGGTCTTCCGGTCGGGGTTGTCCATCCGCACCGGACCGTCCCCGTCGAAGCCGTAGACGCCGTAGGAG
>CAZMWG010000111.1:0-9957 GCA_964569925.1 uncultured Halobacteriales archaeon | reverse complement strand
GTCGTCGAGACGACGATCGAGGACGTCGTCGAGAACCCCGCGAACCCCAACTACGTCCGGCGGAACATCGTCACGAAGGGCGCCGTCGTCGAGACCGGCGCCGGCCGCGCGCGGGTCACCTCTCGCCCCGGCCAGGACGGCCAGGTCAACGCCGTCCTGATCGACTAGGCCGTCGGGACCCGGCGGTCCCGTCCGCGGTCGGTCGCCGCGCTCGCCCCGGGACCGATCCCCCTTCTCACGAGTATCGCGCGGACGAACGGAGACGAACTGCGACACCCGTCCCGGCGGCGGCCGGCGACGGGAACCCTCGGAACATGTCCGACGAACTCCCGGCGGTCGAGGCCGAGCGCGAGCGCGTCGATCCGGACGCGTGGAGCGACGTGATCGTGGTCGGCGACGTCCACGGCTGTCGCGAGCCGTTCGAGCGGCTGCTCGGTCGGCTCGACGACGACGCGCTGAAGATCGTCGTCGGGGACCTGGTCAGGAAGGGACCGGACAGCCACGGCGTCGTCGACCTCGTGCGGACCCGCGAGGACGTCCTGAGCGTCCGGGGGAACAACGAGCAGAAGATCCTGGACGGGCGTGCGCGGCTGCCGGAGCTGACGGCGGCCGACCGCGAGTTCATCGGGGAGCTGCCGGCCGTGATCGCCTGGGACGGGGCGCTGGTGGTCCACGGCGGGATCGACCCGCGGAAGCCGGCCGGCGACCACACCGCCCGGGAGCTGCTGACCGTCCGGTCGCTGTCCGACGACGGCGACGCCTACGAGAGGCCGTTCTGGTTCGAGGAGCGCGCCGCGGGGCCGCGGGTCTTCTTCGGCCACACCGTCCTGTCGGCACCCGTCGAGACCCCCCACGCGGTCGGGCTCGACACCGGCTGTGTCTACGGCGGCCGGCTGACGGCCTACCGGTGTTCGACCGGCGACTTCCGATCGGTCGAGACCGCGACCGCCCACGAGCCCCGGTCGGCCGACGAGATCGTCTCCCCGCCGCCGTCGGTCGCCGCCGGGCCGCCCTGAGGGCCCGGGCCGCGACCCCGGTCGATCCGACACCGATAGGACCCCCGGCGACGCACGGGACACACGTGACCGACCGTCCACCGAACGCGGCCGCCCGCCCCGTCCACGACCGATGAGCGAGGAGATACCGCCCCACGAGCCCGACCTCGACGTCGACCTCTCGGACCCCGAGTACTACCTCAACAGGGAGTTGAGCGCGCTGGCCTTCCAGGAGCGCGTGCTCAACGAGGCGACCGACCATCGCAACCCGCTGTTGGAGCGGGTGCGCTTTCTCTCGATCTTCACCCGCAACATCGACGAGTTCGTCATGAAGCGGGTGGGCGGGCTCAAACAGCAGATCGAGGCCGGCATCACCGAGCGGACGCCGGACGGCCGGACGCCCGAGCAGCAGTGGCGCGAGGTCCACGACGAGCTGGGACCGCTGCTGGCCGAGCAGAGCCGCTGTTACCGCGAGGAGGTGCGACCGGCGCTGGCCGAGGCCGGTATCGAGATCCTCGACTACGAGGAACTGTCGGAGGCGGAGCGGGCCGACCTCCGGGAGTACTTCGAGGAGTCGGTGTTGCCGACGCTGACGCCGCTCTCCTTCGACCCGGCCCACCCGTTCCCGTTCATCTCGAACCGGTCGCTGTCGCTCGCGGTGTTGACGCGGGGCTCCGAGAACGAGGAGCCGACGTTCACGCGGGTGAAGATCCCGCCCAACCGGCCGCGCCTGCTCCGGATCGAGGGGACCACCCGCTACGTCCCCTTAGAGGGGGTGATCCGGGCGAACCTGGACCTGTTGCTCCCGAACGTCGAGATCGTCGACACCGCGCTGTTCCGGCTGACCCGCAACGCCGAGGTCCGCCGGGACGAGGAGGTCGCCGAGGACCTCATCGACATGATCGAGGAGGTGCTCGAACAGCGCCGGTTCGCGACCGTCGTCCGGCTGGAGATCGAGGAGGGGATGCACCCCCACTCGCGGCAGGTGCTCCGGGAGCAGTTGGGCCTCGACGACCGCGAGATCTACGAGCGGTCCGGGCCGCTGGACTACCGGGCGCTCGCGCGGCTCACCGACCTCGACCGGCCGGACCTCTCGCTGGAGCCGTGGACCCCCCAACCCCACCCCCGACTCGGTCCGGAGGGGGGCGGCTTCGACGCCGAGGTCGCCGGCGGGCGGGAGGACGACCGTGACATCTTCGAGCGGATCCGCGAGGACGACCTGCTGTTGCACCACCCGTACCACGACTTCACCGACACCGTCCAGCGCTTCCTCGACGCGGCGGCCCACGACCCCGACGTGCTGGCGGTGAAGGCGGCGATCTACCGGACGGCCAGCGACTCGCAGGTGATCCAGTCGCTGATCGACGCCGCCGAGAACGGCAAGCAGGTGGCGGTGATGGTCGAACTGAAGGCCCGGTTCGACGAGCAGAACAACCTCGAGTGGGTGCGCAAGCTCGAGGAACACGGGATCCACGTCGCCTACGGCACCGTCGGGCTGAAGACCCACACCAAGACGGCGCTCGTGGTCCGCGAGGAGGAGGACGGCGTGACCCTCTACTCACACGTCGGGACGGGCAACTACCACTCGGAGACGGCACGGGGGTACGTCGACCTCGGGCTGTTGACCGCCGACCGCGACGTCGGGCAGGACCTGGTGAAGCTGTTCAACTTCTTCACCGGTCCGGCGCTGGACGAGCAGTTCCGGAAGCTGCTGATCGCGCCGGTGACGATGCGCGAGAAGTTCACCCACCACGTCAGACGGGAGGCCCGCCACGCCCGCGAGGGCCGGCCGGCGCGGATCGTCGTGAAGGTGAACGGGCTGGAGGACCCGGAGATGGTCGAGGAGCTGTACCGCGCGTCGATCGCCGGGGTGGAGATCGACCTGATCGTGCGTGACATCTGCCGGCTCCGGCCCGGCCTGGAGATCAGCGAGAACGTCTCCGTCTACAGCCTGGTCGGTCGCTTCCTCGAACACTCCCGGATCTACTACTTCGAGAACGGCGGCGACCCGGAGTACTACATCGGGAGCGCGGACTGGATGACCCGGAACCTGGACAACCGGGTGGAGGCCGTGACGCCGGTGGAGGACCCGGCGCTGCGCGAGCAACTGCGGTTCAACCTGGAGCTGATCCTCGCCGACAACCGGCGAGTGTGGGAGATGCGCTCGGACGGCAGCTACGAGCAGCGCCAGCCCGGCGAGGAGCCCGTCGTCGACACCCAGGCGGTGTTGATGGAACAGGCGCTGGCGGCGACGGCGGCCGACGATCCGGCCTCGGGGATGCCCGGCCCGTACCCGGTGTCGGGCGACCTGCCGGTGACCGACACGGACCGGCGGACGACCTCGGAGGCCGACGGCGGCCGGCCGGGCGCCCTGGAACGGCACGGCGACCGGTGGTACGAGCCCGACAGCGACCACTACGCCTACGCGGTGTGGACCCCGGAGGGCGACCGTCGCTACCGGAAGACGGCCGACGCCGCGGCCGCGCTGCTGGAGAAGTTGTACGAGTGAGGCGCCGGGGCCGGCGAGCCGGGAGGACAGGACGGCCGGGCGACCGATCGGCCGACCGGTCCGGGAACGAGAGAGTCGATCGCGGACGACGGGCGGAGAGTCGCCCGTGGACGAGACGGCGGTGACGGGGACGGAGACGAGCGGCTACGGGCGGGGGGCGGCCTTCTGGAGGGCGCTCTCGGCGATGTTGCCGCCGTAGTCGGCGGTCCGGGACAGCGAGTCGACGACCAGACCGAGCACCTGGGCGCTCTGGGGGTCGGACTCGCGGACCTGGCGGTCGACCTCGCGGGCCTTCTCGTCGACGGCGGGGATCTTCCGGCGGGCCTGGTTGGCCCGCTCGACGGCCTCGTCGGCGTCCTCGGTCAGCAGGGCGTCCATGGCGGTCTCGGGCACCTCGACGGCGACCTGCTGCATCTCGCGCAGGAGCGCGCCGGTCTCGCCGGTGATCGCCTCGGCCTCCAGGGCGAGGTCGGCGATCTTGGTGGCGTGGTCGGCGATGCGCTCCAGTTGGCGGGCGCTGGACTGGTAGTCGAAGACCGTCTCCCGGGAGAAGCCGATCTCGTTGACCGAGGTCGGGTTGCGCAGGACCGTGCGGAACACCCGCGAGACCATGTACCAGAGCCGGTCGACGTCGTCGTCGCGCTCCTTGACGTCGTGGGCGAGTTCGTCGTCGTCCTCGATGAGCGCCTCCACGGCGTCGGCGAGCATCGTCAGCGCCACCAGGCGCATCCGGGTGATGGCGTTGTGGATCGACAGCTCCGAGGAGTCCAGCAGGTCCTGCAGGACGACCCGGTCGCTCGTCTCCTCGATGACCTCCAGGCCGACGAGCCCCTGGGTGGCCTCGCGGATGACGCGGCGCTGGCGGGCGCTGATGCGCGCGGTCTCCAGGCGGATCACGTCGAACCCGCTGACGTACATCGTCATGACCGCCCGCGTCAGTTCGTGTTCGTCCTCCAACCCGGTGATGTCGAGCGATCCCTCGGTGCGCTCCTCCTCGGTGCGGGGCGAGAGCAGCAGTAGATCGTCCTCGTCGTGGAACTCGACGACGCTGCCGGCGCTCACGTCGTTGTCCGTCGCCCACTCCTTGGGGAGCGAGACGGTGTAGGTCGAGCCCCCGGTCACCTGGACCTTGCGCGTCTCCATACACGAGGGGTTCGGTAGTGAGGGAGTATAAATCTACTCAAAAATATATACGCTCGCCGCGAATACATACTCGGGGTGTGGGAGGAGTCCTCGCGGCGGCTAGCGGCGCGGTATCGGATCTCACGGCGCCGATAGGGGGTTCGTACCACGGGGAGAGAGTGGGCGACCCGGTGTCTCCGGCCCGGATACGGGCTATTGTGATACCGGGTACAATGATCAACTATATAGATAATATACTGAACGGTACGGTTCATAGTAGGGTATTTACTCCATCGGTCGAACGACACTGATGATGTCGCAGGACTCCAAGATTTCGCGGCGGAAGTTCGTGATCAGTTCCGGAGCGGCCGGGACGGTCGCAATCGCCGGCTGTTCCGGTGACGGCGGCTCCGGGGACGGCGGCTCCGAGGCCACCGAGACAGAGACCGAGATGAGCGGCGGCGACGACGGCTCCGAGATGACCGAGACCGACACGCCCACCGAGTCGGGCATGTCCATGGACACGTCGGTCCTGACGGGCGACGGTTCCTCGACCGTCTTCCCGATCACCAACACGGCCTCCTCGTACTGGAACTCCAACCCCGAGGCCGGCGACGAGGACTACTGGCCCGAGAACATCGCACAGGGGGAGTACGACACCGAGATGCGGCTGGCGGACTACTTCGCCTCCCAGTACGGCTACGAGCCGACGGGCACCCGCTCGCAGCCGCCGTTCCGCACCTCGATCGCGCTGTCCCACTCCGGGACCGGCATCGAGGGCGTCATGGAGGAGCGGATCGACCTGGGCTGTTCCTCGGCCCCGGCCGAGGCCGAGCTGGCGGGCTCGGACCCCAGCGAGGAGACGCTGAACAACTTCGTCGACCACGTCGTCGGCATCGACAGCCAGCCGATCGTGGTCAGCCGCGAGATCTACGACGCGGGCGTCACGGGGATCACCGCCGACCAGCTCCGGGCGATCTACCGCCAGGAGATCACCAACTGGAGCGAGCTGGGCGGTCCGGACCGCGACATCCTCGCGCTGGGCCGTGCGGAGGGGTCCGGGACGGACACCGCCTTCCGGCTGAACGTCTTCGGCGACGCCAACGCGCCGATCGAGCCCGACCAGCGCTACGGGCAGAACCAGCAGCTCCGGCAGGCGATGGCCCAGGCCGACAACGCCATCAGCTACATCGCGCTGGCGTTCGTCGAGCCCGAGGGTGACGTCCCGCCGATCGACCTCACCATCGAGGGGACCACCTACTCCTACGGCGACAACCTCGGCGCCGCGGGGTACCCGCTGGCCCGCGACCTCCACGCCTACACGTGGGAGGAGACGACCCGCAGGGAGGCCGCGTTCATCAACTTCATCCTCAGCGACTTCGGTCAGGAGCGGTTCGTCGCCGGCAGCAACTACTCGGCGCTGGCCGGCTCCAAGCTCGAGGAGGAGCGCCAGAAGGTCGCCCCCTCGAACTACGAGACGTAAGCGGGCGGTCGAAGGCCACAACTACCAACTGACTCCGGTCGTTCACCGACCACACATGTTTCAGGTACTCAACGAACGCGTGTCACGGTTCGCGGAGGGGACCGTCACGCGGGCCCGTGACTGGCGTTCGAGAACGGACGACGGCGCGGTTTTGATGCACGCCGTCGGGAGCACGTCGACGGCGCTGACGTTCCTGTTGTTCTTCATGGGCTCGCAGTGGACGGCCGTCACGTTCCTCGTCTTCCTGGGGACGGTCGGCTTCGGCTGGGTGCGCTACCAGGCGGAGTTGGCGAAGGCGCTGACCCTGTTGACCACCATCGCCGCCGTCGCGATCCTGACCCTGATCGTGGGCTTCCTGATCTTCGAGGCGCTGCCGGTGTGGAACGTCATGGGGTTCGACCTGTTCACCCGCATCGAACAACCCTACTGGCAGGCGCCCGACCCCGACGGGATCTACACCCTCACCCCGATGATGGCCGGGACGGCCGCGACGACGGTGATCGCGATGCTGATCGCCGCGCCGCTCGGGATCGCGGGCGCGGTGTTCGTCAGCGAGATCGCGCCGCCCCGCGTGCGCGAGGTCGTGAAGCCGGGGATCGAACTGATGGCGGGCATCCCCTCGATCACCTACGGTTTCATCGGCTTCACGATCTTCAACGCCTACCTCTACAGCGAGTTCCGGACCCCGACGATCGGGAACTACTTCGCAGCCGGGATCATGATCGGGCTGATGGCGCTCCCGACGGTGGTCACCGTCGCCGAGGACGCCCTCTCGACGGTGCCCGACTCGATGAAGGACGGCTCGCTGGCGATGGGGTCGACGAAGTGGCAGACCACCAAGAGCGTCACCCTCCCGACGGCGCTGTCGGGCGTCTCGGCCGGCGTCCTGCTGGGGATCGGCCGGGCGATGGGCGAGACGATGGCCGCGACGGTGATGCTCTCTCACACGAAGGCGTTCTCGAGTCCGCCGTTCGACGTGTTCTCGCGGGCCGGCGAGACGCTGACGACGGTGATCGCGTTCGAGGGGGGCAACTCCAGCGGGACACAGATGAGCGCCCTCTTCGCGGCCGGCGTCGTCCTGTTCGTGATCGTGATGTTGCTGAGCACGTCCGCGCAGTACGTCGAGTGGCGTATGCGGAAGAAGCTCCAGGGTGAACGATGAGCAACGTCGAACGCACCTCGCTCGTCGCGGGCGACACCACGATCGGCGAGTACCTGGGCCTCGGGCTGATCGGCGTCGGTGCGCTGGCCTTCCTCGGTTCGTGGGCGTCGATCTTCTCGTGGCTCGACCCCGAGGGGGTCTACCTCGGGCTGGAGACGTTCGACCTGCTGGGTGGACTGCTCGGACTGCTGGCGCTGGGACTGGCGGTCGTCGGGATCGGCTCCCGGTCCGGGGCGCTGGATACCACCCCTTCCGACACCGCGGGGCTGATCGTCGGCGTCGTGTTCGGGCTGCTGTGGTCGGCCGTCGGCGGGCTGACGGTCGCCCGGTTCCTCTCGGACGCCGGCGTCGCCTGGGTCGCCGGGGCGCTGGTCGCGGGCGGGATCGGGACCGCCGTGTCGCTGTTCCCCCGCGAGGACGTCGGCTCGACGGTGCCGGCGGCGGTGTTGCTCGGGCTGATGGCGTACGCCGTCTCGCTGGGCGGGATCGACGCCGCGTGGACCTGGGATCCCGGCTGGTCGTCGGCCGTCTTCCCGGGCACCGCGCTGGTCCCGATCGTCGCGATCTTCGGCTCGCTGCTGGCCTTCTGGAGCGGCGCCAAGGCGATGAAGGGGTTCGGCGCCCAGGGCCGGCAGGCCGGGATCTTCTACCTGATCGGGATGGCCGTGTTCAGCATGCTCGGTGTGCTCGGCCTGCTGATCGCGTTCATCGTCTTCCGCGGACTGGACGTGTTCCTGACCGGGGCGAGTCTGCTCGGGGGGACACAGACGGTGCCGCTGCTGGGCGTCGAGGTCCCCTTCCCGACTCTGCCCTTCCTCACCAACGTCACTAGCGGCCTCTTCGTCGAGATCCCCGGCGTGTTGCCGGCGACGATCGGGACGCTGTGGCTCGTGTTCGGCGCCGTGCTCTTCGCGGTGCCGATCGGGATCGGCGCGGCCGTCTTCCTTACGGAGTACGCCGAGCAGGGGCGGTTCACCCAGTTGGTCGAGGTGGCCACGAACGGGCTCTGGTCGACCCCGAGCATCGTGTTCGGGCTGTTCGGCCTGGCCTTCCTGGTGCCGCGGATCAGCGGGGGCAACTCGATCATCGTCGGACAGTTGGTGTTGGGTTTCATGTTGCTCCCGCTCGTGCTCATCACCAGCCGGGAGGCGATCAAGGCCGTGCCCGACGAGTACCGCGACGCGAGCGCCGCGCTGGGAGTCTCCAAGTGGGAGACGATCAAGAGCGTCGTCGTCCCGGCGGCGATGCCCGGCGTCATCACCGGCATCATCATCGGCGTGGGCCGGATCGCGGGCGAGACGGCGCCGCTGTTGCTCGTGTTCGGCGGTCCTCCGTTCCCCAGCAACACGCCGAACGTGCTGACGAGCTTCCAGCTGTCGGCGTCTCCGCCGTTCGTCACGAACGAGGCGCTGCTGGGGCCGGCGTCGGCGCTGCCCTACCAGCTATACTCCTCGATCACCGCCGGGGTGTTCCCGAAGGAGATCTTCACCGACGCACAGTTCGGCTGGGGGACCGCGCTGGTCCTGTTGCTCGTCGTGATCGGGCTGTACGCGATCGGTATCGCCAGCCGAATCTACTTCCGGAGGAAACTATACCATGAGTAACGTCGAGATCGATCAGGAGGGTGCACAGGACGCGGACGCGGTCACGACCGCCGGGGAGACCCAGGAGCGGACCCAGGCCGAGTGGAGCGACTACCGGTTCGAGGGCGAGCCCAAGATGACCGTCGAGGGACTCGACGTCTACTACGGCGACGACCACGCCCTCAAGGACATCTCGATGGAGATCCCCGAGGAGAGCGTCACCGCGCTGATCGGGCCGTCGGGCTGCGGGAAGTCGACGTTCCTCCGGTGTCTCAACCGGATGAACGACCGGATCCGCTCGGCCCGCATCGAGGGGTCGGTGAAGCTCGACGGCGACGAGGTCTACCAGGACGGCGCCAACCTGGTCGAGTTGCGCAAGCGGGTGGGGATGGTGTTCCAACACCCCAACCCGTTCCCGAAGTCGATCCGTGACAACGTCTCCTACGGGCCGCGCAAGCACGGCGAGATCAACCTCGGTCTGATGGCCCGGCTGATGGGCCGGGACGACCGGGAGAAGGAGGCCGACCTGGTCGAGCGGTCGCTGAAGCAGGCCGCGCTGTGGGACGAGGTCCGGGACCGCCTGGAGGACAACGCCCTCGGGCTGTCGGGCGGCCAGCAACAGCGGCTCTGTATCGCCCGCTGTCTGGCAGTCGACCCCGAGGTGATCCTGATGGACGAGCCGGCGTCGGCGCTGGACCCGATCGCCACCTCGAAGATCGAGGACCTGATCGACCAGCTCTCCGAGGAGTACACGGTCGTCATCGTCACCCACAACATGCAACAGGCCGCGCGTATCTCCGACCAGACCGCCGTCTTCCTCACCGGCGGCGAACTCGTCGAGTACGACGACACCGAGAAGATCTTCGAGAACCCGGAGAGCCAGCGCGTCGAGGACTACATCTCCGGCAAGTTCGGATAAGCCCGGCGGCAGTGTCTATTCTGGCAGCGACGACCGAGGTCGAGAGGAAGAGCGTCCAGGAAGCCCCGGCCGGGCCTTCCGAGGCCGTCCGACTGGCTCCGACACCGTCGCCCTCGTAACCGAACGCCACCGGCCCGACCGGGCGAAGCTATTCCACGGGTGCCCGTCAACGAATCCGTGTGGC
>CAZMWG010000110.1:0-9964 GCA_964569925.1 uncultured Halobacteriales archaeon | reverse complement strand
GGGCGTTTCCGGTGGACTGTGGCGGCGGGCGTTTCCGGTGGACTGTGGCGGCGGGTGTTTCCGGTGGAGGGTTGCGGCGGGCGCTCTCGGCGACCGTCGCGGTCCGGTCGCGCCTCCGCTTCCCGTGGAGCAGTGTCATGCTCCGGTGGAGGGGCCACAGAGCGTTAGTCCGAGGAGCCCGTAGGACGGTCGCATGACCCTCTACGCCGCGCTAGAGGACCGGCTGCTGGTCGTCGGCGAGACGACGGGGACGGCCGAGGAGCGGATGCCGGGCGAGCGTCTGGAGTCGGTCGCGGCGTCGCCGGCGGCACCCGAACGGGTGTTCGTCGGCACCGTGGAGACGGGGCTCCGGCGCAGCGTCGACGGCGGCCACACCTGGGAGACCGCGCTGGCGACCGACGACCGGGTGACCGCCGTCACGGTCAGCCCCCACGACCCCGACGTGGTGTGGGCCGGCACCGAGCCCTCGGCGGTGTACCGCTCGACCGACGGCGGGGCGACCTGGACCGAGCGCCCGAGGCTGACCGATCTCGACTCCGCCGACCGGTGGTCGTTCCCGCCCCGGCCTCACACCCACCACGTCCGCTGGATCGCCGTCCACCCCGAGGAGCCCGGTCGGCTGTACGTCGCCATAGAGGCCGGCGCCCTGGTCCGGACGCCCGACGGCGGCGCGACGTGGATCGACCACCCGACCGGCGCTCGGCGGGACAACCACACCCTGGCCACCCACCCGGCGGCGCCCGACCGGGTGTACGCGGCCGCCGGCGACGGCTACGCCGAGTCCGGGGACGCCGGCGACTCCTGGACCTACCCCCAGGACGGCCTCGACCACCGCTACGTCTGGGGGCTGGCGGTCGACCCCCGGGACCCCGACCGGGTCGTCGTCTCGGCGGCCACCGGCGCCCGCGACGCCCACGACACCGGGGGGGCGAGTTACGTCTACCGCACGGTGACCGCGGACGGCGACGGGTCGGACGACGGGAGCGCGAACGGCGCCGACCCGGACGGCGACGGCACGGGCGCCGGGTCCGAGGGGGGCCACGGCGGCTGGGCGCTCGCCATGGAGGGGCTGCCGGGTCCCGAGGGGCTCGCGCGGACCGTCCTCGCGGCCGACGACGAGGGGTTCTACGCGCTCACCAACCACGGGCTCTTCCGGAGCCCGGAGGGGGCCGTCTGGGAACTGATGCCGCTGTCCTGGCCCGCCGGCGACCGACTTCCGCGCGGCCTGGCCGTCGTCTGACCACGGCTCGCCGGGGCCGTCGCGGACCGCTCGCCGGGGCCGTCGCGGACCGCTCGCCGGGACCGCCACCGACCGTCCGTCCGGACCGTCGCCGAGTGCCGGTCGGTTTCGGCCGTCGATGTGTCGATGCACCGATCCGTATCGGCCCTCTCGCAGTCGACGGACGAACCGCCTGCACTTGTTGCCGAACGGATGCGCGATACGTACCAGTCGCACCGATCCACGGAGACAGGGAAATGTTTATAGCCCGTTCCTAACCTATGGTAAGCAGTAACAACATGTACGGAAGCGAGCGGGGCACGGAGACGCTGTGGGCGGGGGCGGGACGGACGGGCGGCGAGGGGACGACGCGGACGCGCCACGATCCGGAGGAGGGCAGCAGGCTGAGCACGACGCTCGCCCACGCGCTGGCGGACACGATGGGCGTCGACGTCACGGAGGCCGAGCGGGCGCTGGCCGAGCGGATCGACCCGCGGTCGCTGGACCTGCTCTTCCGCGGGGACGAGGAGCCGGCGGGCCACGTCGCGCTGGGCGTCCGGGGCTACCGGACGACGGTGTACAGCGACGGCCGGATCGTCATCGACCCGCCGGCCCCGCGGTAGGCGACGCTGAACCGGCCCGGCCGGCCGCGTAGGCAGATCGTACCGAGGATACGTGGCGCATTGTCGAGTCCCCGACGGCCACACCGCCGGCATGGACACGACCGGCGCGGTCGTCCTGCGAGACGGTGACTGGACCGGGACCTTCGAGCGCCTCGCCGAACGCGACGGCGGTCTCCTGTGGGTGCCGCCGGGCCGCCAGGAGTGTGCGCCGGCGCGGATCGACCTCGCGGAGTACTCGCTGCGCGACGACGTCACGATCAGGGGTGCCGGGATCGGGACGAGCGTGCTCGACTTCGGCGTCGGCGCGGGCGACGGGCTCTCGATCGTCGACGACGACGGGAGAGACCTGTTCTACCTGGAACTGACCGGCGTGAGCGTCCGGGGCGCCCGCGACGGCGTGCTCGTCCGGA
Organism: uncultured Halobacteriales archaeon; assembly: GCA_964569925.1. Lineage (GTDB taxonomy): Archaea > Halobacteriota > Halobacteria > Halobacteriales > Haloarculaceae > CAZMWG01. The sequence goes on along the minus strand of CAZMWG010000110.1, from coordinate 7,712 downwards.
TCGGCCGTGACGACCACGCGGACGCGTTCAACAGCTGTCGACTGTCGTTCTCGACGAACAACGGCTCGGACGCGGCGACGGCGGCCTGCCGGCTCAACCACGTGCTGAACAGCCGCCACTTCGGGGTCCACAACGCCGCCGCCGGCCGGGCCTTGGAGCTGCGACGGTTCCAGTTCGGCGGGATCAGCGGCTCGACGAGCAGCCGCGAGGGGACCTCGCTCACCTTCGAGGGGTACTCGATGGCCAACGCCGTCGGCTTCCTGAACGTTGAGGCCTGCGAGGACGGCGTGGCGATCCTGGGCGAGGACTGCGAGGTCAACCGGTTCGGGACGCTGTACGGCGCCAACGTCGCCGGGACGCTGTTGCGCCACGAGGCGCCGGTCCGGACGCGGGTGACGGCCGCGTTCGTCGGCGACCGGGTCGGTCGGCCGGTCGCGCGGACCGCCGGCGAACTGTCGGTCGGGATCGCCAACCGGCCGTTCGAGGACCCGGAGTGACCTGACGAGCGTCGGCCGGTCCGAACGGGACCGTGCGGCGACCGGCGATCGGGGTGGTAAGCCGACGATTACCAACCGGGGTCGTAGCGTCCGGGCGGGCGTGAACCGAAACGCACCGGCGGGGGCGCGGGCGGACGTGACCCCGCTACCGATCGGCGTCCGGACGGCGACCTACCGCGCGTTCGAGATCCCGGACCTCTGTGTCGAGGTGGCAGGCACGCCCGTCGCCGCCGTCGAGGTCCACCCCGGCCACCTGCCGCCGACGGCCGACGACGAGCGGATCGACGACACCCGTGGGGCGATCGACGACGCCGGACTGACCGTCTGTGGCTACGGCACCGTCGCGTTCGACGACGCCGCCGACCGGGCGGTGATCCGGCGGACGCTGTCGACGGTCGTACGCCTGGGCGGGGAGTACTGTGTCGTCGCGGTCCCGCCCGACGAGGGACCGCTGTACCGTCGGCTCGTCGCCGTCGCCGACGAGGTCGGCGTCGACCTGGCGCTGCACGGCGGCGGTCCGGGATCGACACGGCGGAGCGCCTCCGACGTGACGGCGGCACTGAACACGGCCGACGACCCACACCTGGGAGCCTGTGTCGACACCGCGGACCGGCTGCGGGCCGGCGACCCGCCCGCCGCGGTGGTGTCGGCGCTGGGCGACCGCGTCGCGGCGGTCCACCTCGGCGATCTGACCGGGACCGGGTCGGAGACGGTCCCCGGTCGTGGTCGGCTGGCGCTCCCGGAGCTGTTGGCGCTGCTCGACGAGGTGGGGTTCGCGCGGCCGCTCGTGATCGACTACGAGGGCGAGCCGACGAACCCGACGCCCGCGGTCCGCGAGGCCGCCGCGGCGGTCGTCCGCGCGCGGGCCGGGCCCGAAAGCGGGTGACCCGCGCGGGTCCGCGCTCGCGACGCCCTAGTCGCCGGCCGCGGGCGACAGCTCCCCGGACTCGAGCATCGTCTCCAGGGGGTTGTCGTCGATCTCGAGGGGCAGGTCGACCCGGCCCCGGCGGCGGGCGGACTCGTAGCCGGCGAAGATGATCTCGGTCGCCCGCAGGGCGTTCTCCGCCCGCAGTTCGGAGGGACGGTCGCGGTCGAGCGCGTCGATCACGTCGGCGATCGCCCGGTCGATACAGGACGACCCCGGCGCCAGCGAGTCGAACGTCGCGACCCGCTCGACGCCGGTGCCCAGCCCGGAGACCCGCACGGACAGCTCGTCGGTGAGGTGGACGTCGATCCGGCCCTCGGAGCCGATCAGCCGCCAGTCGCCCTCCGCGATGGCGTCGCCGGGACCCGTCGAGGCCATCCCGTAGACCCCGTCGTCGTAGCGCCAGGAGGCGAACATCTGGTTCTCGTTGTGCGTGCCGAAGCGGACGTCCCGCTCGCGGTAGTCGAGCTGACCGATCACCCAGACGGGGTCGGCGTCGACGAAGTAGTTACACATGTCGATCGCGTGGGTACCGTTGTCGTAGAAGTCCCCCCAGCTGTACTCCACCCGGCGGAGGTCGCCGATCGCCCCCTCGTCGATCAGCGCCTTCGCGTGTCGGAACGGGTCGCCGAACCGTCGCTGGTGGTTGAACGTCAGCTGGATTCCTCGGTCGGCACACACCCGGGCCATCCGGCGGCTCTCACCCCAGGTGTTCGACATCGGCTTCTCGCAGTGGATCGCGTCGACGACCCCCGTCTCGGCGACCCCCGTGACCAGGTCCGCGTGTGTCGCCGGCGGCGTGCAGACGCTCACCACGTCCGGCTCCAGTTCGCGGACCATCGCCGTGTAGTCCTCGAACACGCCGTCGTCGGGGATCCCGTACTCCCCGGCGAACGCGGCCGCGTTCTCCGGGACCAGGTCCGCACAGCCGACGAGCCGACACTCCGGCAGCCGGTCGTATGCCTGCGCGTGGCGGTAGGCCATCGCGAACCCGTCGACCGAGGGCTCGTCGGGGTTCGCGCCCGTCCCGACGAAGGCCACGTCGTGGTCGCTCATTCGTCGTCACCGCCGCGGTCGCCGGTCGCCGGAACCGCCGCCGTCCCGCGGTCGGCCGTCGAGGGAGGTTGCACAGTGAGTGCGCTAGGGAACTCCCACGGTTAGCCGTTCTCGCGGCTTCCCTGCGCCTTCGGCGCCGGATACCCGCGGTCGACGTACCGGACGCGGGCGAGACGGTGCCGGGTCGTCGGCTCGTAACGACCTCCTACCGGGACATCGGGCCGTAGAACGGGCGCGCGACGGCCCACCGACAGGCGGTAAGCCCACGTGTTACGGCGGCGTCGCTCCCCCCGTTCCGGTACGGCGGACGTTACAATACCCCCGCCCCGCGTCGGTATCGGGTACCGGCGCGGCCCGTCGTCCAGCCGCGCCCCGACGCCGCGGTCGCCGACTCTTCCACTCCGACAGCCATGACACCGTCCTCTCGACCCCCGACGACACGACTCGTGTCCGCCCCGGTCCGGATCCGATCGCCATGACCCGGAACACGCAGGCTCGCGGCGGGCGCCCGTCCGACGGTCCGTCGACGGCCGACGAACCGACGGTGACGATGGTCGCCACGCCCGGCGACGGCAGTTGCGGGATCGGCACCTACGCCCGGGACCTCCGGTCAGCGCTCGGACTCCCCGTGGAGACCGTTCCGGTGCCGCCGGACGAACTCTCCGTGCTCGGCACCCTCCTGCTCGCGGTCCGGACGGCGCGTGCCGACGGCGAGGTGGTCCACGTGCAACACGAGTACGGCCTGTTCGGGCGACCCGAGTCGCGGTACCCGGGCGTGCTCGGGACGCTGTTCTTCCCGCTCCTGTGGCTCTCGACGCGGCTGCGCGGGGGAGCGGTCGTCGTGACGCTGCACTCCGTGCTCGACCCGGACCCCGACGAGGCGTCCTTCGCCGTCCGGCTCTACCTGCTGGTCCATCACAAACTGCTGGCCGTCGTCGCCGACCACCTGATCTTCCTCTCGGCGGACTGTGAGCGGCGGTTCCGCGAGCGGGTCGCGACCGGCTCCGGCGGCCACAGTCGGCTCCCCCACGGCGTGAACGCCGACGTGCCGGTCGAGGTGTCCCGCGAGGCGGCCAAGCGGTGGCTCGGGTACGACCCCGACGAGTCCGTCGTCGCGGTTCCGGGGTTCGTCCGGCCGCCGAAAGGCCACGACGTGTTCGTCGAGGTCGCCCGCCGGCTCCCCGACCGGGAGTTTCTGATCGCCGGCGGCGCCCGACCGGCCGGCGAGGACGCCGCCTTCGCGCGCGAGGTCGCGGCCGACGCCCCCGACAACGTCACGATCACCGGCGTCCTCGACGACGAGGGGTTCTGGCGGGCGCTGTCGGCGCCCGACCTCGCCGTGCTCCCCTACCGCGTCGTCACCCAGAGCGGGACGTTCAACTGCTGTGCGGCCCGTGGACTGCCGGTGCTGGCGAGCGACGAGCCGTACTTCGAGCGGATCCGGTCGAAGTGGGGCGCCCCCGAGACCGTCGATCCGACCGACCCCGACGCGATCGCGGAGCGGGTCCGGGCCCTGCTCGAGGACGACGAGCGACGCCGCCGCCTGCGGGAGAACGTCGAGGCCTACAGGCGCGCCAACAGCTTCGAGCGGGTCGGGGCCCGACACCGTCGGATCTACCGCCGCGTCGCGGCCGGCGCGCCCCGCGAGGACCGCGCTCGCTCGGACTCGAACCCGGGCTCCGCCCCCGCCACGGCGGCCTGTAGCGCCCGCCGGGCCGCCACGGACTGACGGCCGTCCGGACGGTGGTCCCGCCGTCGATCCGTCGAGTCGGCGTCCCACGGTGGTCGCCACCCTCCCGCGGTCGCGCCCACCGGCCGTCGTCAGTTGCCGGCCCTGCGGTCGTCGAACCCCTCGACGGGCCCGTCGCGCGGACCGAGCCGACCGTCGGAGAGCCACAGCATCGACCCGGCGGCGATCCACAGCCCGCCGGCCGCGGCCGCCCAGCCCCACCCGGCGAACATCCCCGCCGCGGCGTGTGCGAGCCAGATCCCCGCGCCCAGCGCGACGAACAGTCCGCTCACCGACCCCGTGATCCCCGTCCCCGGAACCGTCTCCGTCGTCATGCCCGTCAGTCTCCGGTGAACTCAGTTAAGCTGCGGTGGCCCGGTTCTCACGGGCGATAATCGAATCGCGACGGTGGGAGGAGCCGAGGCCGGGTGGCGACGCGCGCCCGCGACGCCGGGGAACGGGTCCGGCGGCGCTACAGCGTGCCGGCGACGTAGACGAGAGCGGTGCCGGCCGCGGCGGCGGCGACGGCGTAGGCGAGTATCGTGACGGCGCGTCGCCGGTCCCGGCGGACCGCCTCGGCGTCGTCGACACTGCCCGCCGTCCCGCCCGACCCGGAGAGGTCGTAGCGGCCGAGCACGCCGAAGCCGGCACAGAAGCGGTAGCGGTCCTGGAGCAGTCCGACGAACCCGCCGAACAGCGGGACGAAGACGCCGAGCAGCGCCGTCGCCGGCATGGAGAGACCGACGACCGCGACCACGTAGAGGGCCGCGGCGACGAAGGCGGCGGTGCCCGCGTAGCGGCGGATCCGACGCTCGTCGGCGCCGATGTTGCAGACGCCGGGCTGGTACTCTGCCATGTCCGTGACTCCGTCGGATCGATCAAAAAGCCACCCGTCACGCCCGCGGCGAGACGCGCCGAAACGGAGGGTTCAACCCCGGCGCGCCACAACGAGCGAGCGTGTACCAGGTCGTCGGCTGCGGGGAGTGTCGGGCGCTGTGGATCGTCGAGGGACGGCCCGACAGCTCCGAGTGTCCCCGCTGTGGCACCCGCCGGCCGTTCGAGCGTCGACGCACCTTCGTCGAGACCGACGACGAGGACCACGCCCGGGAGGTTCGGGCCTCGATGCTGGCCAACCGGTCGGGCCACGGGGAGGCGTTCGCCGAACTGGACTCGTTCGCGGAACTCGACGAGCGGGTCGACGACGCCGGGATCGACGACGAGACCTACCTGGAGGGGTCGGGACTGGACAGCGAGGCGGTCGCCGAGGCCGGCGACCGGGCCGAGGGCGGCGAGGGCACGAGCACGAGCCGACGCGAGACCGTCCTGGCGGCGCTGCGGGAACTCGACGAGCCCACCGAGGGGGAGGTCCTCGCGTACTGCGCCGACCGGGGCGTGCCCCGGGACTACGCCGAGCGGGCGCTGACGGGACTCGTCCGCGCGGGCGAGGCGATCGAGAACGACGGGGTGTACCGGCCGGTATGACCGTCGACGGCGACCCCCGCTCCGACCCGGAGTCGGCCGGCCGCGGGACCGACGCCGAGGCCGACGCGAGCGAGGGGTCCGACGCCGACTACCGGTTCGATCCCGAGACGGTCGGCCCGGCCGACGGGGCGACGGCGGAGGCCGACGGCGCCGACCGGACCCCCTGGGCGGACGAGCCCGAACCCGACGAGGGGTGGCGCGGGGCGCTGGACCTCGAACCCGGGCCGTCGGCGGTCGGCGTCCTCGTCGGGGTGGCGGGGCTGCTCTTCCTGATCGAGCCGTTCGTGCGGTACGTCCCGCTGGGACCGGTCCGGGCGCGGCCGGTGGCGCTGTCGGCGGTCGTGCTCGCCGCCGGGTTCCTGCTCGGGTTCGTCGTCTTCCTCCGGCGGGGCCGCCGGACCATCGCCTTCGGTCACGGCGTGTTCGCGCTCGCCTGGGGCGGACTGGTCGCGGGCGTCGTCGCCGGGAGCGGACTCCTGCTGTTCGGCGGCGTCGCGGTGCTCGTGGCCGGCGCGATCACGCTGGTCGCGACGGCGCGCTGACGCTCTCCGACCGACGGCCGCTCTCCGACCGACCCGCCCGACCACGCTCGTCCCTCGCGCGCAGGTCCCATTCCACGCTACACCACACCGAACAGCAGCGCCCAGAGCGGGGTCGCGAGCAGGAAACAGGCGTAGTACCGCCGGAACCGGTCGACGCGGTCCGACCCGTCGTCGACGGAGCGGTCGAGCGTCTCCGGGTCGATCGCCGCGCGCTGGTGGTCGGGGATCCGGTCGCCGACGGTCCGCTCGCGGCCGAGGACGCCGCCGGGGGTCGCCAGCGCGCCGACGGCGATGGTCCCGAGCGCTCCCAGGAGCGGCAGGAGCAACAGGCCGATCGGGAGCACGACCGGGGGGAGGCCGCCGGCGACGACCAGCCAGCGGACGACCGCGACGGTTGCGACGGGGAGGACGACCCCGGCGGCGAACAGCCCCGTGGTCGTCAGGTCCTCGAGGAGCGCGGCGGGATCGAACGCCATCGTCGGCCGTTGAACGGGGTCGGTGAAAAGACCGCGGGGGCTACAGCCAGCCCAGCGCCTCGGCGACGGCGGCCAGCGTCGTGGCGACGCGTTTTGCAAGCCACAGCAGGTAGTGCGCGTACGGCGCCGCCTCGATCCGTGCCCGGATCGACCCGGGCGGTCGCGTGTCGCTCATGGCCGGTGGCGGCGCCCGCAGGTGCTCGCCGGCGGGCGCCACCCGGTCTACCGGGGCGAGACGGGTAGTTCCCGGCCGGACCCGGAGCGGAAGTGAAACCGTGCGGAACGGCCGCCGGGCGGGGCGACCCGGCGGGCGGGCGGCCGGGAGAGTCCCGGTCGCCGCCTACCGACCCAGGTCCTCGTGGGCGCTCGAGAGGTGCCGGGAACAGAGCGCCGCCAGCAGCGACAGTTCGCCGGCGAGCGCGCCGGCGGCGATCAGTTCCGCGAGCGCGTCGGCGTTCGAGCCGGGCGGGTCGCCGCCGCCGGCGTAGCCCGTCGCCGCCAGCCCCTCGGACTGGGTCGGCAGCCCGGTCCCGCCGCCGACGGTGCCGACCTCCAGCGAGGGGAGCGTGACCGACGCGTACAGCCCCTCCTCGCGGGCGTCGACGGTGGTGATCGCGTTGGCGCCCTCGACGACCTGTGCGGCGTCCTGGCCGGTGGCGAGGAAGGCCGCGGCGACGACGTTGGCGGCGTGGGCGTTGAACCCCAGCGAGCCGGCCTTCGCCGACCCGACCAGGTTCTTCCGGGTGTTGACCTCCACGATCCCGTCGACGGTGGCGTCGAGGCGCTCGCGGACGGTCTCGCGGTCCAGCAGCACGTCCGCCGCGACGGTCCGGCCCCGCCCCTCGACGGCGTTGATCGCGGCGGGCTTCTTGTCCGAACAGAGGTTACCCGACAGCGCAACCAGGTCCGCGGGGGTCTCGGTCTCGACCACCTCGCAGGCCGCCTCCGTGGCGATGGTGGCCATGTTCATCCCCATCGCGTCCTTCGTGTCGTAGACGAACCGCA
>CAZMWG010000109.1:0-9973 GCA_964569925.1 uncultured Halobacteriales archaeon | reverse complement strand
CACCCCGAACCACCGGCCGCCCGGCTCGGCACGACGTCGCCACCCGAGCGCCGCGAGCGTGCCCGTGGCCACCCCCGAGAACGCCACTGTCGCCACGTACACCCGCATGAACCCCGTCATCCCGCGCGTGTATGCGCCCCCTCCCCCCTCGAACCGTTCGCCGACCCCGGACGGGCGACCGGCCGCCGGTCCGGACGAGCCCGCTCGTCGACTCGGGCTCGCGGCGACGGCCCCCGGCCGGGGACCGCGACGGCAGACACTTCATCCGGGCGCGCGCAGTCGGCGTATGTTCAAGAGCGGGCGGTTCGTGGCGGCACAGCTGGGCGACCTGCGCGAGGAACAGGTCCAGCCCAACGGGGTCGACCTCACCGTCGGCGCGGTGTTCGAGACCGTCGCACCGGGCCGGATCGGCGTCGACGGCAAGCGCGTCGGCGAGCGCCGGGAGCTCGATCCCGTCGAGGGGACCTACGACCTCGACCGCGGGGGCTACGTCGTCGAGTACGGCGAGCGGGTCCGGATCCCGGAGGGCCACGTCGGCTTCCTCTACCCGCGGTCGACGCTCCTGCGCAACGGCTGTACGCTCGACACCGCGGTGTGGGACGCCGGCTACGAGGGCCGGGGCGAGGGGCTGCTCGAGGTCCACGCGCCGATCGAGGTCGAGCCGGACGCCCGGATCGCCCAGCTCGTGCTCGCGGAGGCCGCCCACGAGGGGACCTACGAGGGGAGCTACCAGTACGAGAACGTCGACTGAGCGGCCCGCCGGCCGGACCGCCCGACGGGAGTGCGGTGCGTTCGCCGGCCCGACCGCCGAAAGGAATATATCGTGGGGCTGAGTACCACGATCCGCATCACCGCGGAGGTGATGCCATCCGGGACGACACCGAACGAGCGCGGATCGCCGTCCGGATTCGTCAGTCTGGTCACGTGGCCCCGCGGGCGACCGCGGGGCCGTTCGCGACGCACCGCCCACGAACGGAGTCCTCACACATCGGCCCGCGTGGCTCTCTCGCGCGGGTCTCTCCGAGCCGACAGCGACGCCGCCGTCCGACCCGTCCTCCATCTCCGGGCCGCCACCGTCGCCCGGCGTCGACCCGTGTTCCCGACGCCGGCGGGGACCGTCGAAACCGCTTTGCGCCGGGCCGTCGCAGTCGGAGGCATGCGGATCGCACTGATCGCCCACGACGAGGAGAAACCCGAGATGATAGACCTCGCACGGGAGTACGAGGACCTGCTCTCGACGTTCGACCTCGTCGGGACGGGGACGACCGGCAAGCGGATCGCCGAGGAGACGCGCCTGTCGGTCGAGCGCAAGAACTCCGGGCCGCTGGGCGGGGACACCCAGATCGGCGCGGAGGTCGCCGACGGCCTGCTGGACGGCATCGTCTTCCTGCGGGACCCCCTGACCGCCCAGCCCCACGAGCCGGACATCTCGGCGCTGTTGCGCATCTGTGACGTCCACGACACGCCGCTGGCGACGACCCGCACCGGCGCCGAGTACCTGCTCGACGGGCTGGCGCTGGACGCCGGCTTCGAGCCCTGAGTCCGGGTCGGCCCGTCGGCGCGGGAGACTCGGCCTCCGGGGCGTCGCGACGGCGGGCCGGAGGTGTCCGGGCGGAGCGGGCTCAGCCGAACTTCCGGGGGTCACGCGACCAGTCGTACTCCCGGAAGCGAAGCGACGGGCTCGCGTCGGGCGGGACGACCCCGTAGGTCCGCAGCAGCTCCCGCAGGCCCGACCGGCCGCCGAAGTCGCCCACGAACCACAGACAGACCCGCGGGAGCCGCGCGCGGTCCCGGTCGGGGTCGTACTCGACGGTGCGCGCGAGGTAGGTCGCCGCCGCGTCGTCGAGGGTCTCGTCGACCGTCGCCGGGTCGTACGCGAGGACGGCCGGACAGCTCTCGGCCCCGCAGTTCAGCGCGAAGTGGATCCGCGGGTCCACGTCGAGCCGGTGGTCCCGCCCGAGCCCGGTCCGGGCGAGCCGCGGCAGGTAGCCCAGCCCGTACTTCGACTTCCCGTCCCGGAGGATCCCGTGCTCGACGTCGTCGAGGCTCAGTTCGACGCCCGCGACCGTGACGGCGTCGGCCCCGAAGAAGCGGCGTCGGGAGTCGTACAGCGCCGGCCGGCGGTCGAGCAGGAGCTGGGTGGCGGCGTTGTAGACGTTACACCAGAACGCCAGCCCGGCGCGGCGGTCGGTCCGGACGGGCGCGAGCGCGCCGCGGTCGAGGCCGGCCAGCGCCGCCTCGTGGGCCGCGGTTGGCTGCTCGCGACGGACCCGCTCCAGCAGCTCCCGGGCGAGGTCGGTCGGGGTGTCGGGGAGCGAGTCGGCGTCCGCGCCGTCGCCGGTCCCGGCGGCGGAGGTCGGCCTCGCTCCCGAACCGGGGTCGGACTCCGGTCCCGGGGAGGTGTCCGCGGCGTGATCGCTCATACCACAGTGGGGAGCCGGCGGGGCAAAACGGTTGCGCGGGGCCGCGGCGGTCCCGGACGACGGCCGGCGGCCGGGGCCGTTCCACGACCTGTCCGTCAGGCGGTCAGCGCGCGGGCCCACCAGGCGACGGTCGTGACGGCGGCCAGCGTGACCATCGCCAGCACGGCCGGCAGGGGGGAGCGCCGCCGGGTCAGCGTCCGGCCGCCCCACGCGAGCGGCGGGAGCGCGAGCAGGTGGGCGGCGGCGACGACGTCCGGGAGGATCGCGGCGCGCCACAGCACGACGACGAGGACCGCGGCGGCGAGCGCGAGGGCGGCGTAGAGCCGGCGGAGCGCGGCCGGGGCGAGCCGGACCGCCAGGGTCCGCTTGCCGACCGCGGCGTCGGCCTCGCGGTCGGGCCAGTGGGTCGCGAGCAGGTTACAGCCGACCAGCAGCGCGAACGGCAGGACCGCGAGGGCGGCCGCGGGTGTCGGGCGCGCGACGGCGGCCACGCCGTAGACCGGCAGCAACAGTCCCCCCAGGACCGCGTTGACCGGCTCGCCGACGCCCCGGCGGACGAGCGCGACCGGCGGGAGCGAGTAGGCCAGTCCGAGCACGAGCGCGAGGAGCAGGAGGGCGGCGGCGTCGGCCGGGAGCCGTCCGGTCGGGAGGCCGGCCGCGACCGCGGCGAGCGAGACGGCGACGGCGGCGACGACCGCGCGGCCGAGGACCGACCGGGGGAGGCCGATGCGTTCGAGCGCGCCGCTCCCGCCGGAGAAGGGGGTCCGCTCGGTCAGCGCGTCCGTGTCCGCGTCGGCGTACTCGTTGGCGTAGTGGACCGCGACCGTGACCGGCAGGAGGGCGAGCAGGCCCGGGAGGGCCGCCCGCGCGGCCGACGCCGGCGGGGCGGCGACGACCGGGCCGCCCGCCGCGGCCATTCCGACCCCCAGGCCGTAGAGCAACACCACCAGCGCCACCTGGTCCGGCCTGCTCGCCGCCCACAGGAGACGAAGCCGGGGGAACGGGACGGCGTGCTCGTCGTGCACGGCCCGTCGTTGGCCGGGATCGCGTATGTGTCCCCTGATCGCGGCTCGGCGGGCGGGACGGCCGGGCGAGCGCGGACGGACGACGAGGTGGCGGGCCGACGACGGGGGGCGTGTGGCGACCACCGAGCTTATTCGACGGCGCACGCAACGGGAGACGGATGCAACCACTCCACGCCAGGTACCCGTTCCTGTCGGGGGCCCGGGAGGCCGTCGAGGCGGCCGACGTCGACCTCGGCACGGTCGTCGCCCGGGAGCGAGCGGTCGTCGAGCGCGCCCGCGAGCGTGTCGCGAGCGCCATCACCGACGGGACGGTCGGCGAGCCGGCCCGGCGGACCCGCGTGGAGCTCCTCTCGTACCCGGTCGCGCGCGTGATCGTCTCGGTCGTCGACGAACACGTCTGCACCCGCAAGTACGCGAACGCCGAGGCGGCGGCCGCCCGCGACCGGTTCGCCGACGACTTCACCGAGAGCCGGGGCGCGGGCGTCGGGGGTGCCCGCTCCGCGGCCACCCTCTCCCGGCGGGACCTGCTCGCGGAGTTCGACCTGGCGGGCGCGGTCCGGGAGGGTCCCGAGAGCTACCGGATGGCCGTCGGAACCTACCTCGACCTAGCGGCCGACCAGCGCGGCGACGAGTGGCGGCTGGTCAACCGCCGGCTCGCCGACGGCGAGGTGCCGGTCACCCGGGCGGAGCTGGACACGCTGCTCAAGCAGGCCGTCCGCCACCGGGTCGCCGACGGCTTGCCGCTGTCGGTCCCCGACGCGATCGCCGACGAACTGGAGGAGTCCGTCGCCGAGGTCCGCGAACTGCTCGCGGACCTGGACCTCACCCGCGAGATCGACACCGTCGTCCCGGAGCTGTTCCCGCCCTGTATGCAACACCTGCTGGACAAGGTCCAGCGCGGGGACCACCTCGAACACCACTCGCGGTTCGCCATCGGCACCTTCCTCGTCGGCATCGGGATGTCCACCGACGAGATCGTCGAGCTGTTCCAGGTGAACCCGGGCTTCGGGGAGGAGGCCACCCGCTACCAGGTCGACCACATCCGCGGGGACACCAGCCCGACGGAGTACTCCACGCCGGCCTGCGCGACGATGCAGTCCTACGGCGACTGCGTGAACATGGACGACCGCTGTGAGCGGATCGCCCACCCGATGGCCTACTACGAGGCGGCGATCGACGAGGCCGACGAGGACGAACTGGACGACTGGCGCGAGAACGACGGGGACGGCGACGGTGACGGCGGCGACGAGGGGGACGCGACCGACGGGGGGGTCGCCGGTGCGGGCGAGGACGGTTCGGCGAACGCCGAGCGACGGGGCGACGCGGACGCCGGCGCGGACTGAGAGACGACGGCGATCAGAACTCCCGGCGTTCCAGCCAGAGTCCGACCACGGCCATCACGACGATGAACGCGCCGACCGTGAGCACGATCGCCAGGCCGCCGGAGGGAAGCAGGGTGCGGACGACGCCGGGCTCGTCGGTCTCGACGAGCTTCCCGGTGACGGCCGCCTCGACGGTGGCGTTGGACCCCAGGTCGCCGCGGTAGGTGCCCTCGAAGGACCACTCGCCGCCCTCGCCGCCGGTGAGTTCGCCGTTCAGACGTCCGTCGAGCCGGCCGTCGGCCTCGCCCGCGCCGGTGAGGTTCCCGTGGAACGTCCCCGACACCGGTCCGGGGAGGTCGCTGCCGTTGCTGGTCCCGTCGAACGTGCCGTTGAGTTCACCCTCGACGGAGCCGCTCCCGCCGGCGGCGAACTCGCCCTCGACGGTCCCCGACAGGGTCCCGCTCGCCGTGGTGGCCTGCCCGCCCATGGCCGTGTTGACGGCGACCGCGGCGGCGACGAACACGGCGATCGCCGCCACCGTGACGACGAGCTGCACCACGGTCTCCCGCTCGACATCCATGCGCCGGCGTTCCCTGGGCCGGGAAAAAAGGGCTTCGATGCCGTCGCCGTGGGGGGCCCCGAGCCCCGGCGGCGTCGGTTCGACGGGCCGGGACCACGGGGCGGCGAGCGGTTGATGTCGCTCCGGCGCGTAGTTCCGTCCGGACGCGACCCTCGAAACCACCGGCGTCCGACCCCATGACCCGCATCGAGACACACGAGCGGGCGCGCAAGACCGCGCTCGCGCCGGACCTCCGCCGGCTCGACGACCGGGCGGCCCGCGCCTGGACCGAGCGGATGGCCGTCCGCACGCTCGACGGCCCGCGCTACGCCGTCGACGCCGAGAGCGGCGCCACCTACGTCGTCGACGTCGCCGCCGGCACCTGTACCTGCCCCGACCACCGCATTCGCGGCGAGCGGTGCAAACACCTCCGCCGCGTCGCCATCGAGATCACGGGCCGACGGGTGCCACCGCCCGGCCACGCCCGCGCCCGCTGTGACGCCTGCGGGACCGAGACGGTCGTCCCGGAGCGGGCCGACCCGCCGGACCTCTGTCCGAACTGCGCGCTCGAACCCGGCGACGTCGCCTTCGACCGCGAGACCGGCGACCGACTGGTCGTCCGTGCGGTCACCGACCGCCGTGCCGACGCCGTCCGGATCCCCGAGACGGGCGGGACGGTCGCCGACCACCCAACCAACGCCGGCTACCCCGACGACGACCTCGTCGTCGAGGCGGTCTACCTGGCCGCGCTCCGGCGCGCCGGGCGGGCCGGCGAGGAGCCACGGCGCTACTCCTTCCCGCTCTCGCGGCTCGCCCGGACCGACGACGCCGCGCTCGTCTGACGTCCCGCCGGCGCCCTACTCCAGCATCTCGGCGGCCTCCTCCCGGGAGAGGTCGCCCCGCTCCAGGGCCGCCAGCACGTCGAGCGTCGCCGTGTCCGGACCGTCGTCGTCGCCCACCTCGTCGAGGGTGACCTTCTCGCTCTCCCCGGTCAGTTCCGCCATGTCGATCCCGTCGGCGACGGCGATCTCCTTTTTCACCCGGTAGTTCCCGCCGTCGGTGACGTACAGGTCCGCGGGGTGGAAGAAGTACCAGTCCTCGCGGTCGAAGCGGACGCCCACGCGGGGCTTGGCGCCGAAGTTCCGCGCGAAGAAGAGCAGCGCCTCGATCTCCTCGCTGTCCAGGTAGATCGGTGCGCCGGCGCTGGACTTGGCCTCGACGGCGTAGAACTGCTCGCCGTCGCCGGCCAGCACGTCCGGCAGTTCCCGCTCCGTGGCCGAGCCGCTGGCCGGCGCCCGCATCACCGCGAAGCCGGCCTCGTCGAGCGCGTTGACGAGTTCGCGCTCCCGGCGGTCCCCCTTCGCGTTCGAGTCCGACATCGTCCGGACCTGACGCCCCGCGGGTTAATCCCTGTCGCCCGCTCCCGGCGCGCCGGCCTCCCGGCCGCGGGTGTCGGGTCCGTCGACGGGGAGTGCCACGTCGTGACAGTCCGGCCCACGGAACGACCGTCCTCGTCGGGGCGGGCGGGCCCGACCGTCGTCGGTCCGACGCCGTTTTGTGGGCTGACTGACTAGCCAGTCGATGATGGGGAGCGAGGACGCCCGGGCGGCGATCATGGAGGCCACGTTCGCCGCGCTGTGCGAGCACGGCTACGCGGGGCTGACGACACAGGCCATCGCCGACGAGTTCGACAAGAGCAAGTCGCTGATCCACTACCACTACGACTCCAAGGAGGAGCTGATGGTCGCCTTCCTGGAGTACCTGCTCGACGGGTTCGTCGACCGGGTACGCTGTCGGGACGCCGACGGGCCGGCCGAACGGCTCCGCCGGATCGCCCGACTGGTCGTCGTCGGCGAGGACGAGGACGCGGTCGACCTCCACACGGCGCTTCTGGGGCTGCGCGCGCAGGCCCCCTACGACGAGGAGCTGCGCGCCCAACTCGTCGAGAACGACGGGCTGATCCGGGCGGTCATCGCCGACATCGTCCGGGAGGGGATCGAGGCCGGCGTCTTCCGGCCGGTCGACCCCGAGGAGTACGCCGCCCTCTTCCGGTCGGCCGTCGAGGGCGCCCAGTCCCACGAGGTGATTCTCGGCGAGGACGCCCCGACCGAGGCGGCGCTGTCGGGGGTCGAGAGCCTGCTGATCGAGGATCTGCTGGTCGAGGGCGCCGGCGACGGTCGGACGTCCGGCGACGGCGGGTCGGACGCCGGGCGAGAGGTGCTCACCCGGCGGGAGTCGGACGGCGACGGGTGAGCGACGACCCGGCGCCGCGGACGGACCGTGCGCGTCGTCGCCCGACTCAGCTGTATGCCTCGACGAACTCTCGGGTGGCGCGGTCGACGTCCCGCGAGACGAGGAAATTCCCCGCGGCGAGCTTCACCTCGGTGAACGTCTCCGGGTCGACCTGGAGCGCGTGGCCGGCGGGGAAGTGGCGAGCCCGCTTGAAGTCCTCGTACTGCTCGCGGAGGATCCGCGGGTAGGCGTCGAGCGAGACGTCCTCGCGGGGCGGGATCGACCCCTTGATCCGGTTGAGCGTCTCCTGTGCGCCCGTCGAGCCCAGGAAGGCCAGGAAGTCGCGGGCGGCCGGGTCGATCCCGCCCGTGTCCGCGGCGACGGCGGCGTCGCTGGCGAGCATGAACACCCCGTCGGTGCCGGGGAAGTTCACCCGGTCCCAGTCCCGGCCGTAGTCGAACCCGTCGACGGCCTCGTAGGCGCCGGCCATCCAGTCGCCCTGGTGGAAACAGACCGACCGGCCCTCGGCGAACCGGTCGCTGGCCTCGACCATCCCCAGGAAGGCGGCGTCCTCGCGGGCCAGGTCGGCGTACTCGTCGAGCAGCGCGACCGCGCTGTGGATCTCGTCGCGGTAGTCGGCGGTCCGCCCCCGCGTGATCCCGGCGTAGGTCTCGGCGCCGTACTGGCCGATTATCACGTTCGCGAACAGCTGGAGCACGTCCGAGGGGTTCTTCATCGGCTGTTCCATCCCGATCACGTCGCCGTCGTTCTCGCAGGCCCGCAACACCTCCAGGAACTCGCGGGGGTCGTCGGCGCCCGCGACGTCGACGCCGAACCGCTCGGCCAGCCCGACGTCGTAGAAGACGTTGTTCATCCGGTGGATGTCGAGTGGCACCCCGTAGTAGGCGCCGTCGATCCGGGCCCGCTCGCGGGGCCCCTCGATGAACACGGACTCCCAGCCCTGCTCGTCCCACAGCGTCGAGAGGTCGGCGAGCGCGCCCGCCTCGGTGTAGGGCTCCAGGTTGGAGCCGGGCCACTCCGCGAAGACGTCCGGCGGGTCCTCCCGGAGGATCCGGCTCTTGACGAACATCCCGTGGTCGTCGATGCTGTTCGCCTCCTCGTCGAGTTCGACGCCCGGGTTCCGGCGGCGGAAGTCGTCGAACAGCTCCGCCACCATGCGCTTGCCCCCGCCCTCCTGCCAGAAGTGCGCGAACTCGACCCGCCCGCTCCCCTCTCTCCCCCGCGTTCCCGTGCTCATGACAGAACGTGATGATCGTCGCCCGACAAGTAGCTTCCCCCGCGGTTATCGGTCGTGATTCTGGGGGTGACGGTCGCGGCCCGTCTCGGGGCCTCCGCCCGAGGGGACACGTCGAACTCCTCGGCCAGCGGTGTGTCCCGAACCCGTGCCGCACGGACGGACACCCGACGGAAAGTACTCACACTCCCCGTCACAACTCGCAGTCATGCGGAAGCGATCGCTGCTGGCGTGCGGTCTCCTCGTCGCGATGGGTCCCGCCGCCGGCTGTCTCGGAACGCCGGCCTCGGACCAGCCCTCCCCGGATCACTCCCTGTACCTCGAGAACAGCGGCGACGAGAGCGTGACGTTCGACGTCGTCGTGGTGAGAACCGGGACGAACGAGACCGTCCACGACCGGAGTCACGTGCTCGGTCCCGGAGACGAGCGGGAAGTCTACAACACGAACGAGTCGGTCACCGACAGCATCGAGACCTTCGAGGTTCGATGGGCCGCGGCGAACGAGACCGGAACGGTAGAGATCATCACGAACAACTGTTACGGGGACGCCTACGTGGTCGTCGAAGCCGACGGGACGGCGAGCTCGTTCTACTCCGTCTGCTGAGTGCCGACGCCCGGCGGGAGACCGACTACGTCCCGTGCTGCCAGGAGTCCATGTACTCCCGCTGGCTCTCGGAGAGGTCGTCGAACGCGACGCCCTCGGCGTCGAGTTTGATCTCCGCGACCTCGCGGTCCAGCCGGTCCGGCACGTCGTGGACGCCGGGGTCGTAGTCGCCGCCGGCCTCGACGAGTTCGCGGACACAGACGGCCTGGATCCCGAAGCTCTGGTCCATCACCTCGACCGGGTGGCCCAGCGCCACCGGCGTCGCCAGGTTCACCAGCCGGCCCTCGGCGAGCACGTTCAGCCGGCGGCCGTCGGGCATCTCGTAGGACCGCACGCCGTCCCGGGCCTCCCAGGAGTCGACCGCCAGGTTCCCGAGCGCGTCCAGGTCCACCTCGACGTCGAAGTGGCCGGCGTTGGCGAGCAACACGCCGTCGTCCATCCGCTCGAAGTGCTCCTCGACGATCACGTCCCGGTTGCCGGTGGTGGTGATGAACACGTCGCCCTCGGCGGCGGCCTCGGCCATGGGCATCACCTCGTACCCCTCCATGTGGGC
>CAZMWG010000108.1:0-9981 GCA_964569925.1 uncultured Halobacteriales archaeon | reverse complement strand
CGAACCGGACGCCGTCGGCGCCCTCGACCGCGCCGTCGGGGGCGACGTGCTCCCACCCCGCCGGCGGGTACGGCGTCACCGGCCTGTCGGCCGGATGCCCCTCGCGGTCCGGTTCGACGACCGTCCCACGGCGCGGGCAGGTGTGGCTCACCGGGTAGCTCACACCCCGCGTAGCCCCCGGCCGGTGTCGCGCGCTCGGCTGGAACCCGGCGGTCACGCCCCGTCGTCGAACGTGACGTCGACGACTTCGATCCGCGCGCCGCCGGGCGCGCTCTCCACGGCCCGAACGGACCAGCCGTGTGCCTGGGCCACCTCGCGGACGATCGCCAGCCCGAGGCCGGTCCCCTGTGTGGCCGTCGAGTAGCCGCCGTCGAACACCCGTTCGCGCTCCTCGGCCGGGATCCCGGGGCCGTCATCGGCGACGTAGAACCCGTCGTCGAGGCGGCCGACGACGACCGACACCGACGGACCGGCGTGGCGGACGGCGTTGTCGAGCAGGTTCGCCACGGCGTCGGCGAGCCGTTCGGGGTCCGCGACGACGGGCGGTCCGTCGAGCGCACGACACAGCGTCGCCCCCTCGACGTCGGCCCCGACCGCGGCCCAGCGGTCCCGGACGACCTCGTCAAGCGAGACGGGCTCGGTCCGTTCGGCCTCGCGCCCGTGACGCGCGAAGCGCAGGGCGTCCTCGACGAGCTGTTCCATCCGGTGGAGCGCTCGTTCGAGCGCCGCGCTCGACCCGTCGTCCGGGAGGTCGTCCAGCCGCCCCAGGGCGACGTTCAGCGGGTTCCGGAGGTTGTGGGCGACGCCGGTGACCAGCTCGCTGAGCCGGTCGCGCTCGCGGCGCAGCTGCTCGGTCCGTCGCTCCAGCCGGTCGACCTGTTCGGTCAGCGCGAAGGCCGTCCGGGCGGTGTCGGCCCACAGCTCCACCAGCCGGACGTCGTGTTCGGTGAACGCCTCGGGTGCCGTCGACCCGACGTTCAGGACCGCGTACTCGCCGATGGGGGCGACGATCTCGCTCCCGATCGGCGTCTCGGGGTTGTGTCTGGACGGCCGGTCGCGGACGTTCCCGACCGTCCGCGTCTCCCCCGCCTCGAAGGCCGCCCAGGTCAGCGACTCCTCGTCGCGGCGGTACGTCGGCACCTCGTCGATCAGCTCCCGTCCGCGGTCGGTGATCCCCGCGGGTTCCAGCCGGTCGCCCGACGCCGACAGGGTCCACACCCCGACGAGGTCGAACTCGAAGGTCGTTTCGAGCCCCTCGACGACCAGCGGCGGCACGGCCGCGGGCTCCTCGGCCCGCACCAGTCGGTCGACCGTCCGCCGGACGACCGCCAGACAGTCCGCGTACCGTCGCAGCCGCGCCGCCTCGTCGGCCCGGGCCGTCCGTTCGTGACACCGCTCGACGAGCCGCTCGACCCGCGCGTCCAGCAGCTCCAGGTCGACGGTCCCCCGGTCGGGCCGACGCCGGACGTGCTCGACCCACTCGTCGGTCAGCAGCCGGTCGTCGGAGGCCGTCGGCTCCGCGGCGACGAACCGGACGATCGGCAGATCCGCCCGCGTCGCTCGAACGGTCGCCGACAGGTCGGGTCCCACCGTCCCCACGAGACAGTCCGGCCGCCGCTCGCTCACGCGCTCGGCGGCCGCCGCCGGCTCCGCGACGCCGGTCACCGTCCACGGCTCACCGCCTCCCAGCGCGGACCGGACCCGCTCGCGGACCGCCGGGTCAGGGTCGACGTGGACGACGTCGATCCGGTCGGTTGTCACTCGGTGTCAAACAACGACCCCGACGGTATCAATCCGTCGGCGGGTGGCCACGGACCCGCGCCCGCCGGTCACCCGCTCGTCCGGTCGGGACGGGAGCCCCGACCGGCGTCGCGCGTTCGGCTATCCCTGCTCGACGGCCTTCCCGATGATCCAGGGCGCGACGGTCAACTCCATCGCGGCGAGCACGAACACGAAGATCCGCGGGAGGCCCTCGAAGAACTGGAAGCCGACGAACGCGACGATCGCCGCCGTCGTCGCACACATGCCGTACCGTACCACGGGGTTCGCGAGCGGGTTCGCCTCTGCGGTCGTCTCGGACATGGATGGTGGCGGGCTTCGGTCGGACTTGTAACCCCGACCGGTGTTTCCGAGCGTGGGAGGCCGGCGTCGTCGGGTTCCCGGAATCCAGGAACCGTCGAAGGTATGAGGGCGAGGGCCGTCTGACTCCCGCGTGGGTGCGTAGTTCAGTTCGGCAGAACGGCCGCCGGGGCGACGGCGACGGTCGCGGGGTCCCCAGGGACCCCTGACAGATCAGCGTCGCTCGCCGTCCCCGCCGGAGGGCCCCGGGTTCGAATCCCGCGCGTACCCACTCTCCCCCCCGATCCGGGCGCGCGTCGCCGGTCGTCGCCGGTCGTCGGCGGTCGGGGAACACCTTTCACCCGTGCCCGCCACCCGGAGACCGTGACAGAGGACACCACGGATCGACGCGAGCGCCGCGACTCGCTGGTCGTGCCGGAGGAGCGGGTCCTGGCGGCCTGTGGCGAGACGCCGTTCCCGGAGACGGGTGTGATCGAACAGGTGTACGACACCGACCCGGTCGCGGACGTGGAGCGGGCGGCCGCCGCGGCGGTCGAGGCGCTGCCGATCGACGGGCGGGGCGCCCACGACGGCGACGCGGCGTCGGTCGCCGTCGGCGTCGGGAGCCGGGGGATCGCGAACCTGCCGGCGCTGGTCCGGGGCGTCGTCGGCGCCCTGGCGGCGGCGGGCCACGAGCCGTTCGTCGTCCCGGCGATGGGGAGCCACGGCGGCGCCACCGCCGACGGCCAGCGGGAGCTGCTCGCCGAACTGGGGGTCACCCCCGAGACCGTGGGCTGTGAGATCCGCGCCTCGATGTCGGTCGTCGAGGTGGGCCGGACCCCCCAGCGGGACGTGCCCGTCGTGACGGCGGCGGCCGCCGCGGAGGCCGACGCGATACTGCCGATCAACCGGGTCAAGCCCCACACCGACTACGACGGGCCGGTCGAGAGCGGGCTGGCGAAGATGCTCACCATCGGCTTCGGCAAGCAGCGGGGCGCGAAGATCGCCCACGAGCGCGGCGTCGACTGGTCGCTCTCGGAGATGGTCCCCCTGATCGCCGAACGGCTGATCGAGGAGTTGCCGGTGGTCGGCGGCGTCGCCGTCGTCGAGGACGAGCGCGACGACACGGCGCTGGTCGAGGGGGTGCCCGCCGGCGACCCGCTGGACCGCGAGCGCGAACTGCTCGAGATCGCCACGGAACGGATGCCCACGCTCCCGTTCGACGACTTGGACGTGCTAGTGCTCGACCGGCAGGGAAAGGAGATCAGCGGCCAGGGCGCGGACCCGAACGTCACCGGCCGGCGGCCGTTCTCGCTGGGCGAACCGGAGCCGGCGACCCCCTCGGTCGACCGGATCTACGTCCGCGGGCTCACCGCGGCCACCCACGGCAACGCGATGGGCGTCGGCTCGGCGGACCTGATCCACGCCGACCTGCTGGCGGCCGTCGACGCGCCGACGACGCTCGTCAACGCGCTCACCGCGAGCACCGTCCGTGGGGTGCGCCTGCCGCCCGCGGTGGCGACCGACCGGGCCGGGTTGACCGCCGCACTCTCGACGGCCGGCGCGGTCGAGCCCGACGCGGTGCGTCTGCTCCACGCCGCCGACACGAGCCACCTCGACCGGCTGCACGCCTCGGCGGCCCTGGTCGCGGCCGCCCGAGATCGGGCGGACCTCCGGGTGGTCGAGGAGCCGTCGCCGGTCGCGTTCGAGGACGGCGCGTTCGCGACGACGCCCGCGGACCGGCTCGACGGGGAGTGACGGCGGAGAGCGGGCCCGTCCTACGCGTCGGACCCGGCCGCCGGGTCGAGCAGGACGTCGGCCGGGTCGACGAGGATCGTCCGTGCCTCGACGTCCTCCAGGCTCGCACCCCAGCCGCCGACCGAGTACCGGCGGTCGCCGTCGGAGACGAGCAGCGTGAGCCGGCCGGCCAGTTCGCCGTAGCTGGGTGGCTCCGGGTCGCCGGGGTCGAAGTCCGGGTAGAGGACGTCGGTCAGCACGCCCGACATCGTGTGGTACTCGTCGGTGTCGGTCCGTCGCCCGGTCACCGTCACGGGGACCAGGGCGCCCTCGCGCCAGGCGGGGTAGACGTCGCGGACGAACTCCTCGACGCTGACGTAGGTGAGTCGGTCGCCGGTCCGGCGGTAGACCGACTCGTAGATCGACCAGAGACAGGTCTGGTAGTACCAGTGGAAGACGAAAGAGAGGATGGAGTCGTCCAGCACGATGCCGTAGGACTCGGTCTCGCGCTCGTTGGGGGCGAAGCAGGTGATCGTCCGGTCGACGATGGCGACGAACGGACCGGGGATGGTCCGACGACGCAGTTCGGTCACGGGCTGTTCGGAGTCGATCGCCGTGTCGGGCAGTCCCTCGACGGACGCCCGCACGACGACCCCGTCGTCGAGGGCGTCCCGCAGAGCCCCCTCGAGGCGGTGGTACTGACCGGCCGTCGCCGACAGATCGACGAGCGAGCCGGCCCCCCGGATCAGCCGCTCGGCCTCCTCGACGGCGGAGTCGGGCCGCCCCAGCAGCGTGATCTGGTGGTCCGGCAGGTTCGCCCGCTCCCAGCGGTCCTCGATGGAGGTGGCGGTCTCCGAGAGCCGGTCGCTCGTGTCGCGCAGTTCCGTGACGACCGCGGAGGGCTCGGTCGCCCGCGCGTGGCGCTTGTCCTCGCGCTCGAACGTCTCGACGTACCCCTCGCGTTCCAGCTCCGCGAGCACGTCGTACACCCGGGAGTTCGGAACGCCGCCCCGTTTGGCCACCTCGACGGCCGGCAGCGCCCCGTGTTCCAGCAGCGTCGTGTACACCCGCGCCTGGTAGGTGCTCAGTCCGAACTGTTCGAGCCCCGCCCGCAGCGTCGCCGGGTCGGTCCCGTCGTCCCCGTGTGTGTCCTCCATGTCGGGTGCTCCGCGTTTCCCGACACCCAGTGTACCCACACAACTAACAGTTCCGGCCGTCGCGCCCGGCCGCCGCCCCCGCGCGGTCCGGTGTCGTCTCCGAGAGGGGTCGGTCCCGGCCCGGGGCAGGCGGACCCGGCTCGCGGCCGGCGGACCGATCGATCCCACCGGCGGTCGGCCCCGACCCGCGTCGAACCGGGTGTTCACCACGGCGGTGGTAATGCGACATATGTGATCGTAGTCCTAACCGTAGTATGCGGGGGTCGCACGTCCGGCCGAGCGACGTGCGGCACGCGGACCGCGACGGGTGACGACCGGCACGACACGCGGTGTCGCCGCCGGCGACACGCCGATCGAACGGGATGGGACAGGACCGAGAGGGGACGGGGGGCGGACCATGGCTTTCTCGCGTCGACGACCACGACCCGGAGCCGCGGGACCCGGCGGCGCGGGCCCGACTCAGTCGACCGTCGGCCCGGTATACGGGCGCTCGCGGACGGTGGCGGCCAGTCCGGACAGCTCCTCGTGGGTGACGCCGCGGCGCATCCGGCCGTACAGCGCCTCGACCTCGGCGCGGTCGAGCTTCACCGTCCGCTCCCGGGCGACGACGGCTTCGGAGCGGTCCTGGAGCTCCCGGAAGGTGCCGAGCGCCAGGAGGTAGGGCAGTCCCGCCGCCTCCAGCAGGTTGGCCTCGTCGGCCGGCAGCCGCTCCAAGTAGCGCCAGGCGCCGTCGGCGTAGGACTCCGCGTGGTCGACGACCCGCTCGACGACCCGGGCGAGGGGTTCGGTCGCGGTCGGGTCGTCGACGTCCTCGTGGTCCAGTCCCTCCTCGGCGAGCCACTCGCCCGGGAGGTAGACGTTGCCCTCGGTCTCGTAGTCGACGCGGACGTCCTTGGCGATGTTGACCAGTTGCAGGAGCAACGCGAACGCCAGCGCGTCGTCCTCGACGTCCTGGTGGGAGCCGGCCCCGACCAGCGGCAGCAGCTCGGTGAACAGCTCGCCGACGGTGCCGGCGACGTACCAGCAGTACTCCTCTAGCTCGTCGACGGTCCGGATCCGGAGGCCGCCGCTGCCGGCGTGCCGGCGGAGGAAGCGAGCCATCCCGGTGGCCATCTCCCGGACGAGCCCGCGCATCGCCGACTGGACCGCGTCGTCGAACGACCGGAACACGCGCAGCGTCCGTCCGGTCTCCGCGAGCGCTGCCCAGTCGTCGCCCGGGTCCGGGGGGTGGTGGTCCGCGAGCGCCGCACTGAACCGCTCGACGTCGACGTCCGAGCCGGGGTCGAGCAGTGCGTCGTACGTCTCCAGCAGGTCCGCGCGGGCCGACAGGGGGATGGTCGACTCGTCCTCGATGGTGTCCGCCCCCCGACAGAGCAGGTAGCCCGTACACACCCACGATGCGACCGGCTCCTCCAGCAGATCGATGCTCAGCGCGAACGTCCGCGACACCGACTCGACGGCCTCGAACGCGAAGCGCCGGTCGGCGCGGAGGCCCCGTTCGCCGGGCGGTTCGGTCATCGTGCGCCCACATCGACCCGGCGGATGAAAAGCCCCTCGGCGACGAACGGGGTTCGGGCGGTCCGGACACGCCGGGCCGGCGGCCGGTGGTTCGGTCGCTCGCCGTCGGTCCGCCGGCCCGAACCCCTACCTGACGGGCTTCGAACCGCGGCCGTGACCGACGCAGGCGTCCTCGGAACGCTCGCCCTGGTCGGGGGACTCGTGGTGGCTCCGGGATCGGTGCCGCTGGCGCTGACCGCCGTCCTCCTGGCGCGGCGCGTCCGGCCGTTCGGCCGGGCGCTGACCTACGCCGGCGGCGGCGTCGGGCTCCTCGTGGTCCTCCTGGCGGTGGGCGTCGCCACGATATCCCCCGAGGCCGGCGTCGTCGTGGTCGCCGTCGCCGCGGCGCTGTGGGGCTTGCCGCTGTGGATCGCCCGCACGGTCCAGGTCCGGCGGGGTGTCGACCCCGAGCGGGCGCTCCGACGGGCGACGCTCTCCCAGCCGGTGGCGCTGTTCGCCGCGCTGCCGATCGTCTTCGGCGACTTCTCCCGGCACGACATCACCTTCCGGACCGGTCTCGAGGCGGCGGTCAGCTGGACCGCGCTCGCGCTGGTCGTCGTCCCGGGTCCGGCGGCGGTCGCGCTCGGTCTCGGGCGGCTCGACCGGTGGCCCGTCCGGGCTCGTCGTCGTGGTCTCCCGTGTCCGTCGTCGGGTGAGCCCTCGTGGGTAAGAGCTAACCTCCACACCGCCCGAGGCGTGGCCATGGTCGACACGCCGGGCGGGAGACGATGAGCACGGAGACGTGTGGACGGGTGCCCGGGACCGGGCCGATGGCCCGCGTGTACGACGCGGCGTACGCGGGGGTGCCCAACTGGGACATCGGCCGACCACAGCGGGCGTTCGTCCGGCTGGCGGCGGCGGGGCTCGTCGAGAGTCCGGTGCTCGACGTCGGCTGTGGCACCGGGGAGCTCTCGCTGTTCCTCGCCGACCGGGGTCACGAGGTCCTCGGGATCGACCTCTCGCCGCTGGCGATCCGGCAGGCCCGCGAGAAGGCCCGCCGTCGCCGGGTGAGCGCGGAGTTCGCCGCGTGGGACGCGCTGGCCCTGGGACGGCTCCGCGAGGCCGGCCTCTCCTTCCGGACGGTCGTCGACTCCGCGATGTTCCACGTGCTGGGCGACCGCGAGCGGGACCTGTTCGTCGACGGGCTCTCCGCGGTCGTCGACTCCGGCGGGCTCTACTGCGTGCTCGGGGAGGCTCGCCGCGACGGCCGGACGATCTACGGGATCACGCCCGAGGAGGTCCGGCGTCGGTTCGAGGACGGCTGGAAGGTCGCGTTCGCCGTCCGGACGGCCTTCGAGCGCCGCGGCGGGAGAAACCCCGCACACTTCGTCGGCGTCCGGCGACGCTGACCGACCGGGACGACGCCGGCCTCAACCCGCGGCGGGGCCGGCCCGCCGCAGCGCCGGCGAGACCCGTCGCGGCCGGGCTAAGACCCCCCGACCTCGTCGTAGAGGTCGACGAGGTCGTCGAAGTCGAGTTTCCCGTCGTCGTTGACGTCGTAGGCGCTCGCCGACTCGCGGACGGCGTCGGACTCGAACCCCTCGAACAGCGTGACGACGTCGTCGTAGTCCGCCCGGCCGTTGCCGTTGACGTCCTCGTAGACGCCGTCGTCGTCGGGGTCGGTCGGCGGTCCCTCGCCGTCGGGCACCCGCGGCGGACCGACCGTGACCGTGCCGGCCTCCGTCGTCGCCTCGACGGTCGCGCCGTTCTCCGTCCCCAACGTCTCGACGTCGACCGACAGCGGCGTCCGTCCCGTGTCGAGCGCGTCCACGGCGACCGTCGCCAGTTCGACGTCGGTCGCGCCCGGTTCGACGGCGCCCCCGACGTCGACGATCCGCAGGTCCGCGGCCCCACCGTCGTCGGCGACCGTCGAGCGGGCCAACCCGGAGCCGTCGGCGGGATCGACGGCGCCGATCCGCGCGACGTCGCCGTCCGCGACGGACACGCGCAGCGAGACGCCCGCGACCCCGGCGGGCGCCCCCGCGACGCCGATTCCCGCGGCGCCCAGTCCCCGCAACAGTGCCCGCCTGCTCCGTTCGTGGTTCCCCCGCATGACACCCGAGACGAGGCCGCCGCTCGCACAATATTTCGTAAGTCGTCTACTGTGAAGGAAGTATCCACGGAGCCGGCTCCCCACCGGAGTCCCGGTGCGCGCCCCGTCGATACGGGCCGACCCGTCGGCTCGTCGTCACGACGGAGGTTCCGAGTCGTCGGTTTCGTCCGGACATTCGTCGCATCGCTGGACGTTCAAACACCTTATACCGGTAATATCGTTGAGTATTTCTGACGAACATCGATATATTCTACGATACATCACCGTATTTCAAGCCAAGCGTTATAGGGTGTGCTTCCATCGCCCGACAGTGTATGCGCTCCACGTCCGTTGTGGAAACGAACGCTGAACTGCACGAAGTTGGAGGTATCGTGACCAGAACCACGGTGGTGCCGGTATGATCGGGGCGGCGGCGCCGGCGGTCGACGGACTGCTGCAACTCGACCCGGTCCAGGTCGCCGACGGGGTCAACAACGTCTGGATCCTGGTGGTGTGTTTCCTGATCTTCTTCATGCAGCCGGGCTTCGCGCTGCTGGAGAGCGGTCAGGTCAGGGCCAAGAACGTCGGGAACGTCCTGATGAAGAACATGACCGACTGGGTGCTGGGCGTGCTCGTGTTCTTCGTCATCGGGTCGGCGTTCACCGCCATCGTCGGCGGCCTGACCGACCCGACGGCGGGGATCGGCGGCGCCTGGTCGTACGTCAACGACCCGACGGCGTACATCGGCTGGTTCTTCGGCGCGGTGTTCGCGATGACCGCCGCCACCATCGTCTCCGGGGCGGTCGCCGAGCGGATGAACTTCTCGGCGTACGTCTTCGTCGCCGCGGCGATGACGGCGATCATCTACCCCGCGATGCCGGGGATCGCCTGGGGCGGCACCGGCCTGCTCACCGGCGACGGCTACCTCGGCAGCGTCATCGGTGCGGGCTACCTCGACTTCGCCGGCGCGACCATCGTCCACATGTGCGGCGGGATGGCCGGGCTGGTCGGCGCGAAGATGGTCGGCCCGCGGGCGGGCCGGTTCAGTTCGAGCGGCGAGAGCCAGCCGATCCCGGGTCACTCGATGCTGCTGGCCGTGCTGGGGACGCTGTTCCTGGCCTTCGGCTGGTACGGCTTCAACGTCGGCACCCAGGCGACCGTGCTCGCGAGCGGCGAGGGCGTCGAGGGCGTCGCCTTCCAGGGGGCGGCCTTGGGCCAGGTCGTGATGAACACCACGCTCGGTATGGGCGCCGGCGGCGTCGCGGCGATGGTCGTCTCGGCGCTGTGGCAGGGCAAGCCCGACCCGCTGTGGACCGCCAACGGGCTGCTGGCGGGGCTGGTCGCGGTCACCGGCGCCGTCCCCCACGTCACGTGGTGGGGCGGCGTGATCCTGGGCGGGATCGCCGGGGCGCTCGTCCTGCCGACCTACCGGTGGGTGGT
>CAZMWG010000107.1:0-10021 GCA_964569925.1 uncultured Halobacteriales archaeon | reverse complement strand
GTAGTCGAAGCTGAAGCTGGCCTGCGGCGCCGTCTGTCCGACCTGGTCGCCCAGTCCGAGGACGAACGTCGCGATCACCGCCGCCAGGATCACCGTGATCGCCACCATCAGGATCACGCCGATCACCGGCGACACCGCGCCGTCGTCCGATCGTAGGTTGTCGAGTTGCATGCTTTGTCCGTGATCGCGCTCTCGTACGGCGACCCCTCCGCCATCCCGTCCCGGGTCGCCGCCGGAGCGCGTTCACCACCACGATGACCGACTCGCAATATAAATCCAACTGTCCGATTACTACAAACAAAAACGTCAGCCAGAATTGACGACGGAGGTGCCGGCCGGAGCCGGCGCGGTACGCGTCGTATCAGCTCTGAAAACAACCGTTCGAAGCGCTCTGAAACGCGAAACATTCCGGCCGGGAGATCCCGGCCGACATCGGCCGGACCGATCGTCCACCGTGCCGAGCCAGTTATCAGAGTCGATATTTGAGGTTTCAAGCCGGGCCTGTAGCTCCCTATCCACGCTGAAACCGGCCGCCCCGGCCCCCCTCGGTGCCGTGGCTCCCGGCGCGGCGTCCGGCCGCGGCGCCGCGGGCCCGTGCCGTTTGCCAAGGGTTAAGTCCGGAGTGCCCGGACGCCATCACGTGCCACCGTCAGCGGCCGTCCTGTCGACCGTCGTCGGTCTCCCCTTCCTCGGGGCCGCCCTGACCCCGGTCGTCTACCGGCTGGTCGGCGAGCGGACGGCCTACTTCGCCGCGGCGGTCGCGGCCGCCTCGTTCGGACTGCTGGCCACCCAGGCCGGCTCGCCGGGCGTCGCCGCGATCGAGTGGATCCCCGCGCTCTCGGTCTCGCTCGCGTTCTACGTCGACGGCCTCTCGCTGTTGATCGGCTTTCTCGCCTCCGGCGTCGGCGTCCTCGTGTTCCTCTACTCCGCGGGGTACATGCACGCCGAGCCCGGGAAGTCACGCTACTACGCCACGATGCTCGCGTTCATGGGCGCGATGCTGGGGGTCGCCCTCGCCGCCGACCTGATCGCCCTGTTCCTGTTCTGGGAGCTCACCTCCGTCGCCTCCTTCCTGCTGATCGGGCACTACCGCGACGACGACGGCGGCTACGCCGCCCGCAAGTCGATGCTGATCACGGTCGCCGGCGGCCTGTTCATGCTCGTCGGCTTCCTCCTGCTCAACCTCGTGGCCGGCGACCTGCCGGGGGTCGTCTCGGGCTTCCGGCTGTCCGGCGACGGCTCGCTGCTCGCCAACGCCGACGCCGTCCGGGCGGCCCTGCGGGACGCGGGTCTGTTCGTCCCCGTGCTCGCCCTGGTCGGGATCGGCGCCGCCGCCAAGTCCGCGCAGGTGCCGCTTCACGTCTGGTTGCCAAACGCCATGGAGGCCCCGACCCCGGTCTCCGCGTTCCTCCACTCCGCGACGATGGTGAAGGCGGGGGTCTACCTGATCGGTCGCGTCCGCCCGCTGTTGGTCGCCGAGGAGTGGACGCTGGCCTTCGTCGTGCTGGGGCTTCTCACCATGACCGTCGCCGCGATCCTCGCCGTCGGCGCCACCGACATCAAGGAGCTGCTGGCCTACTCGACGGCCTCTCACCTCGGCCTGATCGTCGCGGGCTACGGCGTCTGGACCGCCGAGGGCGGCGCGGCGCTGCTCGGCGCCGAGACGGGTGCCTTCCACGTCCTCAACCACGCCCTGTTCAAGGCCGCGCTCTTCCTGGTCGCCGGGATCGTCGCCCACGAGGCCGGCACCCGCGCGCTCGACGACTTGGGGGGGCTCGCGCGCGATCTACCCGTCACCGCGGGGGTGACCGTCGTCGCCGCGCTCGGGATGGCCGGGGTGCCGCCGTTCAACGGCTTCTACTCGAAGGAGCTGCTGTTCGAGGCCACCTACGAACTGGCCGCCCACAACGGCGGCGGCCTCTGGTGGCTCGTGCCCGCGGTCGCCGTCCTCGGCTCCGTGTTCACCTTCCTCTACTCGGTCCGGTTCCTGATGCTCTTTTTCGGCGACAGACCGGACGGCCTGGGCCACGTCCACACCCCGCCCCTGACGATGCTGGCCCCGCCGGTGTCGCTGGCGGTTCTGGCCGGCGTCGTCGGGATCGGCGGGGTGACCGACACCTTCGGGGTCGACCTCGGGATAGCGGACCTCGTGTTGCCGGTCGTCGAGAGCAGCCACGTCGGCGAGGCGAGCTTCTCGTACTACATTCCGGATCACATCACCCCGGCGGTGTCGATGAGCGCCGCGACGATCGGCGCGGGCGTCGTCGCCTACCCCTTTTACGCGCGGCTCCACGACGGCGTCCGGGCCGTCCGTTCGGTCCGCCCGCTGTCGCCCAACTGGTACTACGACGGCGCCACCGGGACGCTCGACCGCTCGACCGCGATCGATGCGGTCCACAACGGTCTCCTGCGGACCTACGCGCTGTGGCTCCTGCTCTCGGTCAGCGCGCTGGCCCTGGGCGGCTACGCCGCCGCCGCGGTCGACCTGCCGGCCTTCGGCAGCCCGGGGGTGACCCCCGCGATAGCCATCGTGCTGGCCGTCGCGGCCGTCGGCGCGGCGGCGGTCACGCGCGCGCCCTCCCACATCGCGGGCGTGCTCACCCTCTCGATCCTCGGGTTCATGATCGCC
This sequence comes from uncultured Halobacteriales archaeon, assembly GCA_964569925.1. GTDB lineage: Archaea > Halobacteriota > Halobacteria > Halobacteriales > Haloarculaceae > CAZMWG01. The sequence goes on along the minus strand of CAZMWG010000107.1, from coordinate 7,392 downwards.
ATCTTCTACATTCTCGCCGACGCGCCCGACCTCGCGCTGACCCAACTGGTCGTCGAGACGCTCGTGTTGGTCATCTTCCTGCTCGTGCTGGACAAGTTGCCGGCGTTCTACGGCGACCTCCGCCGGAGCCGGATCGTCCGGGACGGCGCCGTCTCGCTGGTCGTCGGCGCCACCGTGGCGGTCACGGTGTTGCTCTCGACGGCCGGTTCGCCCGGCGTCCCGGCCTACCTCGACCGGAGCCTCCCGGAGTACTTCCTGGAGGTCGGCCCCGTTCCGGAGGAGCACGGTCCGGTGATCACCGACTTCGGCGGCGGAGGCAACATCGTCAACGTCATTCTGGTGGACTTCCGCGCGTTCGACACGATGGGCGAGATCTCCGTCGTCGCGATGGCCGCGCTGTCGGTGATCACCCTGATCGCGATGCGTGACGGGGGTGAGAGCGCGTGAGCGACGTCGACGTCGACGCCGACGCGGACACACGGACCGCGGTCGAACCCGACACTGGGGTCGAGACCGCGATCGACGTCTCGGAACGGGGCGGAACGTACGACCGCGACACGAGCGTCATCGCCCGGACGATCGCCCGGATCGTCTTCCCGATCGTCCTGCTGACGGCGATCGCCTTGCTCTTCCAGGGTCACAACCTCCCCGGCGGGGGGTTCATCGCGGGCGTGCTCACCGCGGCAGCCTTCGCCCTGGTGTACATCGTCTACGGGATCGACTACCTGGAGGTGCAACTGCTGAACCGGGATCCGACGGTTCCCTACACCGCCGACAGCGGCATCGTCCGGGAGTACGGAAACGTGTTCTCGGCGGGGCTGGCGATCGCGCTGGGCGGCGGGCTCGCGGCGGTCCTGCTGGGCGAGCCGTTTCTCAGCCAGGCGGTCGTCTTCCTCGAACACCTGCCGGTGTACGGCGAACTCGAGGTGGCGAGCGCCATCGTCTTCGATCTGGGCGTCTACCTGGTCGTCGTGGGCTCGCTGCTGACGATCCTCGCGGTGGTGGGCGCCGAATGACCCAGTACGCCCTCGCGGTGCTGTTGGGCCTGCTGTTCTCGCTGGGCACGTTCCTCATCCTCCGCCGGGACATCGTCCGTGTCGTCTGGGGCGTGACGATGCTCTCGCAGGGCGCGAACGTCTACCTCGTGACGATGGGCGGACTCTCGGGGAGCGTGCCGGTCCTCGAGGGTCACGGGGGCGGGGCCGCCGGCGTCTCGGACCCGCTGGTGCAGGCGCTCGTGCTCACCGCCATCGTCATCGGCTTCGGGACGACGGCGTTCGCGCTCGCGCTGACGTTCCGTGTCTACGAGACCCACGGCACCCTCGACCTGGGGGAGGTGGGCGAGTGAGCGACCTCGTCGTCGCGCCGCTGGTGATCGGGCTGGTCGCCGCGGTGCTCACGCTGGGCGTCCGCTTCGCCCCCCGCCTCCAGCGCGCGCTCAGCGTCGTCGGCGTCCTCGCCTACGTCGGCGCGGTCGCGGCGCTGCTCGTCCGTGTCGACGGTGCGCTGGTCTACCAGGTGTCGGGCTGGCCCGCCCCCTACGGGATCACGCTGGTCGCCGACGGCCTCTCCGTGTTCATGCTCGGACTCACCGCGCTCGTCGCGCTCGCGGCCGTCGTCTTCTCCGTGGGCTACGTCGACGAACTGGGTCAGCGGGTCTCCTACCACCCGCTCTTTCACTTCATGCTCGCGGGCGCCACCGGCGCCTTCCTCACCGGCGACCTGTTCAACCTGTTCGTCTGGTTCGAGGTGATGCTGATGCCCTCCTACGTGCTCGTCGTGTTTTACGGCACCGACGACCAGACCGACGCCGCCCTGAAATACACCGTGCTCAACCTCGTCGGCAGCGCGCTGATGCTGCTCGCCATCGGCGGCCTGTACGCCACCACCGGCACGCTCAACATGGCCGACATGGCACAGCGACTCGCCGACGCCGGCACCGCCGGCGCGGCGGTCGCGGACCCGGCGCCGGTGCTGGGACTGGCGGGGCTCCTGCTCGCGGTGTTCGGGCTCAAGGCCGGCATCGTCCCCTTCCAGTTCTGGGTGCCCGCCGCCTACCGCGCCGCGCCGGCCCCGGCGACCGCGATGCTGGCCGGCGTCACGAAGAAGGTCGGCGTCTACGCCATCGTCCGGGTGTACTTCACCGTCTTCGGCGCCGCCGCCGTGCCCGACGCGCTCGCCCTGCCCGGCCTCGCGGGCCGGTCCTTCCTCGCCTTCTTCGGGCCCGTCCTCTTCCTGATGGCCGCCGCCTCCATCCTGCTGGGCGGGATCGCCGCCGTGAGCCGCGACGAACTCGACGACGTGCTCGCGTACTCCTCGATCGGCCAGGTCGGCTTCATCGTCCTGCCGCTGGCGGTCGTGGCCACGCTCCCGGCCGACGCCGGCGCCGTCCGTCGACTGGGGCTGGTCGCCGCGCTGGTCTACTCGCTCAACCACGCGCTGGCGAAGTCGCTGCTCTTCCTCGTGGCCGGCACCGTCCGGGACAGCGTCGGCTCGGCGCGGCTCTCCGAGATCGGCGGACTGTCGGGCGCCCAGCCCGCGCTCGCGGGGACCTTCTTCGTCGGCTCGCTCGCGCTGGTCGGGATCCCGCCGCTGACCGGCTTCTTCGGCAAACTGTTCGTCTTCGACGCCGCCGGTCGCGCGATGGCCGGCGGCGCCGCCGGCGCCACCGCGGCGCTGGGGATCGCGCTGGCGGGCGCGATCCTCACCATCGCGTACGTCTCCCGGACCTGGAACCTGGGCTTCTGGGGGTCGGCGCCGGAGTCGGTCACCGAGGCGACCCCCGCGCCGCTGCTGGTCGCGGTGCTCGCGGCGCTCTCGCTGTCGATCGTCGTCCTGGGCGTGGGCTTCGACCCGGTCCTGCGGGCCGCACGGGCCGGCGCCGAGGCCGCGCTCGACCGCGAGGCCTACGTACGGGCCGTCCTGGGGGTGGGAGCGTGAGACGCTGGCCCACGGTCGGCCTGGGGCTCGCGCTCCTGTGGCCGTTCGTCCGTGACGTCTCGGCCGAGCCGAGCGCCGTCCTCGGGGAGCTGCTGATCGGCCTCGCGGTCGGCATGCCCATCGCCTTCGTCTTCCGCGGGTTCTACACCGAGACGGTGCCGGCCGGGGAGATCGTTCGGTCGGTCCCATGGATCGCGGTGTACGCCGGGCTCTTCCTCCGGGAACTGCTCACCGCCAACGTCGACGTCGCCCGGCGGGTGCTCGCGCCGTCGATGCCGATCGAGCCCCGCGTCATAGAGATCCCGCTGCGCGTCGAGACAGACCTCGCGGTGACGACCATCGCCAACTCGATCTCGCTCACCCCCGGCACGCTCACCATGGACTACGACGACGACCGCAACTCGCTGTACGTCCACGCCATCGCCGGCGCCGACCGGGAGTCGATCGTCGCGCCGATCCGCCGCTGGGAGGACTACGCCCTGCGGATCTTCGACGAGGACCTCGGCCCGGACGCGCCGGTGCCCCGGCGGCCCCGCGACGACGCCTTCGACGGGGGTGAGAACGGTGGCGACTGAGCCCGCCCTGCTGGGGACCGTCGTCCAGGCCGGCCTGGTGATCGCCAGCGCCGTCACCCTGATCGCCGCCTACCGGGTCATCGTCGGCCCGACCACCCCCGACCGGGTGGTGGCGCTCGACACCATCGCCACCAACGTCGTCGCCATCGCCGCCCTCTACGCGCTGGTGACCGGCCGGGGCCTGTTCGCCACCGTCGGGCTGGTGCTCGCGATCATCGGCTTCGTCAGTACCATCGCCGTCGCCCGCTTCGTCACGGAGGGAGACATCATCGAGTGACACCATGACAGCACAGCTACCCCTCGCCCGGACCGTCGCCGTCGTCGCGCTCGTGACCGTCGGGAGCTTCTTCCTGCTCGTGGGGACGGTCGGCCTCCTGCGACTCCCCGATGTCTACAACCGCATGCACGCCACCAGCAAGGCCACCACCCTGGGCGCCGCCTCGATGTTCCTCGCGGGCGCCGTCTACTTCGGTCCACAGGGCGCCGGTCTCACCTCGCTCGTGGCGATCCTCTTCCTGTTCGCCACCGCCCCCACCGGCGCACACGTCATCTCGCGGGCCGCACAGAAGATGGGGATCCCCTTCTTCGGCGAGGCGTTCTGGCCCGACCCCGGCGACCGACCCGACGAGCCCGTCGAGGGCGGCGAGACCGTCGAGGAGTAGTCGGGGTCAGAGCCGCGCCGCGAGCTCCGTCGCCACCCGCGCGCCCAGCCCCGCCTTCGACCCCTCGTACTCGTCGTGGCCGTCGGCGTCGACCACCAGCGCTCGCGTCCGGTCTCCGCCCATCACGCCGGCGTCGTTGGCGACGACGAAGGCCATCCCGACCCGCCCCATGAGCTCCCGGGCCCGTTCGACCAGCGACTCGTCGTCGGCCCCGGTCTCGGCTTTGAACCCCACGATCGGCAGGTCCGGCGCGGCCGCGCGGACCTCGTCGACGAGCTTCCGGGTGGGTTCCAGTTCCAGGGTCAGCCGCTCCCGTCCCGACCGGATCTTCTCGGTGCTGCGCTCGACCGTGTAGTCCGAGACCGCGGCCGAGGACACCAGCGCGTCGGCGTCGTCGGCGAGTTCGACCGCCGCGTCGGTCATCGCCGCGGCGCTCTCGACCGACCGGACGTCGGCGTAGTGGACGTCCGGCCCGTCGTGCAACAGCGTCACGTCGGCCCCGCGGACGTGACACGCCCGCGCGACCGCCCGGCCGGTGGCGCCGCTCGAACGGTTCGAGAGGGTCCGGATCGGGTCGATCGACTCCGTCGTCGCCCCCGCCGTCACGACGACGTGCTCGCCGTCCAGGGTCCCCTCCGTCGTCGCCCCCGCCGTCCCGGTGACGATCGCCGCCTCGGTGGCGATCTTCGCCTTCCCCTCCTCGATCCGGGGGTCGACGAAGGACACCCCCCACGACTCGACGCGCTCGATGGCGTCGAGCACCCCGGGGTGGTCGTACATCGGCTCGTGCATCGCCGGCGCCACCACCACGGGGACGCCGGCGCCCAGCGCCGTCGTCGCGCAGGTCGTGACCGTGGTGTCGTCGACCGCGGCGGCCACCTTCCCGACCGTGTTCGCGGTCGCCGGCGCGATCAGGAACACGTCCGCCCACCCCTCGCGGCCACACAGTTCCACGTGTTCCACGTCGCCCGTGATCTCCTCGACCACGGGGCGCTCGGTGGCGAACTCCAGGGCCCACGGGTGGAGGATGTCGGTCGCGCTGTCGGTGACGACGGCGCGGACCGCGGCGCCCTCCCGGCGGAGCTCGTGGGCCAGTTCGACGGTCGTGACGGCCGCGATCGACCCCGTCACCCCGAGTGCGACGTTGACGCCCGAGAGCATACCCCCGCGTTGGCGGGCGGTCGTAAAAAGGACGCGGCTCCCGACACCCGGCCGTCGCGCGGAGCGCGGGCGGCACGGCTCGGCGGACGAAAACATGCCAACGGACGTGCACAAAGCTCGCGGACGGGAACACGCCGCGGGCGACGCGCCGCGGAACCGATCAGCTGATGAAGTCGTTGTCGCGCCAGTTGACGCCGTCGGGCTGGTCGTCGCGGGGCTCCTCGACGACGTTGATCGTGGCGGGCCGGTCCTCGCCGTCGACGATCCGGAACGCCTCCAGCGCCCCGTCGATGGCCACGATGGCGGTCAGGGTCCCTTTCTCGGCGTTGCGGGCCACGTCACACAGCACCAGGAACATCGGGTACTGGAGCGCCGTGTTCTGCAGCACCGTCTCGCGGTCGCCCTTGAAGCAGGCGTACTCGACGAGTTCGGACTCGGGTTCCTCCTCCTCCTCCTCGAAGGCGCCCCACTGTGGACTGCCGCCGTTCGGCGTCGCCCCCGGGCCTCGCTCCTCGGGTTCCTCCTCGTAGACACGGTTCTCCGTGACGCTGGCCTTCAACTGTGCCGTCGGGGTGTACTTGCTGATGCTGTCGTCGTTCGCGACGGCGCTGATGATCAGCGTGTTGTTTCGCCGGGTGATCTCCACGTCAGCGATCTCCGGGGGGAGGTCCGGGTCCTCGAAGAGGTCGTAGGTGTCTTCGAGCGGCAGTTCGAGTGTCGAGTGGAGTCTGTATACGCGGCTCGTCATGGTTTGTGAACGTGTGGGGCTCGTCGGCGACGACCGTTCGCTGACGCGGCGGTCTGGATGGTCGACTCGACGTAGGCTCTCCGCGCATATATGACCTGCCCTTCCGCGTCTGTCGGTCGCGGACCGCCGTCAGCGGACGCGAAACCGACACTGACGGGATAGTATCCGGATACCTCTCGAAAAATAATATCAGTCGTCGGCGGCCGCCTCGCCGCCGGCCGCCGCCTCGATACTGGGGGGGTACTCCCCGCGCACCAGCCGCAGGTCCGACTGGGGACGGGCCATGCAGGTCAGCGCGTACCGCTCGCGCTCGGCGTCGGTGAGCCCCCTGGCGGCCGGCTGTGCGACCTCGCCCTCCAGGATCTCGGCCGAACACGCCAGACACATGCCGACCCGACAGGAGTACTCCAGGGCGATCCCCTCCTCGAGACACCGCGAGAGGATCGTCTCCTTCTCGGAGACCGTGATCTCTTCGCCGGTCCCCACGAACTCGACGGTGTACTCGGTCATGTCCCCGGATTCGGAACCGCTCGTCAAAACTCTTGTTATCGGTCGAATCGAGGGATCTGGTACCCCAGTCCCCGAGAATTTCGCCGCGAGACTGGGCAGCGGTAGCCGCGACTTATCGATCGTTTACGGGACATAACAATCCCCTATTCGCGACAGGCACCGCTATGCGACCGCTCGTCGCACTCTGCCTGGTCTGCACACTCCTCGTGAGCGTCCCGGCGGCCGCTGGTAGTGGTGCCGCGCTCACCACTGGCGACGGCGCTCCGTCCGGCACCTCGGCGCTCGACGGAACGGGCCTGCTCGACGACGATGGAGACGACGAAGCGGACGGCGATGACGAAGAGGACGACAGCGACGACGGAGAGCGTGAAGACGAGCGAGACGAAGAGGACGACGATGAAGGAGACGACCGAGACGATGGTGATGACGACGAGCGCGGGCCTCCAGACCACGCCGGGCCGCCAGGTGACGGAGGCGACCGGGGGCCACCAGATCACGCCGGACCGCCGGACGACGAGGACGGCGGAGAGGAGACGGTCGAGTCGTCCCGTGAGACGGAACCGACCGAGACGCCGACGGGGACTCCGACAGCGACACCGACCGAGACGCCGACTGTGACCGTGGGCCCGACCGACACGCCGACGGATACGGACACTCCGACTGACACCCCGGAATCGCCCGACAGGTCGGTCGCGACGGACGCCCCACCCGACACGCCGACTGCCACGGACAGCCCGACTGCGACGGACGCGCCGGCCGACAGCGAAGCGCCGGCGCCGACCGACACGTCGACACC
>CAZMWG010000106.1:0-10073 GCA_964569925.1 uncultured Halobacteriales archaeon | reverse complement strand
GATCGAGCAGCAGCTCGCCGACGACTACATCGAGCGCCGGAAGGACTACGAGCTCACCGTCAACAAGGGCGACGTCGTGGGCCGTGTCAACGGGCTCGCCGTGATGGGCGAGGACTCGGGGATCGTCCTCCCGGTGATGGCCGAGGTCACCCCGAGCCAGGGGCCCGGCCAGGTGATCGCCACCGGCCAGCTGAAGGAGATGGCCGAGGAGGCGGTCCAGAACGTCTCCGCGATCATCAAGAAGTTCTCCGACGAGGACATCTCCGAGAAGGACGTCCACATCCAGTTCGTCCAGGCCGGCGAGGGCGGCGTCGACGGCGACTCCGCCTCGATCACGGTCGCCACGGCGGTCATCTCCGCCCTGGAGAACGTCCCCGTCGCGCAGAACGTCGCCATGACCGGCTCGCTGTCGGTCCGCGGCGACGTGCTCCCGGTCGGCGGGGTCACCCACAAGATCGAGGCCGCCGCCAAGTCCGGCCTCGACAAGGTGATCATCCCGCAGGCCAACACCCAGGACGTCATGATCGAGGACGAGTACGAGGAGATGATCGAGATCATCCCGGTCTCGCACATCTCCGAGGTGCTGGAGGTGGCCCTGGCCGGCGAGCCCGAGAAGGACTCGCTGGTCGACCGCCTCAAGTCGATCACCGGCAAGGCCCTCGAGCGCGAGCCCGAGGTCGGCGCCGGCGGCACCAGCCCGAACCCGCAGTAGCGTGACGCGGTGGGCCCCGTTTCTGGGGCTCGCCGTCACGGTCGTCGCGACCCTCCTCCTGCTCGCGCGACTCTCACAGGGACTCACCAGCGACGGCGCCGCCGACGACCGGCGGCCGGACCCGGGTCGACGGCCCGCCGGCGCCGTCGGCGACCCGCGGTTCCCGCGGGTCGAGTCCCCGTCCGCGGCCCGCGATCACGCTCGCGCCCGCGAGCCGCCCGCGCTGCGGGCCCGCGAGGCGGACCTGTCGACGGGCGCCCTGCTCGCGAACGTCGCGCTCACACAGGGGCTGTTCGGCGGCGTCCTGCTGGCCGGCGCCTGGTACTTCGAGGTGCCCGCCGCGGCGTTCGGCGTCGCGAACACGCCGATCACCGGCGGCGCCCTCGGCGTCGCGGTCGGCGCCGCGCTGGGGGTCGTCCTCTGGGGGGGCAACGAGGCCGCCGGCCGGATCGCCGACGCGGCCGGCGTCGGCTACGACGAGTCGCTGCGCGAACTGCTCGCCCCTGACGGCCCCGTCGGCTGGCTACTGTTGCTCGGTCTGGTCTTCCCGACCGTCGCCTTCGTCGAGGAGTTCGTCTTCAGGGCGGCGCTGATCGGCGCCGCGGCCGTCGGCACCCCGATCCCGGCCCCGGCCCTGGCGGTGCTGTCCTCGGTCGCGTTCGGCGCCGCCCACGGTGCGCAGGGCCGGGTCGGCGTCGTCGTCACAGGCTCGCTGGGGCTGGTGCTCGCCGGCGCCTTCCTCGCCTCCGGGAGCCTGCTCGTGGTCGTGGTCGCTCACTACCTCGTCAACAGCCTCGAACTGATCGTACACGAGGGGATTTAAGCGGCGGGCGGGCGGAGTCGGGGCCGTGACAGACCCCTTCGAGTTCGACGAGACCGAACGCCGCGTCCTGACCGTCACGCTGCTGGTCTACCTCGCGTTGGTGGTCGCCGACGTCGCGAGCGGGGTCTCGGTCGCCGGCGCCGTCGCCGACCTCCTCCTGGGGATCCTGCTCGCCGCCGGGAGCGTCCGACTGGTCCTGCGCTCGGGCGGTGCGGGGGCGCTGGACCGGCTGGCGACGGCGGCGCTCGCGGCCTTCCTCGTGGCCGGCCTCGGCATCGGCTACGACGGGCTCGCCACCCTCGCCTCGCTCCCGCGCCCGCCCGTGGTCGGCGCGGTCGGATCGTTCGCGCTGCTGACCGGCATCCTGATCTACTTCTACCGGGACCGCTGAGGGCGGGCGGTCACGCGGACGAGGCGTCGCCGGCCCGAGCGACTCAGAGTCCCTCGATGGAGCGGAGACGCTGTTCGACGGCCGGCGGCGCGGCGCTGGGCCCGTCCCGCACCCGGTGGTCCGGGATCACCAGCGCCACCGGGTTCCCCGCCAGCGCCTCCCGGGCCGTCGCCAGGTCCGCCTCGTCCTCGGAGTCGAGCCCCGCCACGGTGCGGACGAGCCGCTCGACCCCGATCTGTTCGCCGTACGCGATCTCCCGGGTCGCCTCCAGGACGGCCCGCTGGTCGGTCGGCACGGTCAGCCCCACCGGGACGTCCCGGAAGTCGTCGCGCTCCCCGTCACAGTAGTCCTCGATCCGATCGAGCAGCGCGTCGTCGCCGACCGCCTCGGGGTCGGGCGACTCGGGGAAGGTCAGCCGGATCACCTTCTCGCCGGCCCGACCGAACTGAACGTACCGTCCGAGGTAGTCCATCTCCCGCGCGTAGACGCCGGCGGTCTCCATGACCGTCTCTGGCACGCCCGACGCTTGAAAGTTCCCCGGCGGTCGAACCTCGACGGAGGCTCTCGCGGTTCCGCCTCCCGCCCCGGTGCGGTCACTCCGTCGGGGTCCACTCCTCGCAGGCGTCCATGTCCGCCATCACCTCGTCGTGGTGGGCACAGTAGGGCGCCATCTCCCCGTCCACGAGGACGTAGTCGAACCGCGTGCAGTTGCCACAGTACTCGTCGGGGCCGACCCGGCCCGAGGCGGCGTCCGTCGCGGCCGTCCCGCCGCCGTCGGCCGCCGCTCCGGGGCCGACGGTCGGGCCGTCCCCCCGTCGCCCTCGGTTCGGATCGCCCGTCCGGTCCGATCGACCGGGCCCGTCCGGGCCGGTCGAGCCGTCGTCGATCCCGGCCCGGGCCGCCGTCCCTCCGACGGCGCCCGACCCCTCGCCGTCTCGGTTCGTCTGGGTGTCGACGTCGCCAGTCGGCTCCTCGCCGAACAGGCCGACACCGCCCGGCCCCGTCGACCCGTCGACGTCTTCGACGAGACGGATCCGGCCCTCCTCGGTGACCGTCATCCGGGCGGTGCCGCCCGGGGCGGCCCGTGGGTCGAACGTCGCGAGCGCCAGGAACAGACAGACGAAGGTCGTCCCGGCGCCGGCGACGTAGACGGCCATCGTCGCGAGCGCGGTCGCCGGCGCGGCGCTCACCCACGAGTCGGGGTAGACCGCCACGAACAGGGAGACGCCGAGCGCCGCGACGCCGGCGCCGATGACCGCGGCCCCGCGCAGTCGGCGGTCGGCCGGCTGGACGGCGAAGGCGCCGAGCAACACGGCCGTCACCCCGAGTCCGGCCAGGACGCCGGCGAGTTCCCGCACGGCGATCCGCCCGAACGCGGCCCCCAGGCCGGTCGTCGCGGCGGCGACGGCACCGACCAGCGCCGCCACCCCGCAGAGGAACAGTCCCGTGCCGACGAGCCGCTGGCGCCGGCTCGCGACGCGCCCGGCGCTCCCGTCGTAGACGTCGGTGAGACTAGTCACACGGTCCGCTACGGACGGCCCGATCAAAAGGCCCCGTCAGACGGGCGTCACACGGGACGTGGGTGCCGGCGCCGGGGCCGGTCCCTTCGTGGCAGCGCCGGGGCCGGGATCCGCCGTGGGGGTCAGATTGATGCCCGCCGACCGCGTAGCGGTGTCGAATGCGGCTCGACGAGTTCGTTGAGGGAGTCGAGCGCGACGCCGCCGCGGAGCGCCGCCGCCTCGCGCGGGAGAAGTCCTACGCGATCACGGACCACTTGGAGGACGTCGAGCGACAGTTCGAGGCGGCGGTCCAGGGCGACGCCCTGTTCGGGTCGACGGCGCCGGAGATATTCGTCGGCCGGACGGGCTACCCGGACGTCTCCGCGGGCGTGCTGTCGCCGGTCGACCGGGGGGCGGACGCCGCCGACTTCGCCACCAGCGACGACTGGTACCGCCGGGGGCTGGGGATCGACGACGTGTTGCGCCGACGGACCGGACTGCTGAACTCGACACGGCGGACCTCGGTCGACGTCGCCGACGCCTGGGACGGGTTCGTCGGCGTCCAGCGGGAGGTCGCGATCGCCGACCGGCCGGTCGACGTCGAGGTCGGTCTGGACGGGAGCCCGGACCTGGACGTCTCGTTCGACGACATCGGCACGCCGACCGGGCCGCGGGCCCGCGCCCGGAGCGCGACGCTGGCGGAGAACCCCCACGTGCCCCGCGCCGTCGAGCGGACCCTGGAGGACGACGACTGGCGCGCGGAGGGGGCGATGACCTACCTCTACCGGCGCGGGTTCGACATCTACGAGATCAACACCGTCCTGTCGGCCGGCGCGATGGGGACCGAGCGCGAGCGGACGCTCGTCCCGACCCGCTGGTCGATCACCGCCGTCGACGACACCGTCTCGGCGTACCTCCGCGGGACGGTCCGCGGGCGGGACACCATCGACGCCACGGAGGTGTGGTACAACGAGTACATGGGCAACCGCTACTGGGTGGTGCTCACGCCCGGCCGGTGGGAGTTCGAGCTGGTCGAGATGAAGGCCCCCGACAGCGTCTGGAACCCGGAGGCCGAGGACTACCACCTCTCGGCCGCCCGCGAGGGGTTCGAGGGCCGGACCGGCTACGTCGAGGAGACCGCCGGCGCCTACTACGCCGCCCGGCTGGGCGTCCTGGAGGAACTCGCTCGGCGCGACCGCCAGGCCAAGTGTCTGGTGCTCCGCGAGGTGACCCCGGACTACTGGGCGCCGGTCGGCGTCTGGCAGATCCGCGAGGGCGTGCGCAACGCCTTCGACCCCGAGGCCGGCCCCGACCCCGACCGGGAGGACCCGACGGGCGTGCTGGACGACCAACCCGCCGTCGCCGAGAGCTTCGGCGCCGCCGTCCGCGGGCTGAGCGACGCGCTCCCGGTGTCGACGTCGCGGCTCCGCCGGAAGTCCGAGCTGGTCGCCGGGCTCCAGGCACAGCTGTCCGACTTCTGACCGCGGGTCCCCCGTCGCCGGCGGTCGAACGGGAGCGGGCGACGATCAGAGGTTCGCGAACGCCTCGTCGACGAGTTCGCCGGTGTCGCCGACGATCCCCGCCCACTCGTCGTCGTCGGGCGCGAGCCCCACCAGACGGGCGATCCGCATGATCGAGACGTGGTAGACGGTCTGGACGCCCGGCTCCTCCTGCCAGACCACCACGTTGCAGGGAAAGAGAGCGCCCATCCGGTTCTCGCTCCCGTCGAGCGCCCGGTCGGCCATCTCTGGGTTGCAGGCCCCCAGCACGTAGTAGGGGTCGCGGTCGGCGTCGACCTTCTCGTTCAACAGGTCCGAGGGGGAGAACTCGACGGGGACCCCGAAGCCGGCGTCGACGAACGTCTCGCGGACGTGCTCGACGGCCGCCTCGTGGTCCATCTCCAGGGTGGCCCGCTGCTCGCCGACGTCCTCGTCGGTGAGTCGCTCCGGGTCGATCGGGAGTGCCATGGCCACCGTTCGCTCCGGGCGAGCAAAAGCCGCCCGGGACGGGGCGAGGACCGGCGGTCCCGAATCCCGTCCGGGGGACGGTCAGTTCTCGGCGGTGGGGACCGGCCCGTCGCCGATCACCGCACGGACGGCGTCCTCGAACTCCCGCCGGCGGGAGAAGTAGGTCTCGTCGACCTCGTCCATGATCTCCGCGAGCGGCCGGGGACCGTCCGGGGTGCGGATCTCGACGTCGCCCTCGCGCTCGACGACCGTGCTGTGTTCGATCCCCCAGGCGAGCCGCGAGGCCACGCGGACCAGCGGTGCCCCCTCGACCGGCTCGCCCTCGCCGAGTTCGACCGCGGGCTCGGCCTCCTCCTCGTCGTCGCTCATGGGACTTCGTTCCCCGGCACGGCGATTAGTGCTTTCGGAACCGCCCCGACCGGCCCGGGTCCGGGTCCGCGTCCGTGGCCCCCGTCTTCGGGTCGGTCGCGACCCGGTCGTCGGCCTCCGGGCCGTTCCCGTCGGTCTCGAGAGCGTCGCCATCGGGACCGGCGGTGGCCGGCGGGCCGTCGGCGGCCACGTCGAGCCGCTCCAAGCGCCGTTCGACCGTCGGGTGGTCGGCCGTCAGCCGGGCGATCGGACCTCGACGCTCGGCGAACGGTCGTTCGCCGGCGAGTTCGTTCCGGCCGCCGGTCGGGGCCGCGGCCGCCGAGTGGCGGAGACCGCGGGCGAACGACGCCGGGCCGACGAGCGCCGCGGCCCGATCGTCCGCGGTCAGCTCCTCGCGCCGGCCGGCGGAGGCTCCGATCGCGATCGGCACCAGCTGGGTCCCCAGGCCGAGCAGGAGATAGGAGAGCGACAGCAGCGCGTTCGGGCGGAGGACGCCGCCGATCAGGTACACCGAGGCGAGGAGGACCGCGAGCGGCGGCGCCAACCCGCCCAGCAGGACCGTCCAGGCGACCGCGAAGCCGACGAGGTGAGCGACCGGCTCGCGGTAGCCGAACCGGCCCAGGTGGCCCGACTCGACGTGGGCGAGCTCGTGGGCGACGACCCCGCAGGCGGCCTCGTCGTCCAGGTCGGCGAGCAGCGACTCGGCGACCAGGACCGTCGGCCCGTCGGCTCCTCTGAGGACGGTGATCCCGCCGTCGCCGGGGGCGGCGACGACCGTCGGCGGGTCGAGTCCCATCCGGTTCGCCGTCTCCCCGACCAGCGTCGCCGCGCGGCCGTCCACGGGGTCGGTCGTCTCGAGCAGCACCGAGCGGACCCGACCGCTCACCAGCGCCTCCAGGCCGACCGCGGTGACGATGAACGCCGCCAGAGCGACCGGCGCGAGGCCGGCCGAGAGCGCGAGCCAGGCGGCACCGAGCGCGAGCACGCCGAGGGTTCCGTCGGCGAGCAGCCGGCCGCGGGCCGGGGAACCGTCGGTGAACGTCACGCCCGCCGTTGGTACCCGACGGCTGAAAAGTCCGGGGCCGGCGACCGCCGGGCGGACGACCGGAACCGTTATGATCGCCGCCCGGGGAGCGCCGGCCATGCCGACGGTCGAGTGCGACGAGACGCGCGCCAGGGAGCGGCTCGAGGCGGCCGGGGTGGAGATCGAGCCGGGCAACACCGAACACGAGCGCTGGCGCGCGACACACGCCGGCGCGACGGCCGTCGCCTACGACGGGAAGGTGGTCGTCCAGGGCGGGGAGACCGCCCGGTTGGAGGGGTTGCTCCGGGCGGACGGCGGCCGGGTTCACGCCTACTTCGACGGGGCCGCGCGGGGCAACCCCGGGCCGGCCGCGGTCGGCTGGGTGCTGGTGACCGACGGCGGCATCGTCGCCGAGGGCGGCGACCGGGTCGGCCGGGCGACCAACAACCGGGCGGAGTACGAGGCGCTGATCCGGGTCCTGGAGGTCGCCCGGGACTACGGCTTCGACGAGGTCCGCTTGCGGGGGGACTCGGAACTGATCGTCAAGCAGGTTCGGGGGGAGTACGACACGAACGACCCGGACCTGCGCGAGCGACGGGTGCGGGCGCGGGAGCTGCTCGCGGCGTTCGACGACTGGTCGATCGAGCACGTTCCGCGGGAGATAAACGAGCGCGCCGACGAACTGGCAAACGAGGCGCTGGACGATGGCTGACACCGACGAGAACGAGCGCGGGAGCGCCGGGACGGACGACGACGGCGGGGACCGCGTTCCGGACGTGCCCGAGGCGACGGTCGACGAGGCCGAGCGGCTCACCCGGCTGGCCCGCCGGGCGGTCGACGGGTCGGAAGAGGAGGCCTACCGGGCGGAACGCGACGACCTGCTCGCCGACCACGGCTACCGTGCCCGCGTCCGGACGGACGGCGACGGGGACGTGCTGGTCTGTTATCCCGAGGAGTGGGTCGAGGAGGGGGTCGTGGTGCCCGAGCGCGTGGAGAACGTCGAGCGGGGCGTCGAACGGCCCCTGGAGGGACCGGGCGAACCGGACGAGTGGGCGACGGTGGCCGAGGACAACGACGAACTCGTCGCGGCGGTGGAGGCGGAACACGGTCCGACGCACGCGGCGAACGCGCGGGCGCTCGCGGACTTCGCCGGGAACCACTACGCCAAACGGGTCGGCGCGCTCACGGGCGAGGAACTCCGGGAGTTCCGCGAGGAGTACTACCCCCGGAACGTCTGGCCCGACGACGACCAGCAGGCGGTGCTGGACGGGTCGTTACGCCGCTGCTACGAGACCGCAGGCGTCGACTACCCGCTCGATCACTCGTAGGTCCCGACGAGGTCGTGGAGCGTCTCCGCCCGCCCGTCCTCGCCGACGAACTTCGAGAAGACCCAGGAGAGCTGGTCGACCAGCGCCTGCTCGCCCTCGTCGGTCAGCGCGTACTGGTTGGTCCGCTTGTCGAGTTCGCTCTTCTCCACGAGCCCCATCTCCACGAGGTCGTCGAGGTTGGGGTAGAGGCGGCCGTGGTTGACCTCGCTGTCGTAGTACTCCTCTAACTCCCGCTTGATCGCCAGGCCGTAGCGCGGCTCGTCGGCCAGGATGACGAGAATGTTCTGTTGGAAGGCCGTGAGTTCACGTGCGATGCCGGGGGTGCTCTGAACCGCTTGCGCCTCTGACATGGTCGATGAAATGTCACCAAGATATTTAACACTTGCCACCTGCTCCGGACAATCCCACTCTACCGGCCGTTCGGACGCCGAGAACGGCGATACGGTTCCCTCGGAAAACTTCGGAATAACACCTGTTGTAAACGGCTTCCGGGCCGTCTTCGGCGCCGTCTACCGTCCGTCATCGGTGTATAGTCGTGTCCTACTGACAAATACCTGCCGTATCCGTCCGCGGAGCGCGGACGCCGGATTACGAAAGGACTTTGCCGCCGCCAGTCACAGCCCCGGCCGATGACGAACCTCTGGGAGGACCTGGAGACCGGACCGGCCCCGCCCGAACAGATCCACGCCGTCGTCGAGTGTCTCAAGGGCGAGCGCAACAAGTACGAGTACGACAAGTCCGTCCCGGGCGTCGTGCTCGACCGGGTGCTTCACTCGAACGTCCACTACCCGTCGGACTACGGGTTCATCCCGCAGACCTACTACGACGACGAGGACCCGTTCGACGTGCTCGTCCTGGTCGAGGACGCCACCTTCCCGGGCTGTGTGATCGAGGCTCGCCCGGTCGCCCTGATGAAGATGGACGACGACGGCGAGCAGGACGACAAGGTGATCGCCGTCCCGACGGAGGACCCCCGGTACGACCACATCGAGGACCTCGAGGACATCCCCCGCCAGTTGCTCGACGAGATCGACGAGTTCTTCGCGACCTACAAGAACCTGGAGGCCGGCAAGGAGGTCGAGACGCTGGGCTTCGAGGACCGTCAGGCCGCCCTCGACGCCATCGAACACGCCCAGGACCTCTACGAGGAACAGTTCGGGTAGTCCGGCCACGGACCGACGCCGACGGGCCGTCCTCCGATTACCGGGGCGCATCACGCTCCCCCGGCGGATGCGTTATGACCATGGGTAATCTCTTGGGTCGGGCGTGCGTAGCGACGCCCGTCATGAGCACGGAACGAACGGGCGTCGACCACCCGACCGTGGTCCCGGACGAGCACGACGCTCCGCTCGCCGGCGTCGGAACGGACCACCTGACGGTCGTGCCGGCGAACCTGGAGGCGGTCGACTCCGAGCGCTCCGACGCCGCCGACCCCGAGGATCCGGAGACGGACGACGCCGGGAGTCCCGGGACGGGGGCAGGAGATCGGACCGAGGTCGATCGGGGGGCTCCGTGGCCGACGACGGCACGGACCGCCGGCGCGCGAAACGAACCTTCTTGATCCCCGGAGGGCAAAGCGGGGCGTATGGGACTGTTCGATCGGCTGCGAGGCGACGAGGGCCCCCGGGTTGCCTTCTTCGGCATCGACGGGGTACCGTTCAGCCTCGTCGCCGACAACCCGGAGACGTTTCCGAACCTCACCGCGATCGCCGAGGAGGGGAGCGCGGGGGCGATAGACAGCATCGTGCCGCCGGAGTCGAGCGCCTGCTGGCCGGCGCTGACGACGGGGGTCAACCCCGGCGAGACGGGTGTCTACGGCTTCCAGGACCGCGAGACCGGCTCCTACGACACGTACGTCCCGATGGGGCGGGACGTCCAGGCCACCCGCGTCTGGGACCGCGTCCACGACGACGACCGCAGGGCGACGGTGATGAACGTCCCGGTGACGTTCCCCCCCGAG
>CAZMWG010000105.1:0-10084 GCA_964569925.1 uncultured Halobacteriales archaeon | reverse complement strand
AGAGCGAGGTCAGCGAGGTGGCCAACATCTCCGAGGTGACGATCCGCAACCGCTACCACGAACTGCTCGAGGCCGAGGAGAGCATCCAGGGCATCTAGATCGTAAGCGAGAGGACGGGGCAGGACCCGTTAGGGGGTATGGAGACGACCCGTCACTTCACCGCCACCGTCTACGTCGTGAGCGACGGCGCCGTGGCGTTACACGAGCACGACCGACTGGGCAAGTGGCTCCCTCCGGGCGGTCACGTCGAGCGCGACGAACTTCCCCACGAGGCCGCGTTGCGGGAGGTCGAGGAGGAACTGGGGCTCGCGGTCGACCTGATCGCCGACCGGGACGACATCGGCAGCGACACCGTCGACCCGCTGCCCCAGCCGGCCCACTTCCACCTCGCGGACGTCAACGTCACCCCCGAGGGGGTGGGCCACCAGCACATCGACTTCGTCTTCTACGCGGCGGCCGACGGGCGAGCGATCGATCCGGCCGCGGGCGAACAGCCGGCCGCCGACTGGGAGTGGCTCACCCCCGCCGACCTGGACGTCCGAGAAGGGGATCTGGATCCGGACGTCGTGGAGATCGGTCGGCGAGCGATCCGGACCGTCGCGGACCGGTAGCGACGCTCCGTGTCCGACGGCCCCGTCCGCGGGTTCAAAGGCGAGGGGCCGGCCAGGGCCGCCGTGTCCTGAACACCGCCGCCGGACGGTCCCGCGACGCGACGGCACGCCGTTCGGCGTCGCCTACCCTCGTCGGTGCCGTCAGTCCGCCACCAGCGACTCCACGTACCTCCGGACGTGGTCGTCCATCCGGCGCTTGAACCCCGCCCGGCGCGCGAGCCGGTCCAGCTCCCGGTCCACGAGACTCCCGTACTGGGCGGCCTTCTTGTCCCGCCGGGCGATCGAGGCGGGGAGCCACCCCCCGGCGGCCTCGCGGAGCGCGACCTTCCGTCGGTCCCCGTCGACCAGCAGGTCGCCCGGCAGTTCGAGCGCCGCCGCGCCGACGGCGTCGCTCGCCAGCGGGAGGACCGGTTCGACGCCCGCGGCCCGCAGCGCCGGCACGTCCCGCGCGAACCCGTCGGGGAGTTCCTCGACGGTCTCCCGGCGGGCAGCCCGGACGCTGTCGGCCTCGACCCGCGGGTCGCCGGGCGCGTTCGCCACCTTGGCGTAGCCGCCGAACAGTTCGTCGGCGCCCTGACCCAGCGCCAGTCCGTCGTAGCCGTCCTCGGCCGCCCGCTCGGCGACCAGATACAGCACCAGCGCGATGGTCGTGTCCATCGCGTTCGTCCGCCCCGTCGCGGCGACCACCTCGGGCACCGCGCGTTCGAGGTCGCCGTGTGAGAGTTCGACCACGCGGACCTCGCGGTCCAGCGCCGCGGCCCCCGCCCGCGCGGCGGCGACGTCGTGGCCGTCGGGAAAGCCCGCGACGTACAGCGGCGCGTCGAGTTGCGCCGCGAGGATCCCGGAGTCGACGCCCCCCGAGAACGCGACCGCCAGGCCGTCCTCGTCGACGGGGCCGAGGCTCTCCTCGACGGCCCGCTCCACGGCACGGACGGCCGCCTCCCGGTCCGCCGCCGGTTCCGGATCCGGGAGCGACAGAACCCGTCTGCGCTCGCCGGTCTCGCGGTCGACCGACACGCCGGCCGGGACGGGGTCCGGGTCGGCGAGGTCGCTCGGCGCGTGTGACCAGTCGTCGTCGGTCAGCGGCGTCGTCGCCCCGCGCTCGACGAACAGCGGCTCCCGTCCGAGGGCGTCCCGGTAGAGCATCCCGTCCAGTTCGCCGGCGAAGCCGCCGGCGCCCGAGAGCGCCTCGCCCTCGCGGACCACCCGCCGGACGGACGCCGGGTCGGCCCCGCGCATCACTCGAGCAGGTCGGCGAACCGCTTCTTGACGCGCCGTTTCGCCCCGCCGGCGGCCTGCCGGAAGCTGATCCGCCACGGGGTGCGCTTGCCCTCGACCGTCGTGCGCCCCTCGCGGATCGCCTCGAGGATCGCGTCGGCGCTCCGCTCGTCGGCGTCGACGGTCGTCACCGCCCGCCCGACCATCTCGCAGATGTGCGCGTCGCTGCCGGCCGTCATCGGGATCCCCCGACGGCGGGCGTACCGCTCGGCCTGGCGGTTCGCCCGGCCGGTCAGCAGGCGAGAGTTGTACACCTCGATCGCGTCCGCGGCGGCGAGTTCGTCCCGGGAGATCTCGGCGAGCACGCCGCTCCGGGACTCCTGGAACGGGTGGGGGACGACCGCGATGCCGCCCAGTTCGTGGATGCGGTCGAGCGTCGCCCCGAAGGACAACCCCGTCGGGACCGCCTCCTCGACGCCCAGCGCGAGCACGTGGCCGGCCGCGCTGGTGACCTCCATCCCCGGGATCCCCACGAGGCCGTAGTCGGGGGCCATCGACGCCGCCTCCAGGCTGGCGTCGATCTCGTCGTGGTCGGTGACCGCCAGCGCGTCCAGCCCGATCGCCTCGGCCTGCTCCAGCAGTAACTCGACGGGATCGCGACCGTCGTAGGAGAGCGACGAGTGGGTGTGAAGCTCGACCGCGAGCACGGAGCCACGTAGACCGCGACGCGTCTAAAACGAACCGGTCGGACCGCGCGAAACGTGCCGGCCGTCCCGGGTGTCCCCGAGGTCCGGGACGGCCGCGAGAGAGTGCCGAACCAGAGAGTCGACGGCGCGTCGAAGACGGTCGCACGTTCCCGAGTGACTGGAGCCGAGTCGGTGACAGCCTGCTACCGTGAGGTAGCGGCTGCACCCGTATGGACGGGCCGGGACGGCCTGTGCGTTCCGCCCCAATCCCCGGGGATTTGAAGTGGGGGTCGAGAACGTGACGGCCGGGAACCCGGTCGGCGCTCGGCGCGGGGACCGGCGACGACGGTCCGGGATCAGTCGGCGGCGCCCGCGTCGGAGTCGGTGCGGGACACGGGCGGCTCGGGACCGTCGCGTTCGGCGTCGGTGAGGTAACACTGCGGGTCGGGACCGAACAGGTCGTCGTGGACGGTCAGCGCGCGGAGACGGGAGGCGCCCCGACACACCTCCTTGTACCGGCAGTCCGCACAGTAGCCGTTCAGGCGTGACTCGCGGTCCCGGAGGCCACACAGTAGCGGGTTGGACTCGTCGTCCCAGATGGCGCCGAACGGCCGGTCCCGGACGTTGCCCAGCGAGTAGCCCTGCCAGAACTGCGTCGGGTGGACGTTGCCCTGGTAGTCGACGTCGGCGACCCGCTCGCCGGTCGGGTCGCCGCCGTTGACCCGCAGATAGTCGTAGATCCGGCGGGCCTGTCTCTCGCCGACGTGTTCGCGGGCGTACTCGACGAGGTAGGCGGCGTCGGCGTAGTTGCCCACCAGCAGCGTCTCGATGGCCTCGCCGCGGTCGTGGTAGTCGCGGGTCAGGTCACACACCCGCTTCACCGCCTCCCTGCGTCGGGCCGGGTCGAGGTCGGCGTCGAGGATCTCCGTGCCCCGACCGCCGTAGTCGAGGTGATAGAAGCAGAAGCGGTCGACCCCGACGTCGGCGAGCAGATCGACCACCCCCTCCAGGTCCGGGGCGTTGCGCTCGGTGATCGTGTACCGGAGGCCGGTCTTGAGCCCGGCCGCCAGACAGCTCTCGATCCCCTCGATCGCGGCGTCGAACGCGCCCTCCCGCCCCCGGAAGGCGTCGTTGCGCTCGGGGAGCCCGTCGACCGAGACGCCGGCGTACTTCAGCCCCGCCCGCTTCAGTTCGCGAGCGCGCTCCGCCGTGATCAGCGTCCCGTTGGTCGACAGCACCGCCCGCAGGCCGCGATCTGTCGCGTGCTCGATCAGTTCGTCGAGGTCCTCCCTGACCAGCGGCTCGCCGCCGGAGAACAGCACGACCGGCGCGCCGTAGTCGGCGAGGTCGTCGAGCAGCGCCTTCCCCTCGGCCGTCGACAGTTCGCCGTCGGCGACCGCCGTGTCCGCGGCGGCGTAGCAGTGCTCACAGTGGAGGTTACACCGCTTGGTGACGTTCCAGACGACCACCGGCCGGCGCTGTCTCCGGTCCCGGATCTGTGCCTTCGTGGACTCGTCGGCGGCGTCGTACCGCAGTCCGTCGCCCTCGGCGTCCAGGTCACAGAGGAGCTTGCTGACGGAGATCACGGCTCGCCGGCCTCCGTTTCGGGCTCGCCGGACTCGTCCGGTACGAGGCTCAGCTCGTCGGTCTGGAGGCGACACACCTCGTCGGCGGGACAGAGCCACAGCGCCTCGCCCGCCCAGCCCAGAAGCTCCGTCGCCTGCTCGCGGGCGACCCCCTCGGAGGGGGCGCTCACGCTGCCGGCGTGGACGAGCGGCTCCGTGGCCGCCTCCCGGACGAACACCTCCCACTCGCGACTCGTCGCGCTCCGTGGTGCGTCGACCTCCCGGTCGAAGCTCCGCTCCATACCCCGACGGTGGAACTTCGAGCCCAAGAATGGGGGTCGCGTTCCCAGTCGCCGGGAACGGCTCGAACGCGGAGGGACCGTCGAGGTGTCGCGGACCGTCGATGGCGTCCCCTCGCCGGAACGGGACGGCTCAGACGGTCGCGCCGACCTGGTACCGGGCGACCCGCTCCTCGACGGGATCGAGGACGGTCGCGACGATCGTCGCGTCGCCGCCGACCACCCCGATCGCGGTGTCGAACCCCGCCAGCTGCCGGGTCAGGGTGGATTCGCCGTCGGCCGAGACTGTCGCCAGAGTGCTCCCGTCCTCGGCGAGGTCGAACCGGACGGTCTCGGCGTCGTTGAACGTCACCGTGACCGACACCGCGTAGCTGTCCTCGCCGGTCAGCTCCTCGGTCCACTCGAACGACGGCGGCTCGGCGAGCGGGGCCGACGTCGGGCTCGCGCTCGGTCCGGCGGTCGCGGCGGTCGTCGAGCCCTCGTCGGGACAGCCCGCCAGGGTACAGACGACCCCGGCGGACGCGGTCTCCAGGAAGGCTCGTCGTCTCACCGGCGGTCACCCGACAGGGCGGCGGGCTCGCGGTTCGACGGCGGTCCACGCGGGGCGGTCCTCCGGCGGCTGGGGACGGAGCGCTGCACGAACCGTCGATGGCCACCCGGACACTTGTCGCTTGTCAGTCGTCGCTCGTCACCCGGTCGGCGACCGGCGTGGTCTCGTCGTCCGGGTCGGTGTCGGTCGCGGCGGTCCGCCGATCTCAGTCCCCGGTGTCCCCGTCGGGGGAGCCGCCCCCCTCGCCCGGGTCGACGACGACGGCGCCGGCGAGACTCCGGCCGAGACTGCCCAGCAGGTAGACGACGGCGCCGACAGCGATCGGCAGCGACGTGAACGTCGTGATCGTGTCGCCGCCGCCCCCGAAAGCGTCGTACAGTTGCGCGGAGACGACGGCGAGTTGCACCAGGACGAGGGCGAAGCCACGGCGGACCGTCCGGCGGAGGGCGGGATCGCTCACGGACGGGTGCCGTCGTCGCGCGGTGAGAGGACTTTCGGTTCGGGGCGAGGCCGTCCGGCCGTCGGGGGCGGGGCGCGACCGGGAGCGGAGATCACCCGTCGTAGCCGGCGTACTCCATCAGTTTGGCGAAGATGTCGGAGTCCATCGCCTCGCGGTAGACGACGCCCGAGAGCATGCCGCCGGGGTAGGTCCGGCCGTTCATGACGTGGTTGACCTTGTGACAGTGCATGAGGTAGATCCCGGGGTCGGCGTCGGCCTCGAACTCGACGGTGTGGCGTTCGGCGGGCGCGACGCTCGTGACGTCCATCGGGTACTGTGCGGCCTCCGGGATCCGCCCGCCGTCCTTGGCCACCTTGCGGAACCGGTGGTTGTGGATGTGCATCGGGTGGTCCATGTAGCCGGCGTTGACCAGGTGCAGACGGACGAGGTCACCCTGTTCGACGATGATCGGCGAGCCGTCCTCCGGGTGGAGGGTCCGGGGGGCACTCTTGCCGTTGACCGTGAACACGTCCGGCCGCCGGTCGCGCGGGTCGTAGGTGGCGTCCCCGCCCGCCATCTGGCGGTGGAGCCGCGAGTCCCAGTCCCGCAGCGAGAGGAAGTACTCCTTGTCGGCGGGCTCGTACCCTTTCGGATCCACGCGGAAGATCCCGAACATCCCCATCTCCATGTGTCGCGGGGTCTGGAAGTGACAGTGGTACAGGTGGGTCCCGGGGACGTTGGCGGGGACGGTGTAGGTGTGTTTCTCGCCGGGGTCGACGCGGATGCCGGTCGTCGTCGGGACGCCGTCGTCCTCCCACTGCTTCGAGACGGCGTGGAAGTGGACGGTGTGGGGCCGCCGGCCGTCCGTGTTGTCGAGCGTCACCTCCATGTCCTCGCCCTCGGTGGTCCGGAGGATCGGTCCCGGGACGCTCGGGTCGCCGTCGTCGGCCTGGAACGCCCAGGTCCGCGGGAGGTCGACGGGGCCACCCATCGTGTCGCCGGGGTGTGCGCGGTGGACCGCCGGTTGGGTCGACAGCGTCACCTGTCCGCCCCGTTCGTCGACGTTCACCACCTCGGGCGGCGAGGTGGTCGGGAGCTCCGAGTCCGTCGCCTGTGCGGCGGTGGCGGTCTCGGTGGCGGTGTCGGTGTTCTGCCGCGCGCCGGGGGCGGTACAGCCGGCCAGCGCGGCGAGACCGCCGACCGAGGTCGCCTTCGCGAACTCACGCCGTGAGATGCCCGATCCGGGTGCGCCGATGAGGTCGCTCATAGGACACCCGGGGATTCCGGCCCTACGTATAAATCCCCGGGCGGGTTTTCCAGCCGGCGTGGAACCGTTCCCAGCGCGTGGGAACGCCCCCCGTGGAGCGTGACCGCCGGACAGCGGCCGCGCCGAGGCGAACACGTTCGGGTGGTACGATCGGCTTACCGGTCCGGGAGCGGCGTGTCGACGCCGTTATGAGGGTCGGCGGACGACCGACGCTAGGATGGTCCGGGACCCGTTCGAGAGCGACGAGGCGCCCGACCTCGAGGCCGTCCTGGAGGCGCTCGACGACGAGGACTGCCGGAAGATCGTCGGCGCGCTCGACGAGCCCATGACGGCCAGCGAGATCTCCGAGGCGTGTGACGTGCCGCTGTCGACGACCTACCGCAAGCTCGAACGGCTCACGGAGGCGTCGCTGCTGTACGAGGGCGTCGAGGTGCGACCCGACGGACAACACGCCAGCCGGTACGCCGTCGGGTTCGAGGAGGTGGTGATCGCGCTGGACGAGGAGCGCGACCTGGACGTCGAGGTCGCCTTCCGGTCCCGGTCGCCGGAGAAGCGCCTGGAGTCGCTGTGGTCCGAGGTACGAAAGGAGACGTGACATGAGTCCCCACATCGTCAGTTCACAGGTCGGTATCGTCGTGACGAAGACGCTCACCCTGCTCTTTGGCGGGTTGATCACCTACTACTCCTGGCAGGCCCACCAGCGGACCGGGGCACCGGAGCTACGGGCGCTTGCGATCGGCTTCGGGGTCGTCACCTCGGGGGCGTTGCTGGGCGGGGCGCTCGACATCCTCGTCAACAGGGTGCTCGGGGAGGTGGAACTCGCCTTGAGCGTCTTCGTCTCCAGCGCCCTGACGACCGTCGGCTTCGCGGTGATCCTCTACTCGCTGTACGTGGAGTGAGACGACCGTCTCGTCGGTCCGCGGGAACCGTTCCCAGGAACCGGGCACGCCCGCCGGGGTATTAGACGACCGGGCGGCTACCCCGACGCAGGGTGATCCCAGTGCATCCCGGACACGCGCTCCTCGCGGTCGCGCGGGCCGTCGGGGTCGCCGCCGGCGCCGTCCTCGTCGTCCTGACGGGGCGGGCGTACCGGCGACGCCGCTCCCGCGGACTGCTCGCGCTGCTTCTCGGCATCGCGTCGCTCACCGCCGGCGTCGCGCTCGCCGGCGTCCTGTCGGGCGTCGGCCTCCCCCCGGCCGTCGGCGCCGGCGCGCAGAACGTCCTCACCGCCGCGGGCCTGCTGGCGGTGCTGTACTCGCTGTACGGTCCCCACGCCCGTGGGGCGTCGGCTGGCTGACCGGACCCCGGTCGGGGCCGCCGCCCCGCGGAGACACCTATTTGCGCCCCGCGACACAGAGCCGTCCCATGGAGCGCGAGGAGAGTCCCGGATCGGCGGGCGCGGAGGGCGCGGGCGTCGACGACGCGACGTTCACGCTGTACGAGGCCATCGAGGAGATGACCCGGACCGACTCCGAGCGGGCGGCCGCGGCGGTGACCGTCGAGGCCGCGGTGGAGGTGCTGGGGCTGGCACAGACCGGCGTCCACCTACACGACCCGGACGAGCGGGCCCTGGCGCCGGTCGAGTGGAGCACGACGCTGGCCGACGAGATCGGCGAGCCGCCGGCGCTGGGACCCGACAGCGTGGCGTGGTCGGCCTTCGAGGACGGGGAGACGGTGGCGGTCGACGACTACCGGACCGAGACCGGCCACCACGACCCGGAGACGCCGCTGCGCAGCGAGGTGATCGTGCCGATCGGCGACCACGGCGTCCTGCTGTCGGGGTCGCCGGAGCCGGGTGCGTTCGACGGCTCGGACCGGCGGTTCCTGGAGGTGCTGTGCTCGAACGCCGGCGAGGCGATGGACCGGGTCGCGCGCGAGCGTGACCTGCGGCGCCGCGAGGAGGAGGTCCGGCGACAGCGGGCGCTGCTGACCGAACTGATCGACGCCGTCGAGGAGGGGGTCACGGAGCTGTCGGCGACAGCCGACAGCGTCTCGACGGGCTCCGGGGAGATCGACGACCTGGCCGACCGGCAGGCCGAGCGGATGGGGACCGTCGCCCGGGACGTCTCGGAACTGAGCGCGACCGTCGAGGAGGTGGCCGCGACCGCCGACGGAGTCGAGGACGCGGCCGGGTCGACGGTGGAACTGGCAACGGAGGGACGGGAGCTGGCGGGGGAGACGACGGCGGCGGTGGGGGCGGTGGAGTCGGCGGTCACGGCCGCGGTCGAGGAGTTCGAACGGCTGCGCGAGCGGATCGAGGAGATCGACGGCTTCGTGGCCGCGATCGACGAGGTGGCAGACCAGACGAACATGCTGGCGCTGAACGCCTCCATCGAGGCCGCCCGCGCGGGCGAGGCCGGCGAGGGGTTCGCCGTCGTCGCCGACGAGGTGAAGAGTCTGGCCGAGGAGACCGCCGAGCGAGCGGGCGAGATCGAGCAGCGGGCCGACCGGATCCGGGCCGACGCCGGGGACACCGTCGAGGAACTGCGCGCCGCGGCCGACCGGGCCGACGAGGGGCTCTCGCTGACCGAACGGACCGAGGACCGGTTCGAGTCGATCCTCCGGCGGGCCGAGGAGACCGCCGACGGGACCGCGGAGGTCGCCGACGCCACCGACGACGGGGCCGTGGCCGCAGAGCGGATCGCCGGCGCCGTCGACGAGGCCGCCGAGGGCGCCGACCGGGTCTCCGAGCAGGTCGAGTCGATCGTCGCGGCCAACCGCCGGCAGGTGCGTCGCGTCGAGGAACTGGAGGCGACCGTCGGGGAGGTGCGCGAGGCGCTGGACGGGGCGGCCGACGCCGAGTCGACGCCGGAGTCGTGACCGCACTCGACCGGACCGGCCGGGTCGGGGCGGAGGGGAGACCCCGGCGATGGAAAGCGATTTAGCCGGTGGGGGGCGAGAGGCCGGCAATGAGCCTCTCCGACGCGGACCGGGAGCTGGTGGTCGAGGAGCTGGGCCGCGAGCCGACCCGGGCCGAGGCCGCGCTGTTCGAGAACCTCTGGAGCGAACACTGTGCCTACCGCTCCTCGCGGCCGCTGCTGGGAGCGTTCGAGAGCGAGGGGGAGGAGGTGGTGGTCGGCCCCGGGGACGACGCCGCGGTCGTGGCGCTGCCCGGCGAGACCGAGACCTACGTCACCCTGGGGATCGAGAGCCACAACCACCCCTCCTACGTCGACCCGTTCGACGGCGCCGCCACCGGCGTCGGTGGCATCGTTCGGGACACGATGTCGATGGGCGCCTCCCCCATCGCGCTGGCGGACTCGCTGTACTTCGGGGACTTCGACCGCGAGCACTCCCGCTATCTCTTCGAGGGCGTCGTCGAGGGGATCGGCCACTACGGCAACTGCATCGGCGTCCCGACCGTCGCCGGGAGCGTCGCCTTCCACGACGGCTACGAGGGGAACCCGCTGGTGAACGTCGCCTGCGTCGGGCTGATCGACGACCCCGAC
>CAZMWG010000104.1:2652-10168 GCA_964569925.1 uncultured Halobacteriales archaeon | reverse complement strand
TGCTGAAAGCCCCTGAGAAAGTCCCCGATTAGAAAGTCGGGGACGTGGGACTTTCGTGTGGGAGCGCGAAACTCGGGAGTCCCACCGACAAGCCCACGAGTTTACTCGTGGGCAGCTGACACGCGACCCACGGTGACGAAGAAGGGGACGCTCTCGCTGCGCTCGTACTCGCCGTCGCCGACCTGTGTGACCACCTCGCGGCCCATCTCGCGCCAGGCCTCCCGGAGCCGGTCGTAGGTCTCCGCGTCCACGTCGCCGGCGAGGATCTGCTCGCGGTCGTCGTCCAGGCCCGCGCCGGAGGCCTTCCGGCGGGCGGCGACCAGCGCACGCTCGGAGTAGGGCGGCTCGGTCCGGCGGACGTGCTCGTACCGGCGGGTCGACACCGGCTCGATGCCCGCCTCGGCGAACAGTTCGCCGGCGCGGGACCCCAGGTCGGCGTCGGTGTCGATCCCCGCCCGGTAGAGCCGCCGGGCCCGCCGGGCCAGTCGGGGCTCGTCGGCGACCGTCGACTCGACGGTGACGGCCCCGTTGTCCGGCTCGACGACCGCGACCAGGTCCCGCGAGGCCCGCGCGAACCCGCGCAACGCCCCGACGGGGTCGGCCAGGTTCACCAGCAGCGCCTGACACACCACCAGGTCGACCGTGTCCTCGCGGACCGGCAGCCGCGTCGCGTCCCCCTGCACCGTCGGCGGGTCGACGTCTCCCAACAACTCCCGGTCGGCGTCGAGACCGATCACGGTCCCCGGGCTCTCCTCGCGGAGCACCCGTGTCAGGACGCCCGTGCCACAGCCGACGTCGAGCACCCGCCCGCGGTCGTCGAGTTCCAGGTCCGACAGCGCCTCGCGGGAGTCCTCCCACATCCCCCGCCGCGTCGTCTCCAGGTAGTCGGCGTCGAACCGGCGCACGTCCGCCCGTTGCGCGCTCGGCGACAAAAGCCGGACGGTCGACCCCGCGAGCGCCGGCCGGTCGCGCGACCGTCGGCCGGATCGCCCTGTCACTCTCGCGAACCCGGGCCGGCGGCCGGAAGGCTCACCCGTCGGCGCCGGTCCCCGCCTCGTCGCCCTCGGTCACCCGCACGACGAACCGGGCGGTCGCGTTCGAGTCGTGATCGTGGTCCGTGTTGTTTATCGCCACGGCGTCGAACGCGTAGCTCCCGGCCGGGGCGTCCTCGGCGGCCCGGACCCGCACCGCCGCGGTCACGTCTCCGCGCACCACGTCCCAGGTGTAGTACGGCGGCAGGGTGTCGACGGCGCCGCTGGGGGCGGGATCGACGGAGACGTTCCGCCAGTCGAAGCGGAGCGCGTCGCGGTAGTCGTCGGCCGGTCGGACCGTCAGTTCGCCGACCTCGGCGGCCCGGACCGTCACGGTCGCGGACTCGCCGGGTGCGAGCGTGTGGTTCGTCGCCGCGACGCCGACCCCCTCACCCCCGGGGAGTTCGAGCGCCGCGGCCGTTGGCTCGTCCGCGGAACAGCCCGCGAGCGCGAGCGTCGCGACGAGCGCCAGGACGAGGAGCGTCCGTCGAACGGAGCCGTCCATACCCGGACCAGCGGCTCGCCGGGAAACGGTCTGTCGGTCGGTCAAAGCCGAGCCGAGCGTCCGACCGTCGCGGTGTTCGACCGCCGACGGCCTTCGACCGCCGACGGCTCAGGTCTCGACGCCGGCCAGTTCGCGGGCCCGGGCGACGTTCCAGGCGAACCCCTTCCCGTCCTCGGTGGGCGTCTCCAGCACGAAGGGGACCTCGAGGTCGTCGTGGGTCAACAGCGCGGCCATCCCGTCGACGCCGATCTCGCCCTCGCCGAGGTGGGCGTGTTCGTCCTTGTTGGTGCCACAGGCGTGTTTCGAGTCGTTGAGGTGGACACAGGCCAGGTTCTCGAGGCCGACGATCTCGTCGAACTCGGCGACGGTCTCCGCGACCCCCTCGGGCGTCGAGAGGTCGTAGCCCGCAGCGAAGACGTGGGCGGTGTCGAGACACACTTCCAGGTCGAGGTCGCTGCGCTCCAGCACGGCCGCGAGGTGCTCGAACTCGTCGCCGAGCTTGGTGCCCGAGCCGGCGTCCGACTCCACGAGGACGGTGACCCCCTCGGGGACGTCCAGTTCGTCCAGCGCGCTGGCGGCGTTGTCGAGTCCGTCCTCGACGCCTGCGCCGGTGTGAGCGCCCAGGTGGACGTTGACGTAGTCGATCCCGAGCTTCGCCGCGGCCTCGACCTCCCGTCGCATGGAGTCGATCGACTTCTCGCGCAGGTCGTCTTTCGGGGTACAGAGGTTGACCAGGTACGAGGAGTGGATCACCCACGGGCCGACGTCGTGGTCGGCGCTGAGTTCGCGGAACCGTTCGGCCTCCTCGTCGTCGACGTTCGGATCCTGCCACACCTGCGGGGAGTGCGAGAAGATCTGGCCGCAGTTCCCGTCGTACTCCACCTGTTCCTCGACGGCGTTGTACGCACCGCCCGCGATCGAGGTGTGTGCTCCGACGCGCATGTCCGTGGGTGGTCGCGGCCGGGCATAGTGGTTCCGAACCCCGGCGGCGACCGCCGGACACGTCGACGGATACCACGGGACATATGACTCGCGAGAGCCTGTGAGTCTCCGATGAGCGACGAACCGCTGGCCGTCGGCGACCGGGCGCCCGCCGTCGAGGGGACCCTGGTCCGCCCGGAGGACGACACCGAGGAGGTGGCCCTGGAGACCCTGCTCGCGGACGGGCCGGTCCTGTTGAGCTTCTACACGGCCGACTTCAGCCCGGACTGTGTCGAGGAGTGGTGTGCGTTCAGGGACTTCGAGTGGTTCCACGCCAACGACGAGATCCGGGTCGTCGGCGCCAGCAAGTCCGGCCCGGGGCTCCACCGCCGGTTCGTCGACTACTTCGACCTGGGGTTTCCCCTCTACGCCGACCCCGACCTCGACATCGCCGAGGCCTTCGGCGTCCGCTACCGCGCGTTCGGACTCTCCGCGCGCTCGCGGCGCTCCTGTTTTTTGATCGACGCGGACGGCGTGATCCGCTACCGCTGGCTCTCCGACCACTGGCTCGATCCGACCCGGGACGTCCCGCCGGTCACGGAGATTCACGAGGGCGTGCTGGCCGCGCTCGCGGACTGAGACGCCACGCTCTCGACGAGTCGCTCGGATCGCGGCCCCACGAACCGACGGCGACGCGTCTCCCGGAGCGTCGCCCGGACCGCCCCGCCACACCCCCGACGAGCCGCCGCTCAGACGACGTCGCCCCGCACGGTCGCGCCCTCCTGGCGCTCGCGGTAGGTCTCCACGGCGACGGCGGCCGTCTCCGCCTCCTCGTCGTCCATCCCGAGCATCTCCAGGGCGCCCGACAGCGTCGGGAAAACCAGCTCCCCCTCCCGGAGCTTCCTGAGGGCCTCGTCGCTGCGCCGTCCGTCGACCCACAGACACACCCCGCGGGGGTCGAGCAGTTGCTCGTAGTCGCCCCGCGCACGGGCGCCCTTCAGCCGCTGGGTGACGTTGTCCTCGAAGGAGGCGTTGCACACCTCTAGGTGGACCGGCTCGTCGCCGAGCAGCTGTGCCGCGAGACACCGCTCGGGCGCGACGTGACCGGCGGGGTTCGCCCGGACGTGCTCGGGGTACTCCTCGGCCCACTCCGCCCGGACGGTCTTCCCGACCCCGGAGACGCCCAGTTCGGCCTCGAACTCGGGCTCGCGGTCGGGCGTGTCGTCGAACAGCAGGTCCTTGGTAAGGTAGACGTCCAGCCGCTCGACCGGGTCCAGCCCCAGCGCGACGTCGCCGTACACCCACACCTCCCGGACCGGCACCGGCATCCGCTCGTCCTCGACGGTCGCCACGAGCTCCTCGACGCGCTCGACGGCCGCGGATCGGTCCATCGTCCCCGTCTACGCCGGCGGCGGGCAAACGGCTTTCGGGGCCGCTCGGGCGCGGCCCTTTTGAGGACGGCCGCCGACCGGCGGGCATGGAGTTCGACGCCTTCGGCGATCCGGCGGACCCGGACTGTCTGTTCGTCCTGGGGTGGGGCAACGAGCCCGACCACGGGCCGGTGCGCTGGCTGATCGACCGGGTCGCCGCCGACGGCTGGCACGTCCACGCCGCGACGCTCCCGGTCCACGTCACCGACGTCGGCGGCGAGTGGGTCCGGCCGGTCGAGGGGTACGCCGCGGACCTCGACACCCCGGCCGTGCTCGCCCACAGCGCCGGCGGGCTGACGGCCGCGCTGGCCGACCTCGACGCCCGGACCCGCACGTACCTCAGCCCCTGGTGGGGCGAGCCACCAGAGCGACGGGGACCCCTCGCGGCCGTCCTCGCGCGGCTCCCGACCGACCGCCGGGTGATCCCCAGCGGCAGCGACGAGAACCTGCTGGGCGAGCACGCCACCGAGCGGCAACTGGAGGGCGGGCCGAGCCGGGTCTCGCCGGCGTTCCTCCGGGCCACCCGCCGGGCCCACCGCGCGCTGGAGCCCGCCGACGAGGACGCCGTGGTGTTCTGCTCGCTGACCGACCGCGTGGTCTCGACCCGCGCCATCGGCCGACGGGTCCCCGCCGAGCGCACCCGGCTGTACGACGGCGGCCACGAGCTGTTCTCCTCGCGCTCCCGCGAGGACCACCTGGGGACGCTGCTTGCCGCCCTCTCCGAGGGGCCCGCGGCGCTGTCCGGGGGGCCGGCGTCGGCGTCCGTTTCGCCGTCCGAGCCGGACGCCGCCGCCGACGACCCGGCGCCGGCGGAGTGACCGCCGGTCGACGGCGCCGACCACGAGTCCGAGTCCGGGTCGGGTCCGGGTTCGGAGTCGGATCCACGGAGTGACGACCGTCCGGCGACAGGGCGAAACCCTCTCGGCAGCCGCCGCGCAATCTCGGGTCGATGGAGTGTGACAAGTGTGGCGCGCCTGCCGTGCTCCACGCCGCCTACTCCGGGTTGCACCTCTGTGAGACCCACTTCCGGCGGTCGGTCGAGGAGCGGATCCGCCGGCGCGTCCGCCAGGACGGCCTGATCGGCGACGATGCCGCCCCCGACGACCCGGAGACGTGGGTGATCGGGCTCTCCGGCGGCAAGGACAGCGTCGTCCTCACACAGGTGTTACACGAGACCTTCGACCGCGACCCGCGGATCGAGCTGGTCGCGCTGTCGATCCACGAGGGGATCGAGGGGTACCGCGACCGCTCGATCGCGGCCTGCGAGACCCTGACCGACGACCTGGGGATCGACCACGAGGTCGTCTCCTACGAGGGCGAGTTCGGCGTCCGCATGGACGACGTCGCCGTGGACGACCCCGTCGGAATGGCCCCCTGTGCGTACTGTGGCGTCTTCCGCCGGGACGTCCTGGAGCGGTACGCCGAGGCGCTGGGCGCGGACAAGCTGCTGGTGGGTCACAACCTCGACGACGAGGCCGAGACGGCGCTGATGAACGTCCTCGAGGGCGACGTCGATCGGATGGCCCGTCACTTCGACGCGTCGCTGGGGCCGTTCGAGGCCCCGGACTCCGACGATCCGGCCGACCGCGCCCGCCGCGAGGACGGCGTCCACGTCCCGCGGGCCAAGCCGCTCCGGGACGTACCCGAGCGGGAGGTGGCGTTGTACGCACAGCTCCGGGAGCTGCCGATGCACCACGCCGAGTGTCCCCACGCCTCGGAGTCGTTCCGCGGGGAGGTCCAGTCGCTGTTGCACTCCCTGGAGGAGGGCCACCCCGGGACGCGCCACTCGATCGTGGCCGGCTACGAGCGCCTCGCCGCGCTGGCCGCGGCGGCCTACGGCGGCGAGGAGACGGTCGGCAGTTGCGACCGGTGTGACGCCCCGACCGGCCGCGACCTCTGCCGGAAGTGTGACCTGCTCGACGCGCTGGACGCGGCCGAGGGCTGACCACTCGGTCCGGCGGGTCGACGCCGCCGGGACGGGCCGGAGCGCCGCGGGCGTCAGATGTCGAGGTCGCCCCACCCCTCGGCGAAGTCGTCCTCGAAGGGGTCGGTGGCGACCTCGAAGGCGTCGACGTAGTCGAGTTCGGCGGCCAGTTCGTCGAGTTCGGCCCGGGTCTCGCCCAGACGGTCCCGGAGCCGCCCCAGTCGCTCGGAATCGGGTTCGTCGCGGGTCGCCGCCGCGGCGTACTCCTCGGCGGTCGCGTAGTACCGCCGGAGCAGCCGGTCGTAGCGGGCCCGCCGGCGGAGTCGTCCGACGGCCCGGCGCAGTTCCTCCTCGTCGATCGGTCGGTGGAGCGTGTCCGTGATCCGCGGGTCGGCGGGCGACCCGCCCCGCCGGGCCAGCGCGAGCACCTCCGGCGGTCCCGACGCGTCGTCCGCCCCGGCGCCGCCCTCGGCCGTCGCCTCCGAGGCGTCCCCGTCGTCGAGCACCCGTCGGTCGAGTTCGTCGAGCGTCCTCGCCGCGTGATCGTGATCGACGACGAGCACCGACACCGCCCGGTCGTAGCCGTCGACGGCCTCGGCGGGATCGTCCGCCGTCCGTGCGGGGTACTCCCGGCGGAGCGTCGCCAGCAGCCGACGCCGCAACGCGTCCTCGCCGGTGCAGATCAGGATGACGTCCGTCGGATCGGAGTCGGAGCCGGCGGTGGTCACGGTCGTGCTGTCAAGCCGTCGGAACTCATCTCGGGGCGTCCCGGTCGTCGTCGTACTCGACGACGGCGTCGAACAGCGTCTCGAACAGCGCCCGCGTCGCCGGGTCGTGGGCGGCCGCGTCGAGGTGGTAGTGGCCGGTCGCGCCCGCGGCCCGCACCTCGGCGCCGAGCGTGGAGAGGAAGCGAAAGACCGCCTCCTGGCCGGCGTACTCGGTCAGGTCGGTCACCGACCGGAGACACACCGTGGTCCGGCGGTCGCCGTCGATCCGGTCGACGATCCGACTCCCGAGCCGCGACAGCGGTGTCACGTCCGGCACCGTCTCGACGGTCGCGCCGTCCGCGGTCGCGGCCCCCGCCGCCGCGGAGCGGGCCGCGCCGTCGACCGTGACGAAGGAGTAGTCGACGCTCCCGGGGAGGTGGCTCCGCCACTCCCGCAGCGCCGCGCCGGGTGACTCCCCTACGGTCACGCCGATCACGTGTTCGGGCGTCGGGCCGGTGGCGAGCAGTTCGCGACAGAGTTCGTCCGCGCCGCCGATCCGCGGCGCCACCACGAGCACGTCGTCGGCGTCCTCGACCGTCGCCGGGTCGAGCCGTCGCTGGAAGTTCACGTCCGACCTCCTTCCGGGGGTGCTGTTCGTGTCGGTCACTACCACTTGTTTGCGAGTCGTACGTTAAGTAACCTACCGTTTCGCACCTGTCGCCCGGACTACACCATCGCGGGCGCGAACGGTACCCGCCGGCGGTATCCGGCGCCTCGGACACCTCCCACTCGCTTGCGGGATGAACACCAGTTTCTACCCGCTCCTCCACGAGTAATTCCATACTCCATCATATATTAATTCTTTAGATAAATTCAATACAAATCAGCGTGTGTATTTAGTTGGCTATGAGCCAGACCACGGACGTCAAGAGTTTCCTCGCATCGCACCCGAAGCTGATGGGCGCCCTGTTCACGATGCTCGTGTTGCTGACCCAGGC
>CAZMWG010000104.1:0-2552 GCA_964569925.1 uncultured Halobacteriales archaeon | reverse complement strand
CCGACCACGACGTACCAGTGGGCCAGCGAGTTGCGCTTCTTCACCAGGTCGAGCATCGACAGCAGCGAGAAGCCGCTGTTGAGAAAGCGGGCCACCGTCCGGCCGATCTCGGTCGCGGTGGGATTGAGCACGTCGGTCAGCGTGACGATCCCGCCCCGAGCACCGGCCTCGACCAGCGCCCGACCCTGTTGGTAGGAGGTGCAGGCGTTCAGCAGGAACGCGCTGACGTTCACCTCGCTCAGGTCGCGGGCGTCGAGGTGGCCGTCGGCACACCGGATCCCCATGTCGTCGACGTGGCCGATGTAGTGGAGGAAGTCCGCCTCCTCCGCGAGCACCGCCCGCATCTCGTCGGTCGTCAGGCGGTCGTGGGTGGCGATGTCGAACTCGATCCACTCGCGGGTGCCGTAGATCTCGCTGACGGCGTTCTCGTCGCGCATCTCCGCGTCGTTACAGACCACCTGCACGCGGATGCGACCGTCCTCGGCGGCGTCGAAGTCCAGACGGCGGTAGTACTCCTCGGGTGTCATCCGGCTGGCCCCCAGCGGGATCCCGTCGCCGACGTACGTCTGCTCGATGCTGTCGGCGTCGTCGAGTTGGATCACGGTGTCGTTCAGGTCGGGCGTGTCGGCCTCGGCTGCCCGGGTACCGCGGACGGTCGCCCCGCCACGGACACTCGTCCCGGCCCCCTCGCCCGCACCACGACCGAAGAACGACCGCACCTCCGGTGAGAGCGTCTCGGCCTCCTCCCCGACGACGGGGTCGGTCGGACAGCGGACGACGGCGAGTTCGTCGGCCAGGAACGGGAGCGCGGAGACGTGATCGAAGTCGGGAACGACGTCGGCCGTCAGCTTCCAGGTGGGGATCGCTTCCGCGATGGTCTCGTGGTCGACGGTCAGGTACTCGCGCAGGCGCTCGTCCGGCGAGAGGTCGTACAGCCGGTCGAACTCCAGGTCGACCGCCGGCTCGACGAGCCGCCGCTCGTGGAGGTCGAAGTCGTACAGCCCCTCGGTGCGGGTGACACAGTCGAGCAGGAAGGTCCGTCTCAGCAGCCGGGCGACGCCGGTCTCGAGGTCGCCCCCGTGGGCCAGTCCGACGTCGGCGCCGTCGGCCAGCACTCGGGGCTCGTCGCCGACCTCGACGCGGGCGCCGAGGTAGTAGGCGAGCGACGCGACGGGAAAGAGGGCGTCGAGCCGCGGCGGCACCCGGATCGTGATCCCGGTGTCGGGGGGCTCCAGTTCGTCGGGGACCGACAGCTCAGGACCGCACTCGATCAGGGGCGGGTGCCCCCGCAGCGTCGGGAACGAGCGTTCGGGGCTGGTCGTCTTGAGCGCCGACCCCAACTGCGAGAGCGCCGTCGCGAGGTCTTCGGGGGCCGTCGTCGTCTCGACGGTCGCGGCGGGCCGCTCGTGGAACGACCGCGCGCCGACGGCGACCCGCGTCGGTCCGCCGAAGCCGATCCGGACCCGGTCCTCGCCGGGCGTGATCTCGACCGCGGCGTCGGCCCGCAGGTAGAGTTTCATCTTCGCCGACAACACCTCGACGTAGTACTCGCCGGGATCGAAGGCGGCCTCGTCGCCGCTGACACACTCGGCGACGACGTTCGCGTCGGCGTCCCGGACGAGCACGTCGAGCTGGTAGGGCGTTTCCAGTTTCGATACCGCCACCGTGGCGGCGGCGTCGACCGGGAGCGCGAACTCGTCCGGGTCGGCCGGCGACGGCGACACCGGACCGCGGGTGAGCAGCGTGAAACCGGCTCCCTCGATGGGGTCGGTCACCCGCAGCCCGTACGGCCCCTCGATCCCCGCGAACGTCGGTCCCAGATCTCCTGTCATGAGTTCGATCCGTCGTCGGTCCGCCGACACACAGCGTGATACCGCCAACGGACGGTGGGGACATTCCTGTTTCGCTCGCTATCTCAGATCTGATACCGGAAGAAAAGTCGGACGCGACTCAGTCGCTCGTGCGGATCACGTCGACGCCGTTGTTGCGCTCGCGCCGGTCGCGGCCGCCGTCGGTCTCGCCGTACTCGCGACCGGCGGCGGCGTCGCTGGCGTCCTCGACGTTGTTGCTGGCGTCGAAGGTCCCCTCGTCGACCTCGCGGATCGCCTTCCGGGACTTGTCGGCCTGCTTCTGGGTGGTCGGACCCAGGACCTGCGCGGACTGGACACCGGTCATGATCGCCATCACCCGAACCTTCCCCTTGTACTCCTCCTGGATCCGGGCGCCCCAGATGACGTTGGCGTCGGCCTCCAGGCGGTCGGTGATGTTCTGGGCGATCCCCTCGGCCTCCTTCAGCGTGAGGTCCGGGCCGCCGGTGATGTGGACCAGCCCGCCGGAGGCGCCGCGGTAGTCGACGTCTAGCAGCGGGTGGTTCATCGCGTCCTTCACGACCTGTTCGGTCTTGTTCTTGTCCTGGGTCTCGCCGACCAGCATCACCGCGACCCCGCCCTGGTTCATGATCGACGTCATGTCGGCGTAGTCGAGGTTGATCAGCGACGGCTGGGTGATCGTCTCGCTGATCCCCTTGACCGTCTCGGCGATGATCTGGTCCA
>CAZMWG010000103.1:0-10332 GCA_964569925.1 uncultured Halobacteriales archaeon | reverse complement strand
TCGGGCGCTGTTCATCCTCTACGAGAACGACCTGGCGACCTACCGGCGGCTGCGCGACGAGGACTCGGGGTGGCTCACCTACCTCTGGACGTTCCAGTACGACAACATCCCGGAGCAACTGGAGGAGGAGATGGAGCGGCTGCTGGAGGCCCTGGAGGAGCGACGGGCCTACGAGCGGGACAACGAGTTCTACCTCTGTGAGGTGTGTGGTATCCGGTTCGAGTTCGACGAGGCGATGGAGTTCGGCTTCGAGTGTCCGGAGTGTGGCTCGCAGGTGGAGACCATGGAGAACACCCGGCTGGTCGACGCGATGGACGGCCGCGTCGAGCAGTTGCGGGACGAACTGAACGTCGAGGCGGAGACGCCCGAGCCCTGATGGTCGTCCTCGCGACGAAGCTGTACGTCGCCGGCGAGGCACGCGAACGGGCCCTCGACGGGCTGACCTCGATGGTCGCCGACCGGCTCGACGGGCTGGACGCCGACGCCGACGTCGGGGTGCGCGAGGACGGCTTCCCGTCGGTCACCGTCACCGGCCCGGACGCGACGGCGGCGCGCAACCTGCTGGCCGAGGAGTTCGGCGCCCTGACCCCGGACCGGACCGACGGCGAGGTCGCCGTCGGCACCCTGGAGTCCTGGGACGACTCGGGGTTCGAGTTGGACGTCGGCTTCGGCGAGCGCGTGCGGATCCCCGCCGACGGGCTGGGGCTGGGACCGGGCGACCCGAACCAGATCCGGACCCGCTACGGGCTCGTCCAGCACCTCCCGCTGCGGTACGTGGCCGGGGAGTCGCCGCGGCTGGCCGACGAGCAGCGCGACCGGCTGTACGACTGGACCCGCGGCGAGGGCCGGGTGAACGTCAACAGCGCCACCCGGGCGGAGGTGCGGGCGACGGTCAACCGCGCCGGACACGCCGAGGACATCGTCACCGTCGAGCGGCTGGGACTGCTGGAGCAGTCGATCGTCTGCCGCGAGGGAACCGACCCGCCGGGCCTGCTGGCGAGCATCGGTCGCCACCTGCCCTCGGAGCTGCTCGCCGTCGTCCCATGAGGCGGCGCGCGCTCGCGGTCGGCGCACTGCTCGCGCTGGTGGCGCTGACCGGCTGTCTGGGCGGGGGCACCCCCAGCCCGGAGGAGTTGAACGAGAACGCCAGCTACGACTGGTCGGAGGCGGGGGAGACGGACGCCCGCCTGACGCTCGAGGGCTCCTCCTACACCGCGATCTACCGGCTCGAGAACCGCTCGGAGTTCGAGGTGTACGTCCGGGACGCGTTGGGGACGGAGAACGCGGTCCCGATCCGGGCGCTGCGCTACCGCGCCCCGGACGGGAGCGTCGCCACGGTCGGCAACTCCTCGATGTCCGTCGAGACGCGTGACCGCCGGACCGTGGTCGACCTGCCGGGCAACGTCTCGGGCCAGGTGGCGTACACCGCACCCCGTAACGGCAAGGGGTTCTCCGTGCCGACGTTCGTCACCGGCTCCTACGTCGTGACCCTGCCGCCCGACGCTCGGGTCGGCATCCCCCTGCTCTCGCAGGCCGACCCCGGCGGCTGGTCGAGCGAGGTGACCGACGGCCGGATGACGGTCACCTGGGGCGAGGTCGAGAGCGACGCGATCCGCCTGCGGTGGTACCTCCAGCGTGACATCCTCATCTTCTCCGTGCTCGCGGTGGGGCTGGTCGTCGTCGGCGGCGGGGGCGTCCTCTACTACTACCGCCAGATCCGGCAACTGGAGCGCCGGCGCGAGGAGGTCGGGCTCGACGTCGACACCGAGGACGACGACGTCGGCGACGGCGGCCCGCCGCCGGGGATGCGCTGAGACGCGTCTCGCCGGTCGGTCCCGAACCGTCGCCAGGCTTACGAACGGGACCCGCGTCTCTCCGGGTATGCCGGTGACCGACGACGACGAGCTCCGCGAACTGCTCGCGTACGACCGGATCGCGGTCGTGGGCTGCTCGACCACCCCGGGGAAGGCCGCCCACGACGTCCCGCGGTACATGCAGGATCGGGGCTACGAGATAGCCCCGGTCAACCCCTTCGCCGACGAGGTGCTGGGCGAGCCAGCCGTCGACTCGCTGGCGGAGGTCGCTGGCGAGGTGCCCCTGGTCGACGTGTTCCGGCCGGCCGAGGAGGCCGTCGGGGTCGTCGAGGCCGCGGTCGACCGCGGCGACGTCGAGGCCGTCTGGCTCCAACTCGGCATCGAGAACGACGAGGCGGCCCGGCTGGCCGAGGAGGCCGGCCTCCGGTTCGTCCAGGACCGCTGTCTGAAGGTCGAACACGGACGGCTGTGCTGAGCCGCCACGGGTCGGCGAGGGGTCAGTCGTCGGTCGTCACGGCGTCGCCCTGCGGGCTCTCGGCCTCCTCCGTCTTGCCGGCCGTCTCCTCGGTGTCCTCGGCCTCCTCGATGACCGCCTCGGCGACGACGGCGTCGGTGTCGATCCCCTGCTCCTCGGCCAGCGCCTCGACGATGGCCCGCTGCTCGCGGACCCTGCGGTCGAGTTCCCCCACCCGGTCGCCGGTCTCTTCGACGGTGCCGCGGGTCTGTTCGACCTGCTGGCGCAGGTCGTTCATCCGCGAGTACAGTTTCTCCGCGACGTCGCTCAGCTTCTGGAGCTTCTTCGCCGTGCTTCCCAGTCCCATACCACCTCCTTCGGGACGGGGCCTTGTGGCCGTTTCGACTGACTTAACCCGCGGGCGGATCGACGGGGGGACATGCACCACAGGGTCCCGCCGACCGTCGGGATCGTCGCCGCCCTCGTCTTCCTGGTCGTGCTGGCGCTGCCGTTCGGGATGGCGCCGGTCGACCAGGTGACGAGCTACTACGGCTCGGGCGCGATCAGCGCGTACGTCCCGGGGCTGTTCGCCCTGGTGGCGGTACTGGCGTTGGCCGCCGGCCGCCAGGAGCGCTCGCGGCCGGACTTCGCGGCCGGCGTGGCGCTCGTGGTCGGGCTGTTCGCGGTCGGCCTGGCGACGGTGTGGGCGCTGACCGTCCGGATCGACACCATCTCGCTGGGCTCGCTCGTCGTCTACCACCGCTGGGCGCTCGTGGTCGCCGCGGCCGTCCTGCCGGCCAGCGCGCTGCTGTACGCCCGGACGCTCCGCCTGCTGTGACTCTCCCGGAACGGGTCTCCGCCGTCCGGCGTCGACCCGCGGTCGCGGCGCAGTCCGTCGGTTCCGACTCCGAAAGGTCCTTACGTCCCGCCGGCGGAGTCGTAGACTGGACTAGGTCGAGGGGTTAGGCCCCCCTCCCACGCTCCCAGTACGGTCTTCAGGGAGGGCCGAACCCGGGGGCGTCCGGTCAGACGGACGCGGGCCCCGTGAGCCAACGTGGAAGCCTCGTCCCACGGGGGCGGCGGTCCACACGCGTGCGCCTGCAGGGGCGCCCGCGGGTGGTTGATCGCAGGCAGTCCGTCAGGCGCGGAAGCGAGCAGCGGACCTGCGGACACCCGTCGCTCGTGGGGTCGCGGGGTGGAGGAGGCGAGCGGGACTACCCGCGCCCGAACGTCGGGCAATCCCGCCGTCCCCATTCATTCGACGTCGAACGACCAGCGACGGCCGCGTGGAGCCGTCGCGGTCGCGACCCCCACCGTGGCCGTGACGGCGTCGCGACTCGACGGTCGTCTCTCGGGAGTGTTCGCGTGAGCGGGGCGCTCGCGCCGAGGGGGTGCCCGACGGCGAGGCGACGATCAGTCGTCGGCCGGTTCGGCGACGCCGGCGACGTCCGCGAGTTCCAGTTCCCCGCCCAGCGTCCGGTTGGGGTAGGGAATGTCGATGCCGGCCTCGTCGAACCGCTCCTTGACCGTCTGTGTGTACTCCCCGCGGGTCTTCACGAAGTCCGCCCGCGAC
Organism: uncultured Halobacteriales archaeon; assembly: GCA_964569925.1. Lineage (GTDB taxonomy): Archaea > Halobacteriota > Halobacteria > Halobacteriales > Haloarculaceae > CAZMWG01. The sequence continues at coordinate 6,491 of CAZMWG010000103.1, read as the reverse complement.
GGGTCGTCGATCCAGATGCGAGACTGCAGTCCCACGGAGGAGTCGCCCAGTTCGACCAGGCGGACCGACGGCTCGGGGTCGTCCATGATCCCCGGGTGGTCCCGGGCCTCCTCTAGAATGATCTCGGTGGCGGCGTCGATGTCGTCGTCGTAGCCGATGCCGAAGGTGGGCTTGAGCCGTAGACGGCCGTTCGCGACCGGGTTCTTGACGACGTCGTCGACGAGGTTGGCGTTGGGGACGGTCAGCAGTTCGTTGTCGAAGGTGTTGATCCGGGTGACCCGCAGGGAGATGTCCTGCACCACGCCGGCGTTGTCGTCCCACTCGATCCAGTCGCCGATGCGGAACGGCTCGTCCGTGTAGATGAACACGCCGGAGACGAAGTTCTTGATGACGTCCTGGGTGGCCAGGCCGACGGCCAGCGTGGCGGCCGCGGCGATGGTCGCCAGCGACTGGAGGAAGTTGCCGTAGCCGGCGGCGCCGAAGGCGACCGCGACGGCGACGAACAGGACGCCGAAGGAGACGATCCGCCCGAGCGGACGCCGGGCGTGGGCGTCGATGTTGCGCCGCTGGAGCACGCGGTCGGCGAGCGGGACGACCGTCCGCTGCCCGAGCAGCAACAGGGCGACGAAAACGACGACGAAGGCGACGGCCGCCCCGATGGGGGCGGCGTACTCCGCGGGGAGCCCGACCGTGTCCTCGAGCAGTTCGGCGACGAAGCCGGCCTGCAGGATCATCGCTCGAACACCGCGGTGTGGCCCCGCGTCTCGACGACCTCGGCGCCCGCCAGTTCCGCGAGGTCCGCGGCCAGCGCCTCGGTGGTCGTCCCGCCGCGGGCCGCGCGGAGGAACTTCACCTTCACCAGGTCGCGGTTCGTGAGTTGATCGGACAGTTCGTCGGCCACCGACTCCACCCCGTTCTTCCCGACCCGCAGCGTCGCGTCGAGTTCGTGGACCGCCCGACGGCGATCTGAGTTCATACCACCTTCTGAAGGGCCCGGGACTTAACGCTGTCCGACCGGGGACCGGCCCGTCACACCCGACGGGCGACGGCTCACCCGTAGGGGTAGCGGGCCTGCGCGCCGCAGTCACAGGTGACGACGACGTGGCCGCTCCGCGTCCGGACCCGGGCGTTGCGCCCGGGGAGCAGGTAGGCGTCGCAGGCGTCGCAGGTGAACCGCTCGAACCGGCGGGGGAGCGCGAGCCGGTGGCGCTCGCCGATCCGGCGGGCCCGGCGGACGTACCGGCGGGCGCGGTCGCTCTCCCCGTCGGCGGCGGCCTCCCGTGCGAGCGCCGCCAGCCGGTCGATCCGCTCGCGGGCGATGGTCCGCTCGTCGGTCACACCCGGTCTGGCGGCGGCGCGGTCGAATAGCTTGCGTTCCGGGGCGGCCGCGGGCGGGACCGCGACCGCCCCGCGGACTCCGCCACGCTTACGTCCGCGCCGGGGGGACGACGGCCGTGCGCGTCCTCAACCACCTGGAACTGTCGGGGCGGCTCGATCGCAGCGGGATCGGCACGTCGGTCGACCACCAGCGCGCGGCGCTCTCCCGGACGGACGTCGACGTCGAGACCTCGCCCTGGACCGGCGACGGGCCGCTGTCGGCGCTGGTCGCGCGGGCCAACGGCGGCCCGCTGTTGCGGGACGTCGACGTGGTCCACTGCAACATGATCGGGCCGGCGACCGCGGCGCTGGCGGTCCGGGCCCGCCGGACGGACACGCCGCTGGTCCTGCACGCCCACGTCACCCGGGAGGACTTCCGGGACAGCTTCAGGGGCTCCAACGCCGTCGCGCCGGCGCTGGGACGGTACCTCCGGCGGCTCTACTCGACGGCCGACCTGGTGCTCTGTCCCAGCGAGTACACGAAGGGCGTGCTGGAGTCGTACCCGGTCTCGGCGCCGATCGAACCCGTCACCAACGGGATCGACCTCGACTCGATGGCCGGCCACGAGCGGTTCCGCGAGGAGTACCGCGAGCGGCACGGCCTGGACGGGATGGTCCCGTTCGCGGTGGGCAACGTGTTCGAGCGCAAGGGGGTGTCGACGTTCTGTCGGCTGGCCGAGGCCACCGACTACGAGTTCGCCTGGTTCGGCGCCTACGACACCGGCCCGCAGGCCTCCCCGACGGTGCGGCGGTGGACGACCGACCCGCCGGACAACGTCACGTTCACCGGCTGGGTGGAGGACAAGCGCGGCGCGTTCGCGGCCGGCGACGTGCTCCTGTTCCCCGCCCGCGTCGAGAACCAGGGGCTGGTGGTGCTTGAGGCGATGGCCTGCGGGAAGCCGGTCGTGCTGTCGGACATCCCCGTCTTCCGGGAGTACTACGAGGACGGTCACGACTGTCTGATCCGTTCCTCGGAGGCGGGGTTCCGGGAGGCGCTGGACCGGCTGTCCGAGGACTCCGGTCTGCGCGAGCGGTTGGGGGAGAACGGCCGCGAGACCGCCGAGCGCCACGGGCTCGACCGGCTGGCGGACCGGCTCGCCGACGTCTACGGCCGGTTGACCTGAGCCGACCGCGGGCGCTCCCGGCCCGTCGACTCGACGACCGCGGCGCCCGCCGCGACCCGATCGACCGGCCGGGCGCCCTCGTCGTCGGTTCCGGATGGTAACCGTTTAACCGGTGGTTACTGAAAGGTCGGGCGATGACACGGCCCCAGGTGGCGGCGTTCACCGACACCTACCTCCCGACCGTGAACGGGGTGACCTACACCGTCCAGACCTGGCGGGACCGCTGGACCGCCCGCGGCGGGCGGATGGACGTCGTCTACCCCGAGAGCGACCACGAGCCGATGTCCTCGGAGTACCCGGTCCGGAGCGTCCCGTTCCCGTGGTACGACGGGTTCCGGGTGGGGCTGCCCCGGGTGCCCGAGCCTGTCCGGAACGCCGACGTGGTCCACACCCACACCCCGTTCTGTCTGGGCGTGGCGGGCTACCGGCTGGCGCGCAAGCTGGACGCGCCGCTGGTGGCCTCCTACCACACGCCGACCGCGGAGTACGCCGAGTACGTCGCGTCGAACGGGACCGTCGCGTCGGCGGTGCGGTCCTCGGCGACCCGCTACGAGCGGCTGTTCCTGGAGCGGGCCGACGTGATCGTCGTCCCCAGCGAGCGCACCGCCGAACACGTGGAGCGCGACGTCGGCGTCGACACGCCGGTCGCCGTGGTGCCCAACGGCGTGGACGTGGAGTTCTTCCGGCCGGTCGAGACGGCGGCGTTCCGGGAGCGCCACGACCTGCCCGAGGGGCCGCTGATCGGCTACACCGGCCGACACGGCTACGAGAAGTGTCTCGACGACGTGATCCGCGCGGCGGAGGGACTCGACGCGACGCTTCTGTTCGGCGGCGACGGGCCGGCGCGGGACGACCTGGAGGCTCGCGCCGCGGCGGCCGACGTCGACGCGCGCTTCCTGGGCTTTCTCGACCGGGAGGAGCTGCCGGCCTTCTACTCGGCGCTCGACGTCTTCGCCTTCCCCAGCCCCGTCGAGACCCAGGGAATAGTGGCCCTGGAGGCCAACGCCTGCGGGACGCCGGTCGTCGGCGTCGACAGCGGGGCGCTGGAGGACACCGTCGACGACGACGCGACTGGCTACGTCTACCCGAAGGGCGACATGGCGGCGTTCCGGGCGGGGATCGAGCGGGCGCTCGGCGAGTACGACCGGCTCCGGGAGAACTGTCTCGCCCGCCGGGACGTCGTCAGCGTCGAGAACGCCGTCGACCGGCTGGCCGACGTGTACGCGGCCGCCTGATCGGGACCGGCGGGACGCCCGAACGCTCCGGCAGGGCCCGACTGGACCCCGACGAGACGGACGTCGGCCCCGGCGGCGACGGCCGCCCGGCCCCGACGGCCGGTACCGTTTTGTCCGGGGCCGTGGACGGGCGGCCATGGACGACCCCACGGTGCTCGTGGTCGGCGCACACCCCGACGACTGCTCGATCAAGGCGGGCGGGATCGCGGCGAGACACGTCGTGGAGGGCAACGACGTGGTCTTCCTCTCGATGACCGACGGCTCAGCCGGTCACCAGTCGATGGACCGGGCGGAACTCGCGGCCCGCCGTCGCCGCGAGACCGGGGCGGTGGCGGAGACGCTGGGCGTCGACTACGAGGTGTTCGACGTGCGGGACGGGCTCCTGGAGCCGACGATGGAGAACCGGCGTCGGCTGATCCGGTTCGTCCGGCGGGTCGATCCGGACCTGATCCTGGGGCCCAGACCCAACGACTACCACCCCGACCACCGCTACGCGGCACAGCTCGTCCGGGACGCCGCCTACATGCTGATCGTGCCCAACGTCTGTCCGGCGGTCGAGCCGATGGACGCGAACCCCGTGATCGGTTACGTCGCCGACGGGTTCCGGCGTCCGAACCCGTTCGAGCCCGATGTCGTGGTCGACGTCGACGACGTCCTGGAGCGGAAGCTCGACGCCCTGCACTGCCACGAGTCCCAGATGTACGAGTGGCTCCCCTACACGTTCGGCGAACTCGACCGGGTGCCCGACGGCGACGCGGCCCGCCGGGAGTGGCTCGCCGAGGAGATGCTCGGCCACCTCGAAGAGAACACCCCGATGAATGTCGCCGACCGGTTCCGCGAGGAACTGGTCGAGCGGTACGGCGAGGACCACGGCGGGGCGGTCGGCCACGCGGAGGCGGTCGAGATCTCGGAGTACGGCGCGCCACTGACCGACGAGGCCGCCGAGGCGCTGTTCCCGTTCTAGTCGACGGCGATACGGCCCGACAGCTCACGCTCCGGCGTCGGGCTGACGTCGATGCCGGCGTCGTCGAGCGCCCGGTCGGCGGCCCGGGTGACCGCGGCGCGGACCTCCGGGATAGCGCTCGCGCGGGGACTCCACCCAGTAGTGGAGCCCGTACACCGCCCCCTGGGGACTCAGCTCCTCGACACAGGCCCGTGGCGTCGGCGCCTCGGCCACGGCGTCGACCTCCGCGAGCGCGTCGGTCAGCACGGCGGTCGCGCGGTCCAGGTCCGCCTCCTCGGCCAGCACGACACGGTCGATCAGGCGACACCGGCCGCGGGCGTAGGGTCGCTCGACGACGTCGCCGGTGAGCGCGGTGTTGGGCACCGTCACCAGGGCGCCGTCCCGTGTGAACACGCGGGTCACACGGAGGGTGATCGACCGGACCGTCCCCTCGCCGGCGGGCCACTCGATGTAGTCGCCGACGCTGAACTCCGGGTCGACGACGAGCACGAACCCGCTGACCGGCGAGCCGACGACGGTCTGAGCGCCGATCCCGATCGCCAGGGTCGCCGCGGCCACGACCAGCGCCGAGTCGGCGAGTAGGCCGCCGTACCCCGCCGTCGCGGTGCCGACGGCCAGCGCGACGACCGCCACCAGCAGGCGGACGTACTGCGAGACCGCCTCCCGGAGGGTCGGGTTGTTCGGGTTGCGCGCCCGGACGGCTCGGGCGACCGCCGGCTGGACGACCAGGAGGCCGACCGCGAGCACGAGGCAGGCGGCGAGGAGGAACCAGCCGAGTCGGACCGCCAGCGGCCAGTAGTCGACGAGTTCCTCCACACCGGCCCCCGGCGTCGGGGTCGGGGTCACGGGGGAGACCCACGTCTCGGACGGTGGTGAGACGAGGAGTGAGGAGAACGTGCTCGGGGCCACTGGCCGACCGGATCACTCCCCCTTGCCCGGACGGCGCTCGCCGTCGGTGTCGCCGTCCGTGTCGGCCAGCGACGGCGGGAGCCCGGTCCGGCGGAGTCCCGACCGTTCCTCGATCCGGAACCGGAAGACGGCGACGCCGGTCGACCGGAGGAAGTAGTCGATCCCGGTCCGGTCCACCCGCTCGATCCCCGTCTCGCGCGGTTCGGCGACGGACATGTCGGTCGGGACGAACGTCTGCCTCATAAGTCCGCCTCCGCGTCGCTCGCCGGCCGATCGTCGGTTCCTCGTCGTCTCGTGGCGGAGTACGGGCGGGTCGGAACGGGAACCGGCCGGCACGGGCGCCGGTCGCGGGGTCTTCCTCGCGGGGCCGGTCAGGCCAGCGCGCTGCCGGCCCGGATCAGTCGTTTCTCGCCGAAGGCGGGGCCGACGAGTTGCAGGCCGACGGGGAGGCCGTCGTCGGTCTCGCCGGCGGGGACCGAGATAGCGGGCAGGTCCGCGAGGTTGACCGGCGTGGTGTTGGCGTCCGCGAGGTACATCGTCAGCGGGTCGTCGAGGCTCTCGCCCAGTTCCATCGGCGGGATCGGCATCGTCGGCGAGGCCAGCACGTCCGCCTCGGAGAGCGCCTCGTCGAAGTCCTGTTTCACCCAGGCCCGGGCGTCCTGGGCCTTCGCGTAGTACTTGTCGTGGTAGCCCGCCGAGAGGGCGTACGTCCCCAGCAGGACCCGCCGGGTGACCTCCTCGCCGAACCCCTCCTCGCGGGCCGCCGCGAAGGCCTCGTTCCAGTCGCCGTCGAAGCCGCCGCTGACCCCGTAGCGGACGCCGTCGAATCGCGCCAGGTTCGAGGAGGCCTCGCTCATCGCGATCACGTAGTAGGCCTCGACG
>CAZMWG010000102.1:0-10399 GCA_964569925.1 uncultured Halobacteriales archaeon | reverse complement strand
TCGATTGCGATGCTCGCGCTGGACGACGACGCCATCCAGGAGCGACGTCTCTCCGTGCTGGCGACCGACATCAACGAGGACGTCCTCGAGGACGCCCGCGCCGGCGAGTACGAGACCTCTCAGACGACCGACATCGAGGCGGAGCTCGCGCCGCTCGACCGCTACGACCCCTACGTCGACCGCGACGGTGACCGGTTCACGATCCGGGACCGGGTGCGCCGGCTCGTCGACTTCGAGCGCCACGACCTGATCCGGGGCGAGCCCAAGCGGGACTTCGATCTGGTGCTCTGTCGGAACCTGCTGATCTACATCGACGCGGAGTACAAGCAGCCCATCTTCGAGACGGTGCGGGAGTCGCTGCGTCCCGGCGGCTACCTGATGATCGGCATGACGGAGACGCTGCCGGCGGCCTGCCGGGGGGACTTCGAACCGGTCGACAAGCAACACCGGATCTACGAGCGGGCCCCGCCCGACGGGACGGACGGCCAGCCGTGAGCCTCTACCAGCTCGAACGCGACGGCGACGTCCAGGAGATGATCCGGGTGCTCAGGGAGAGCGACACGCCCCGCATCCGGGCCCGGGCGGCGGAACTGCTGGGCAACTTCCCGGACCACGACGACCGACGGGACGTGGTGAACGCGCTGACCCGGGCGGCGCGGGACGGGGACGGCGCCGTCGCGGCGGCGGCGGTGGACGCCTTGGACGAACTGGGCGGGGACGCGATCGAGCGGCTGATCGCCGACCTCGCCGGGGTCGACTTCGACGAGGAGGCAGACTGGGTGAAGGCCAAGGCCTACGCCCGGGCGCTGTCGGCCGACGCGCCGGAGTTACGGATGGCGGCGGCCAACGCCCTGGGCGACCTGGGCGAGAGCGACGCGACCGACGGGCTGGTCGCCCGGTTCGACGACCCGGACCCGCGGGTGCGGGCACGGGCCGCCCGGGCCTGCGGGCGGATCGCCGACCCGCGGGCGACCGACCCGCTGTCGGGGCTGCTCGGGGACGACAGCGCGGCCGTCCGGCGCCACGCCGCGGAGGCGCTCGGCGAGATCGGCAACCGGGCGGCGCTCGCGGCGCTGCTGCCCCTGTACGAGGACGACGACGAGCGGGTGCGCCGGATCGCCGTCGGCGCCTTCGGCAACTTCGACAACGACCGGCCGGTCGACTACCTGGTCGCCGCGCTGGGCGACGACGCCGCCACCGTCCGCCGGACGGCGGTGTACTCGCTCGTGGCGCTGCTGGCGAACGTCCCGACCGAGCGGAGCCACGAGATCCGCGAGACGGTCGTCGAACGGCTCTCCGAGACCGACGACGCGAGCGTGGTGGTGCCGCTGGTGGAGATCTTGGAGGAGAGCACCCAGCCCGCCCAGCGGCGCAACACGGCGTGGCTGCTGGGCCGGATCGTCGAGGACGACGGGCGCGACCGGGTGATCGACGCGCTGGTCGCGGCGCTGGACGCCGACGACCGGATGCTCCGGCAGTTCGCGGCGACCAGCCTCGCCGAACTCGGCCGGACCGGCGGCCGGGTGGCCGAGCGTCTGCTCGCGGTCGTCGACGACGCGGAGCGCCCCTCCGAGGTGCGGGCCCAGGCCGTCTTCGCGCTGGGGAAGGTCGGCGGCGAGCGCGCCCGGGAGCGACTGGACGCGCTGATCGAGGAGACCGACGACGAGACGGTCCGCAAGCGCGCCTTCTCGGCGGTCTCGAAGCTGGGGGGTCGCCGGTGAGCACCGGAGAGCGTGAGACCGGGGCGCCCGAACCACCCGGACCGACAGGCCGATGAGCGACGGAGAACGCCCCCTCGCCGACACGACCGGCAAGTTCGTCACGGTGATCAGGGGCGGCCGGCGGCGCAACGACGTCGAGTGGGTGAGCGGACGGATACTGCTCTCGAACCGCCGGCTCGTGCTCGCGAGCGGCGACGGCAAGCGGACGATTCCGCTGTCGGAGGTCACCGGAATCAAGGGCAACGACGACGTCAACCGGGCGATAGCGAAGGTGTCGGGCTACCTCTCGGTGCGGGCGGGCGACGACGTCACCTTGGTCGCCCCGGGCGACGTCGAGTCGTTCGAGTCGACGCTGTTCGAGGCGCTGCTGGACGGTCGACCGGTGCTGGTCGATCACCCCGCCGTCGAGGGCGGCGTCGTCCAGGAGACCGCCTGGGAGCGGGGTCGGCTCAGCCTGGCGGTCGAGGACGACCGCGTCGACCTCGCCACCTCCTCGGGGACGTTCGTCGAACTGGCCGTCGACGACGTCGCCACGGTGGAGGAGACCGTCCGGTCGGTCCGCGGGAGCGACCGGCCGGTCGTGGAGATCGGCCACACGGTCGAGACGACCAGCGTCGAGACCCACGTCTCCGGTGCCGCCCGCGACGTCTCCGTGCTGTCGTCGTTCGTCCGGCGCGGCGAGGGGCTGGCCGCCGAGGACGTCGACCTGACCCGCGAGGAGACGGAGGTGTTGATGGCGCTGTACACGGGCGTCTCGCCGTTCGAGATCCCGGACTTCGTCGGGATGGACGTCGACCGGGTCGAGGAGATCTTCGACCGGCTGGCCGAGTCGGGCGTCGTCGAGGAGGTCCGGGTCCGCCGCGAGGTGGAACTGAAGGCCCGCGGCCGGTCGATCGCCGGCGAGGCCGTCGACGACCGGTAGCGCCCCCGCTCCCGGGTCGGCTACACGTTCACGTCCTCCAGGTGACGGCTGGCGACGACCTCGCCCATCGGCGTCAGCACGGGCCCGTGGTCGCCGTCCTGGACGAGGCCGTCCTCGCGGAGCTCCGAGAGCAGCATCGTCACCTCGCTGGCGTCGGTCCCGAGGACGTCGGCCAGGGGCATCCCGCTCATCTCGCCCGTCGAGTACAGCGCCACGAGCAACTCCTTCTGGGAGCCGGTGAGGGTGAGGTCCTCCAGGGCCTCCATCACCTCGCGGTACTCCAGGCGGAGGTACCGTCCGAGGATCGACAGCTTCCGCGCGGTGGGGACCGCCGCGAGCGTCGTCACGGCGGTGCCGTCCATCATGTGCCGGACGGTCAGCGCCGGCCGCCGGCTCTCCCCGACCTCGCGGGTCGAGCGCTCGAAGTCGGTCACCGTCGACAGGTCCACGCGGAACGCGCCGTCGGACCGACCGAAGCGGACCGCCCCCTCCTCGACGCCGAGCCGCGCCGTCCGGAACGGCTCGTCGGTCACCCGCCCGCCGACGCGGGCCCGCTCCTTGACCGTGGTCTCGGTCCCGTTGAGGATCGCCTTGAACAGTACCGTCGAGAACTTCTCGACCGTCCCGTCGTCGGTCTCGACGACGGCGACCAGCCGGCGGTCGCCCCGCTCGAAGGCCACCGTCACCGTCGAGTCGAAGAAGTCGCCGAGGTCGGGCGGCACCGATCCCACCGCCACGTCGAACACCGACGACAGCGGGATCGTCAGCTTGTCGTCCTCGCTCGCCGCCAACACCAGCCGCTTCCGGCTCAGCAACACCCGCCCGCGCGCCGGCTCGGAGCGCGTCGACGCCTCCGAGTTGAACGTGGCGACGAAGTCGGCGACGATCGACTCGGACATTATCGTCTCTTGGAACCGGTTGTGCGCCGCCGGTCTTCAACGTTTCCCGCAGGTATCAGGAGCGAGAACGGTCCGCGGCGGTCACGCCCCGGAGACGCGCGGCGACGCGGACCCGAACTCGGACGCTCCGCGAGCGCGGGTGCGGGCGCACGCGACGACTTGGCGAGCGTGGACGTGAACACCGAGAGGCGGACGGCGACGCGAGCCCACCCCGGACGGGGCTACCCGAGGTCCGAGGCGATGTCCGACAGCGAGTCGGAGGGGGGTTCGGTCGCGTCGTAGACGACCCGCTCGCCGGGCGTCCGGACGCCGTAGGCGTACTCCGGGGTGACGACGTCGAACGCCACCGACTCCCCCGGACCGACGCCGGCGGCGTCGGCCCACTCGCCCAGACGGTCCTCGCCGTCGCCCTCGCGGGCCAGCCGGGCGTTGTCCCGCACACGCCGGAGGACGCGGTCGCCGTCGAGGTCGCGCTCGATCAGGCCGTGGTAGTCGGTCCCGTCGAGAGCCACCCGCACCGGCTCGTCGACCGGCGCCGCGACCGCGTCCGGGAGCTCCACCTGGACCCTGTCGGTCCGGCCGACCCGCGACAGCCTCGCCCGGTGGGTCGCCACGTCGTCGTGGTCGCTGGGGAGTCGCTCGGCCACGCCCCGCTACTCCTCGCCGAGCAGCTCGTCGACGTCGTCGTCGCCCCGGGCGACGATCTTGGCGTTGATCTGGCTCGTGGCGTCGCCGACCTCACGCCCGCGGACGGTGATCCGCTTTCGCTCGCCGTCGCGGCCGGGCTCGAAGCCGACGCCGCCGTCGGTGAGCAGCGACGTGAGTTCGGAGCCCCGCACGTCGGCCCGCATCGGCCGGCCGGCGTCGTCGGAGCCGCCGGTCAGTTCGAGGGTGTAGCCGTCCAGCCCGACGGCGCCGCCGTCGACCTCGTCGCCCAGTTCGCGCCCCGAGAACCGGTTCGCGTCCTGTCCGTCCACCGTCACTTGGTAGGTGTGGCCGCTCTCCGGGTCGGAGACGGCCACCGTGAACTCGACCATGGCCGTCGATTCTCCGTCGCGGAGCAAAAGCCCGTCGAACCGCGGCAGGCTCTCTCGCCCGTCGATCCCCGTCCGGCGAGGCGTCGGCCCCGCGGCGCGGACGGCGGGCGTCACTCGACCCGCTCGAACAGCGCCACGACGTCGGTGTAGCCGACCCCGCCGTCGCCCGCGAAGTCGTAAGGCCCCCCCGAGAGCGCCTCCAGGTTCCGGACGGCGATCACGACGTCGGCGTAGTCGAGACGGCCGTTGGCGTTGAGGTCCTCGTAGACCCCGTCCCCGTCTGGGTCCCGGGGCACCGCGCCGGCGACTGGCTCGACCGCCGGTCCGTCGTCGGGTGAGGACACGAAGATCGATCGGTCGTCCGGGACCGCGACGGGTTCGGTCAGCGTCCGCTCGAGGAACCCGTCGAGGTTCTCGCCCGCGACGTCCTCGACGATCCGCTCGAACGCCGCCGCCGACAGCGCCCCCTCGCGGGCGTTGAGCCGCCGGAAGACGTCCTCGAAGCTCCGCCGGCCGTCGGTGGCCTCCCGGATCCGGGCGTCGATGGCCGCGACAGCCCGGGCGCCCCGCTCGTAGGGCACCAGCGGCGAGGACCAGGTGCCGGGGGCGGTGAGGTCGGCGCCGCGGTAGCTCCCGGCCGACAGCGACGCCCGGAAGCGCTCGTGGTCGATCCGGCCCTGTCGCAGCGTCAGCAGGGCGGCGTAGTACTCGGCGGTCGCCTCGCCGAGCCACCGGGTCGCCCTCGTCGTCGAGAGGTTCTGGCGCGTGTGGACGTACTCGTGGACCCAGACGTTGTCGGCGCTCGCGACCGACGCGCGCTCGGGGGCCACGAACTCCGCGGCGTCCCCGACCGGCGTGAACCCGCCGACCCCGGCCAGCGCCGGCGCGACGAACACCCGGACCGTCGGGGAGCGCTCGCCGACCGACAGCGCCCGGCGCGCCTCCCGGAGCGTCCCGAACACGTCCCCGCGGTCGGGGTCGAGCGACGCCATCCCCGGCACGACCAGCGTGAACGCGCCGGCGGTCTCCGTCCGGTGGTCGCCGAGGTACGCGACGTGGTCGCCGGCGACGCCGGTCGCGTTCGGCGCGACCCGCAGACGCTCGACGCCGCCGGGATCGGTCCCGTCGGCCGTCCGGTAGTCGATACGGAGCGCGATCCGGTCGCGGTTGGCCGCCAGCCAGCCGCCGCCGACGTCCGTGTCCGGCCGGACGAACCGGCTGGCCGCCGCCGGCGGGAGACGGTAGCTGATCGACGGCTCGCCGTCCGCGGAGTCCCGGGTCCACTCGAACGCCCCGTCGAACCGGTCGACGGCGAACCCGTCGACGCCGACGACCCGCCCCGCCCGCGGCCCGTCGACCCGGAGCCGGGTCACGGCCGCTGGAACGTCGAACCGCGCGGTCACCGCCACCAGGTTCGAGTCGGTCCTGGCGACCTCGTAGGTGACCGCGAGCGGGTCGCCGGACGTCCCGTTCGCCGCCCCCTCGCCGGGACCCGCCTCCTCGACCTGCGGGACCCCGCCGGGCCCGCTCGGCGTGCCGTCCACCGTCCCGGCGGCCGCCCCGACGCCCGCGAGGGCGAGCAGCGCGACCGCGACGACCGCGACGGCCGTCCCGCCCGTCGGACCGCGGACCGACCGCCGGTCGGAACCTGTACTCCCGTCGAACCCCCGCCGACCCCCGAACATGCGGGTCGTGGTTGGTTTGTTTCATCAAAAGTCCTCGGATATATACGGTCGGCGATACGACGCGGGAGTCCGGTCGTCCGTCCGCGGTCGCCGGGTCTCGTCGTCCGCGGTCACCGGCGATCCGTCCCCCGGTCGCCACCGTTCGACGGCGGGAGAGTCCCGCTGTTCACGCCGGGGAGGGTGTCACTCGTGGCCGACGATCGGCTGGGGCTCGTAGGGCCCCTCCAGGTAGTCGACGTCCGAGGCCGAGAGGTCGATCTCCAGGGCCGCGACGGCCTCCTCCAGGTGTTCGACGCTGGTCGTCCCGACGATCGGCGCGTCGACGTGGTCGTTGTCGTACTGCCAGGCCAGCGCGATCTGGGCCATCGTCACCCCGTAGTCGTCGGCCAACTCCCCGACGCGCTCGTTGATCTCCCGACCGCCGCCGCGCTCGTAGTCGGGGGTGGGGTTGTGGAAGTTCTCCGGGTCGCCCCGCTCGGTGCGCTCGAGCTCCTCGAACGGCCGGGCGAGAAAGCCCTGTCCGAGGGGTCCCCACGGGATCACCCCGACGTCCTCGCGGTCACACAGCGGCAGTACCTCCCGTTCCTCCTCCCGGTATGCGAGGTGGTAGTGATTCTGCATCGTCTCGTAGCGCGCGAGCCCGTCGCGCTCGCCGGCGTGGAGCCGCTCTCCGAGCTGGTGGGCCCACATCGAGGAGGTGCCGACGTGACGGACGTCGCCCCGCCGGACGAGGTCGTCGAGCGCCGACAGCGTCGTCTCCGGCGGCGTCGCCGGGTCGACGCGGTGGGTCTGGTAGAGGTCGATCGTCTCCACGCCCAGCCGCTCCTTACTCCCGGCGACGCCCTGTTCGATCGTCTTCCGGGAGAGCCCCGAGGCGTTGGGCGTGTCCTCGCCGACCGGGAAGCGGACCTTCGTCGCGATCACCTGCTCGTCGCGGTCGTACCCGGCGAGCGCGTCGCCGAGGATCTCCTCGCTCCGCCCCTCGGAGTAGGCGTTTGCGGTGTCGAAGAAGTTGACGCCCAGGTCCAGCGCCCGATCGATCAGCTCGCGGGACTCCTCGGGGTCGAGCATCCAGGGCTCCTCGTCGCCGAAGCTCATACAGCCCAGACAGACCTTCGAGACCTCCATCCCGGTCGACCCGAGGGTGGTGTACTCCATGCCCCGGCCTCACCCGGCCCCGTGAAAAGGCTGGTCCGTCGTGTCACCGCGGGCGAGGGCCGGTCGTCCCGCCCGTCTGCGCGGTCCCCGACCCGCCGGCGGGCTCGGAGTCCGCCGGCTACCAGTCGGCGACACTGCCGTCGTCGTCGCGCACGGTCGGCAGGTGTTCGCGCTCGTAGTCGTACCCCAGCGCGGCCTCGCGGTCGACGGTGATCCCCAGGCCCGGCTCGTCGGCGACGTCCAGCCCGCCGACGCCCTCGCGGAACTCGGCGCCGCCCGCGAACACGTCGCCGATCGGGTCGCCGTACCGGCGTTCGTACTCGGTGAGCTCCTGGATCCCGAAGTTCGGCACCGCGAGGTCGACGTGGACCGTGGCGGCCTGCCCGACCGGCGAGAGGTCCGGCGGGCCGTGGAACGCCGTCTCGACGTAGTGGTGTTCGGCGACCGCCGCCAGCTTGTCGGCGGCGGTGATCCCGCCGACGTGGCCGAGGTCCACCCGCAGGAAGTCCACCAGTTCGTCCTCGATCAGCTCCGTCATCGCCCAGGGGTCGGCGAACAGCTCCCCGGTCGCCAGCGGCGCGGTCGTCGCCCCGCGCAACCGCTCGAAGGCGTCGGCGTTCTCCGGCCGCAGCGGGTCCTCCAGGAAGAGGAGGTCGGCCGGCTCCAGCCCCGTCGCGATCCGGCGAGCCTCGCGAGGGCTCGCCCGCCCGTGGACGTCGACGATCAGCTCCGGCGCCGGGCCCAGCCGTTCGCGCACCTCTCGCACCCCCGGGACGACCCTGTCGAGGTCGAGGTAGTCGCCGGCCGGGTCGCCGACGTTGACCCGCAGGCCGTCGATCCCGCGGGAGAGCGCCGCCTCCGCGTTCCCGACGATCCCCTCGACCGTGTCGGCGCCACAGTGGTCGTAGACGGCGGCGTACTCCCGACAGCGCCCGCCGAGCAGCTCGTACACCGGCTCGCCGGCCCGCTTCCCCTTCAGGTCCCAGAGGGCCACATCGACGCCGGAGAGGGCGCTGTTCAACACCGGCCCGCCCCGCCAGTAGGTGCCCCGGAACAGCGACTGCCAGACGTCCTCGACGCGGGCGGCGTCCCGGCCCTCGAGTTCGTGGAAGACGTGCTCCTCGAGGGCGGCCTCGACGGCCCGCTCGCGGCCGTTCAGCGTCGCGTCCCCCCACCCGACCAGCCCGTCCGCGGTCTCCAGGCGGACGAGGACGTAGTTGCGGCCCGGGCGCGTGAGCAGGACCTCCGCGTCGCGGATCTCCATGGCCCGCGGTCGGACGGTCCGGTCAAAAGCGTGTCCCGTGGCGACACGGTAGTGTTCAGTTTACTAGCGACGACCGGAGCGTCCGCGGCTTCCGAGCCAGTCCGGGCGGCTCTGACACCGCCATCCGTGTAACTAAATACGACCGGCGGCCCCGCCGGCGGGTCGATGGTTACAAGCCCCAGCCGGTCGAGCGAGCGGTATGGACGGAGCGGAGTTTCTGGAGGCCGTGCGGGACGCCGAGCGCACGCCGCTGTCGCGGCTCGGATCCTCGAAGTCGATCTACGCGGACACGGAGGGAGAGATGGAGCCCGACGCGGTGCTCGCGGCCGCGGCGGCCCGGGACCGCGGCGCGGCCGCCGTGTTCGAGTCCTGGAGCGACGACCCGGTCGCCGGTGACCTGTTCGCCGAGGCGGCGGCGGCCGCCGAGCGGCGGGCCGAGAGCTACGACGCCGCGGCCGCGGACTGGTCGCCGGCGGTCCACGACGCGCTGGCCGACCTGGAGGAGCCCGCGGCCCGGCTGGGCGGGTTCGTGGGCTGGGCGCTGGCCGACGGGAAGAACAAGAGCCAGCTCACCGGCTTCTTCACCGGCCAGGCCGACCCGACCACCGCGAGCACGTTCCGCGAGGCGGCCGCCGCGGTCAAGGACCGGCGCGACGAGGCGGCCGAGACCCTGGCGGCGTACTGCGAGGGCGAGGACGACCGCGAGCGGGCCGTGGAGGCCGCGGGCAGCGTCGTCGGGGCCGACTACGACGAGTACTTCGACACCCTGGAGGGGCTGGGCGTCAGTCCCAAGCCGGTCTGTTGAGCGGACGCCCGGGGGTCCGGACCCCGGCCCGAGTCGGGAACAGAGACAGAGTTCGCGTCAGCGTCAGTGTCAGTGGTCGTCCCGGACGACCCGCAGCAGTTCGCCGGTGAACGACCTCGCGCGCATCATCGCGCCGGCGTCGAGCGAGATGGCGACGCCCTCGGACCGGGACAGCGCGAAGTGCATCTCGACCGCGCGGTCGAACGACCGGATCACGCAGTCGAGGGGGCCGTGGTCGTAGCGCTGTTCGTCGTCGGTCATCAGGATCGCCTCCATGCGCAGGTTCTCGAAGATGTCGTCGAGCCGCTCGTCGTCGTACTGCTCGGCCACGTCGTCGCGCAGGTACACCAGTTCGTAGCCCGACTCGTCGTACCGCGCGACGCTTCTGAGGTCGTCCCCCACCCGGCTCTTGAGCCGCTCGACGAGGGTCTGGGCCGTGGCGGTCACGCACCGAACGTCGGGCTCCCGACACATCAATGTCCGTGGTAGAGCGCGCCGGCCCGCACGGCTCAAGTGCGCGGGGCCCCTGTTACGGACGATGAGCGACGCCGGCGGCCCCCTCTCGGTGGACAGACCGGACGTGGACAGGCGGTTCCGCGTCGACGCCCCGTTCGAGCCGGCGGGCGACCAGCCCGCGGCGATCGAGCAGCTGGTCGACGGCTTCCGGCGCGGGATGGACGAACAGACCCTGCTGGGCGTGACGGGGTCGGGCAAGACGAATACTGTCTCTTGGGTAGTTGAAGAATTACAGACGCCGACGTTGGTTATTGCTCACAACAAAACCTTAGCGGCCCAACTCTATGAGGAATTTCGGAATCTATTCCCGGATAATGCAGTAGAATATTTTGTATCCTACTACGACTACTACCAGCCCGAGGCCTACGTCGAGCAGACCGACACCTACATCG
>CAZMWG010000101.1:0-10415 GCA_964569925.1 uncultured Halobacteriales archaeon | reverse complement strand
TTGCGGCCTCGGTGAACTTCCCGATCACCTTCCGGGCCTGGACGCTGTCGGCGTCCGTGAGGAAGTTGTGGGCCTCGTCCATCCCGAGGATCAGCGGGGTCTGCTCGATGCGCTCGTACCGGGGGTCGTTCGAGAGCTTCTCGTCGACCAGCAGGCTCGACAGCGCCAGCACGATCGTCTCCCGGGTGCGCGAGTCGGTGACGTGGTAGGTGGGAACGACCGAGATCCCGCCCGGCCGGACGAACCGGTCGACCAGGTCGGTGATCGGCCGGGCGTCCCGATCGAACACGTCGTCGAAGCCCAGCGCGCGCCGCTTCACGGCGTCGAAGGTCGCCTCGTGGACCCGGCCGTTCTCGTCCAACTCCTCCCGGAGCGCCGGGTCGTCGAGGAAGGTGGTGAACTGGTCGTAAGTGCCTCCGCGGCCGTACTCTCGGCGGAACCGCTTCAACAGGTAGCGCAGGGCGTCGTACTGGTTGTCGTTGAGCGAACTGCCGGCGATCAGCCACGGGTCGCCGTACACCATCGAGAACGGGATGGTGAACGAGACCTGCTCGGCGCGGTGGTGGCTCGCGGCGTAGCTCGCGCCCCCCACCTCGGGGACGAAGGCGACGGTGTCCTCGTGGCCGCCGTGGGCGATCCCCTCGCGGTCACAGCGCCGGCGGAAGTCGGCGGGCAGGTCGCCGTCGTCGTGCATCTGGGCGTACTCGTCCTGCGGGTCGAACATCACCAGCGCCGGGCGCACCTCGCGGTCCCCCACGGGGTAGGTGCGCCCGTCGGCGAGGTACTGCCGGAGGACGTTCTTCGAGGCGTGGGTCTTCCCCGACCCCGTGCCGCCGGCCACGAGCGTGTGACGGAAGACCAGCGGGTCGCCGTCGTCGTAGTCGTCGTTCAGCCGGTAGTCGATGGTGGGCGGTTCGGCCGCGGTCTCGACGACCTCGCCGCCGACAGACAGGTGTCCCAGGAAGATCCCGTCCTCGGGGATCTTCAGACCGGTCTTGATCTCCGTCTCGTCGGTGGCCTGGCGCACGATCGTCTCGGGTTTGGGCACCCGGTCGGTCATCCGCCGGCGCAGTTCCCCGTCGTCCTCGTACAGCACGGCGACGGGCTCCAGTTCGGCGATGAACTTGAAGTCCTGCTCGTCGATCCCCCGCGAGCGCATCGCCCGGCGGGCGTGGATCTCGGTGGCGTCGTCGGCCCGGAACTCCCGGGCGTACTCCAGGGCGGCGATCCGACAGAACAGCCGTTCGCCGTCCGGGTACGGCGCGAGCAGGTACTTGCCGATCCGCACCGCCGCCCGGTTGCCCGCCGTCACGTACGCACGCAGGCAGGTGTCGTGCTCGTCCTCGCTGATCGTCAGCCCCTGGGAGGCCGACAACACCCCCAGCCCGCGGTCGGCGCCTGCGGGCTCGGTGGCCACCTCCTCGAAGGGGTCGTCCTCGGTCTCCCCGTCTGCCGCCGTCCCGACGTCGCCGACCGCGTCGGTCGGTGTCGGGTCGCCCGCCGACGCGTCGCCGTCGGTCCCGTCGCCGTCGTCCCCGTCGGCGCCGGTGTCGTCGAAGTCGGTGAAGTCCCCGAGGTCGGACATACCGACCCGTCGTCCTCCCGCGACAAACGCGTTTCCCCCGCTCGCAGCCCTACGGTCCCGTCCGGCGTCCGCCGGCCGTCCCGTCCCGCGTGTCGACTCCTCGTCACGTTCGTGTCGGGGTCGTCCTCAACCCGTCCGGGGCCGTCGTCGAGCGGGCGGCGGCCGACACGCTTTCGACGGTCGCCGTCGTGGGTCCGTCGATGATCAGGGTCGCGACGTTCAACGTCAGGCTCGACGCCGCCGTCGACGGCGCCGACGCCTGGCCACACCGCCGCCGGCTGGTCGCGGGCACGATCCGCTACCACGCGCCGGACGTGATCGGCGTCCAGGAGCCTCTCGACCACCAGCTCCGCGAGCTGGCGACGCTGCTGCCGGAGTACGAGTGGGTCGGCGACTCTCGGGGGGCCGACGAGTCCGCCGAACACACCGCCGTCGGCTACCGGACCGACCGGTTCGACCGCCGCGGCGGCGCCACCTTCCACCTCTCGGAGACGCCCGGCGAGCCCGGTCCGGGCTGGGACGCCACCCACCCACGGGTGGCGACGTGGGTCCGGCTGGCCGACGACGACGGCGAGGTCGTGTTGCTCAACACTCACCTCGACCACGAGGGTCCCCGGGCGCGTCTCGCCGGCGCCGAGCTGGTCGCCGAGCGGCTGGCCGGGCACGCCGGGTCCGCTCCGGCGCTCCTGACCGGCGATATGAACTGTCTCGCCGGTGACCCGCCCCACGCGGCGCTGGACGGCGCCCCCCTCGACGGCGGTCGCGAGCTCCGGCCGGCTGCCGAGGTCGCCACCCACCGCCACGGCCCCGACACCAGCCGGACGGACTTCCACGACCTGCTCCCCGATCGCCGCATCGACCACGTCTTCGCCAGCGACGACCTGGAGGTCCGCTCGCACGCGGTCGTCACCGACCGCGACGACGACCGCTACCCCTCGGATCACCTCCCCGTCGTCGTCGACCTGACACGCTGAGCCGTCGCAGGCGGTGGATCGCAGTTCCGGAGGCCCGCGCCGCCGGACCGGACGCGGGCGAGTCCGGCCACGGGAAGCTTATGCCGCTGTGCGGCCTACCCGGCACATGATGCTGATACGCGGGAGCGCCGGCGGTACGGCGCTCACCGGAACGCTGTACGAGCGGGGCGAGACCGCTCCCTCGTTCAAGGGGGCGCCCGACGAGGGCGCGCCGTACGTGTGGGTGTGTGACTCGTTCTACGAGGTGGCCAGCGGTGGCCAGGCACAGACGATCGGCGGCCGGGAGCTCAACGTCGCCTTCGAGTCGCCGATGCCCCGCGGGTTCGAGACCCGCGACCGGGCCGTCGCGGCCGCGGAGGACCACCTCCGGACGCAGTTCGCCCGCGTGGGCGTCGACCCCGAGGACGTCGAGATCGAACACGTCGAGGCCGACGAGATGGCGCCGCGGCGCGACGCCGGCCTCTCCTGATCGGCGCCCGAGCCGGTCGCTCGGACTCGCGTGACTACACCTCCTCGAAGCTGACGCCCCAGCGGACGTCGTCGTACTCGCGCTGGCGCTCGCTGTCGAACCGCCGCTCCATCTCCTCGCGCAGCGCCGCCTTCTCCTCGGCGCCGATCCGGGCCAGTTCGTCGGCCTTGCCGATCGCCGGCGGCGGTCCCCGCTCGGCGGCCACGTCGCCCAGCGCCTGCCGGCGGATGGCCTCTCGGGTCGCCGCGTCGCGCGTTACAACGTAGGGGGCCTCGACGCGGTAGACCAGGTCCTCGCGGGGGTCGTACAGCAGGAAGAAGGTGACCTCGTAGGCTTCCGGGTCCAGCGACCGCCCGACGCCCAGCGCGTCGCCGTGGACCGACATCGGCCGGTCGACGCCCAGCCGCGAGCGGAACCAGCAGGTGCAGGTCAACGCGTCGGTGTCGCGCTCGCCGTCGGAGCGGCGCTCCAGCAGTTGCCGGAACAGGGCGGCGTCGTTGGCCCACGGCGCCGACCCCTGCTCGGCACGCAGCGTCCGCGTGATCGCCTTCGAGGTCGTCGACTTCACGAAGCCCACGAGCGGCACGCCACGCTCGGCGAACCGCTCGACGAGCGACACGTAGCTCCCGATCACCCCGCGGACGGTGTCGCCGACCAGCAGGTCCGCGAGTTCGGGGTCGTGGTCGGCCCAGCGCAGCAGGCCCGTGGGGTAGATCGGCCCGTCGAGCACCAGCAGGTCCTCGACGACGTCGGCCCCCTCGAGGGCGTGCTCGCTCTCGGCCATGTACAGCGCCAGCGCGTGGACGACGTCGCGCTCGTAGCGGTCCACGCGGGGCGTCCGGAGGATCCGCTTGCGGACGTAGCCGTCGTCGTCCATCCGCCAGTCGCCGTCCATCGTCGCCCCGACGTCGTTCGTGTGGGCGGTCATCACGATGGTCCGGCCGCGGTGGAGCTCCAGGTCCGAGGGGACGGCGCTCATCGCGGCCTGCGCGACGTCGAGCACCAGCCCGTTCTTGAACGTGGTCGGGTTGATCGTCCCCGAGTCGAGCCCGTGCTGTGTGGGGAAGGGTCGCTCGTCCAGCGCCGCCTCGGCGACGTCGACCTTCAGCCGCCGGCGCTCGCCCAGCGGCTCCAGGACCGGTCGTCCGTCGCGGTACAGCGGGTCGAGAAACTCCTCCCAGACGGTCTCGGCGTATGCCCGGTGATCCTCCGCGTCGACGCCGCGCTCCAGCCGGCCGGCGAGGCGGGCGATCCCGTCGACGTGGACCGGGTCGAGCGTCACGGCTGACAGTCCGCCCGCCGGGACAAAACCGTTACGTCGCCCGCGTGATCAGCGCCGACCCTCGCCCGCGTGCTCGCGGATCAGATTCTCGACGGCCGTGGCGGCCGCCTCGTAGTCGCCCATCGAGATCCCGTCGGTCGTCACGAGCACGCCCTGGCGCTCGGTGGCCACCCGCAGCAGGTAGCCGTTGTCGAACGCCCGCACCGTGAACCGGTACTCCCCGAGTTCGGACTCCTCCCCGTACGCGTTGTCCGTGTCCTTGTAGCCGCGCCACTCGTGGCCGACGAAGTCGTTGAGGTCCGCGTCCCGCTCCAGGTCCTCCCGGAGGTACAGCTGCTCGTAGTTGGCCCGGGTGAAGTAGACCACCGACCGCAGGGAGTCGCCGATCGCCGTCCGCGCGGTCGTGACGATCTCGTCGGCCAACGCGTCGGTGAGGAGGTCCGTCATGTCCGTGGGTCGAACGTCAGGGTTCTTAACTCCCGTGTTCCCGTCGATCGTGCGGCCCCCGCGGCCACGGGGCCCGTTCACACGACTCCCTCCGTCGGGCGGTTCGCCGGACGGGGCGTCGCCCCGGTCGGCGCTCCGCCGGACTCGCCCGGCGAGTTATGCCGTCCCCGGGCGTAGTCCGGCTATGAACGACCCGGATCCCGGTCGCGGCGGCGAGCCCGACGGCGGCGACTACCCCGACCCGCCCGAGGAGCCCGAGACGGTGTCGCCGGCGGCGCTTTCCAGACGGATCGACGCCGGCGAGCCCGTGCGCCTGCTGGACGTGCGCGACCGCGACGAGTTCGAGGCCTGGTCGATCGACGGGGCGGGGGTGGTCGCCACCCAACTCCCGTTCGCGCGGGCGCTGCAGGCCGAGGTCACCGGCGACGTCGACGGCTTCGCCGAGCGGATCGACGGCGAGGGGCCGATCACGGTGGTCTGTGGCCGCGGCGAGGCCAGCGCCTACGTCGCCGCCGTCCTCGCCGAGGCCGGCTACGACGCCCGGAACCTCGCCGACGGGATGCGCGGCTGGGCGCGGGTGTACGAGACCGCCGAGCTATCCGTCGACCCGACCGTCGTCCAGTACCGCCGCCCCTCCTCGGGCTGTCTGGGCTATCTCGTCGTCGCCGGCGACGAGGCGGCGGTCGTGGACCCGCTCCGGGCGTTCGCCGACCGGTACGCCGCGGACGCCGCCGAACGGGGCGCCGACCTGCGGTACGCGATCGACACGCACGTCCACGCCGACCACTTCAGCGGCGTCCGCGCCGTCGCGGCGGCGAGCGACGCCGAGCCCGTCACGTCGGCGGCCGCCGTCGACCGCGGGGTGACCTTCGACGTCCGGACCGTCGCGGACGGCGAGGCACTCCCGCTGGGCGGGACGGCGCTCCGGGCGGTCGCGCTGCCGGGCCACACGACCGGCACGACCGGCGTCGCCGTCGGCGACCTCCTGCTGACCGGGGACAGCCTGTTCGTCGAGAGCGTCGCCCGGCCGGACCTGGAGGCCGGCGACGAGGGCGCGCCCGAACTCGCCCGGGAGCTGTACCGGACGCTGACCGAGCGGCTGGCGGCGTTCGACGACGCGACGACGGTCGCGCCGGGCCACTACGGTCCCGGGTCGACCCCGCGGGAGGGCGGTGGCTACGCCGCGACCCTGGGCGAACTGCGGGCGTCGCTGTGGGCCTTCGACGTCGACGAGACGACGTTCGTCGAGCGAGTCTGTGGCGACATGCCGCCCCGGCCGGCCAACTTCGAGCGGATCATCGCCGCGAACCTCGGGACCGAGGCCCCCGACGACGAGACGGCCTTCGAGTTGGAACTGGGACCGAACAACTGCGCCGCGACGCCGAGCGCGGACTGAGAGCGGACCGACGACGGGGTCGGGAGGTCGGCGGACCGGAGTCGGGAGGGCCGGTGGACCGGAGTCGAGAGGATCGACAGGCCGGGATCGGAGAGTCGGTCGACTGGGGTAGAGAGGATCGACAAGCCGGGATCGGAGAGTCGACGGACCGATGTCAGGGCGGTCGGCGGACCGAGGTCGGGAGGGTCGGTGGACCGGAGTCGGGAGGTGTCTCGGAGACGACCTACAGGGGGAGCCGGCGGCGGATCTCGTCGATGAACGACCCCTCCTCGTCGGACTCGACGGCGCCGACGACGGAGTCGTCCGGGACGATGACCGTCCGCTGGTCGTCGTTGGTGGCCTCGATGAGGTCGTCGTGTTTGAGCGACTCCAGTGCCGCCTCCAGACTGTCGATGTCGGCGTCGACGTGAGAGCGGATCTCGAACACCGTCATCCCCTCCTGTGGCCGGTCCGCGAGGGCGTCGAGCACCGCGACCTCCGTCTCGTCGCGGTCGCGGTACTCCGGCTTCGCTTGCATGAGTTCGACTAGACGCGGATCGCTCTTGTGCTTGACCCTCAAGCAAGTGACAGGTGCGGTCGACGGACCGGCCGGGCGGATCACGCCAGCCGTTCCAGCACGGGGATCTCCGCGCGTCGCTCGGCGTCGAGCAGGTCCCAGTCGATCCCCGCGGGTTTCGCCCCGGCGGCGGTCTCGACCGTCCGCTCGGGGGTCACCACCAGGTCCATCGGCACGTCGTGGGCGTCGGTCGGGGCGGTCTCGACCACCTGGCGGCCGTGGACCGTCGTGACGGTCGTGGTGGCGTCGTCAACGCGGTCGAACGCCCGCAGGAGGCCGAACTCCAGGTCGCTGTACCCCTCGCCCTTGCCGATCCGGGCGCCCCTCTCCGTGACGGCCACGCTGCCGGAGACGATCAGGTCGATCGGTTCGACGGCCGCCGGCGCGACGGGGACGCCGTGCTCGGAGATCCCGCTCACCGTTGTCGCGTCGTCGACGTCCTCGACCGTGGCGGGGTCGAGACGGAGGAACGGCTCGGGCTCGCGCAGGCGCGGGACGGCGACGTAGAGGGTCTTCCCGGCCCGGAGGGCGGCCCGCCGGACCGGTAGCTGGGGGGCGTCCGGGTTGGCCTTGACCGCCTCCGCCGCGGTCCAGGCCGCGGTCGCGGCGAGGCGGTCGGCCGCCTCGTCGGCGCCCGCGAAGTTCGGGATCCGGCCGTGGGGTGGAAACGGGAAACGAGCGTCCCCGCTTTCCTCCAGTTCGTCCCAGACTCGCTCGCGAAGTTCCTGCTTCTCCGTGTCGGGGTCGCCGGGGTCGGCGTCGTCGGGGTCGGGAGCCATACGGGCGCTCGGCGTGCGAGGCGGAAAAGCTCAGCCGTCGACGCGGCGACGCACGTAGGTCGCATGGTGGGCGGCCCACAGGAGGAGCCCGGCGCCGCCGGCGACCCCGAGGCCGGCCCAGGCGACGGGCGCCGAGAGGTCGACCGTGACCGCGACGGCCCAGGCGACCGCGAGGGGGGCAGCCGACAGCGCGAGGCGGACGACGAACGCCAGCAGCGAGTCGGCGGGCGCGGCGGCGACGAGGCGCGTGCTGCGGTCGACCGCCCGCCGGACCGACCGCTCGCGGCCCAGCGCCAGCAGCGCGGCGGCGAACTGCGCGAGCGTCGCCACCGCGACCGCCGCGACGGCGAAGGGCACCAGCAGGACCAGCGCCAGCGGGTCGGCCCGACCGCTGACCCCCCACTCGGCCACCCAGGCGCCGACGGCGTCCGGACCCGCGACCGCGACCGCGGTCAGCGTCGCCGCCAGCGCGACGACCGCCACGGCGGCGACGACGAGCAGGTAGACGCCCAACAGCGGCCCGAACCGGTCCCGAACCGCCCGCGCCAGCCGGGAGGGGTCGGCGTCCCCCTCGACGGCGACCGCCACGGGGACCAACAGCGCCGCCAGCACGACCGGCAGCGCGAGCCCAAGGAGGTAGAGCGGCCCGAAGAAGGGGATCACGGTCGTCACCACGACGACGGCCCCCAGGGGGAGGCCGGCGACGACGCCCGCGACGGCCAGAAACGGCGCGCCGAGCAGCGTCTCGACGGCCGCCGGCACGCTGTGCAACGCGTCGCTCATACCACAGAACTCTCGCGGGCCTACTTAAAGAACCCGACACAGGCCGGCTACCGGCGGTTCACGGGGCGGAGCGGGCACGTCTCGGGGTGGGGACGCGGTCCGGGCGATCGGGGGGCCGGGGCGATCCCGGCGGACCCGCCCGCTCCGGCTCGGCGTTCGGGCGGGAGTCCGCCGCCTCGGCGGCGGGTCGCTCACCCGGTGTCCTCGACGAACCGCTCGACGATCTTCCCCTCAGCGCGGTGGAGCGTCTCGCTGCAGGTGGACTTGGCGATCCCGACGGTCTCGGCCAGCTCCGTCAGCGAGCACTCTCGGGGGGTGTCGTAGTAGCCGGCCTCGACCGCGGTGCGGACCAACTCGAGCTGGGTGTCCGTGAGTGGCTGCTCGGCGCCGGCGCGCCGGGTGATCCGTTCGACGCTGAACGGGACACCGAGGCGGTCGGGCTCCTCGCCCAGCGCCGACAGCCGCTCCCGCGGGGCGGTGATCTCCCAGGCGGCCTCCCCGTCGCGGAGCGTGAACGGCGTCTCCAGGGGCACCTCCGACCTCCGGACCGGCGCGAGCGACGACGGCCGGGTGGTCTCGAACCGGACCAGGGCGGTGTCGTCCCGGCGCCGGAGGACCTCCAGGGCCACCACCGCCTCCCGGTCGTCCATCGCGTCCAGCACGCCCGGCAGGTCGTCGTGGGTCACCTCCGCCAGCCCGAGGCAGTCGTCGCCGCCGGTCGGCGCCGCCAGGATCCGGAACTCCGCGTCCGGGTGGCGCCGCGACAGCGCCCCGATCCACACCGCCTCCGGCACCGTGAGTCTGACTCTGGCGCGTGGCACGTGTCCGGACGTACTCGGTCCGACCGCCCGGCTCTTTTCCCGAACATGTGCGGCCAACGTCGTCCGCGCCGGGATCGGTCCCGGAGAGCGGGCCGGCACGCCGGCGGTCCTGCGGATCCCGGCTGGGACCCCGCGGCGGTCAGACCACGTCGACCCGTCGGCGGGACTCCCGCAGGTGGTCGCGCGCGTCCCGGACCAGGCGGGCCCGGCGGGGGTGACACTCGGCCGCGAGCCGGTCCAGCGAGTGCTCGATCGACGCCAGCCGGCCGGTGTCGGCCTCCGCGGGCCGCTCGCGCGCGAGGAACCACAGGCGGGCGGCCAACTCGTCGAGCCGCTCCTCCCGACCCGAGTCCGGCGGGGTCTCGATGGCCGCCAGTAGCGCCCGGTTCGCCCGTTCCAGCGGCGCTCGTGTCATCGGTCAGTTCGGTCGACGTCGAGGAACAAAACGCTGTCCGTCGTGTCCCGCCGTTCCCGCCGGCGGACGCCGTGGACCCCCGTTCGGCGGAAGCTCCTCGCCGGCGGGTCGGCGACCCCGACCGACGGCCGCGCTTCCCAGACGCTGGGAACGGGGTGGCCCCGTTTTGTGAGGTGTGTCGGTAACGTTCGGTATGGACTCGGGTATCCGTGTCGAGTTGGCCGTCGACGACCCCGCCGGCTGTCCGGTCGTGACGGCCACGGAGTCCGGCGAGGCGGTCACGACGGTCGACCGGACCACGGGCGGCGACGGCGAGGTGGTCGAGGAGTTCGTCGCGTCGCCGGACGCGGAGACGACCGCGGAGCCGGTGTTCGAGGGCGAGCGGACCCGCTACCGGTTCGTCCGCGAGGAGCGCCCGCCGTGTGTCTGTGACGCCGTCGAACGGTTCGGCGCGCCGCTGAGCGACATCCGCGCCGAGGACGGGCGACTGGTGCTGACCTTCCACGCCGACGACGTCGCCGCGGTCCGGGAGGTGGTCGACCACGTGGACGAGACCTACGGCGACGTGACGCTGCGCTCGCTGGGTCACGACGGCGACGCCGGCGAGCGCGAGGCGGTGGTGGTCGACCGCGGCCGGCTCACCGACCGCCAGCGGGAGGTGCTGGAGACGGCGACCGAGATGGGCTACTTCGAGTACCCGAAAGGCGCCAACGCCAGCGAGGTGGCCGCCGCGCTCGACATCTCCGTGTCGACGCTGTCGGAACACCTCGCCGCCGCCCAGTCGAAGGTGCTCGGCGACCTGCTGGAGTGAGACGGCGGCTCCGGCGGGACGACTTCGAGCCGGAATGTGACCGGGACTCGGCCCGACGACACTGGGACGGGACGGGGTAGAACGGGGACTCGGCCCG